>CAXMTO010000295.1:0-19740 GCA_964196355.1 uncultured Myxococcota bacterium
TTAATTACGGCTTCCTCATCACCGAACTCGGCCAGTCCCGCTTCCATGGCCACACCTATTGCTGAGCCGACATCAAGAGTGTCAACACCGGCATCATTGGCAATCTTGTTCATCTCAGCGATAACATCAAGATTCGTCAGACAGAGGTTCGATCCCATCAGCGCCATTGTTTCATATTCGATCGGTGAACAGAGAAGTTTTCCATCTTTATCCGGATAGACATTGGAACACTGGATAGCACACGGATGCATACATGCGTGCTGGGTCTTTCCTTCTCCACCTCTTTCAGTAATAATATCATACAGGGACTGAGCATTGATTTTCTCTGCCCCATCTAAAGTGCCGTGGGTAAAATTTCTTGTAGGCAAGACTTTCATGGATTGGCAGATATCGACCATTGCTGCAGTCCCGTACTTGGTAAAGAGGCTTGAAACGGGGTTTTCCTTGAGCTGCTGCACGATAAACTTGCTGCCCGCCTTGAAGGATTCAGCATCTGCATAAGTGGGTTTAACCTCACCATCATCAAGGATAACCATGGCGATGACCCGCTTGGAACTCATAACAGCACCAAGACCGCCGCGACCGGCATAGCGAGAGCAAACCCCATGCGGGTCGGAGCAGGCAATTCCAGTGGCAAGCAACAGCTTTTCGGCAGCAGGACCGATAGTGACACAACCCGCTTTTGCGCCGAATTTTTCAACGAGTAGTTCAGATTTTTCGTACACACCCTTGTCAGCAAGAAATTCACCGTCAACCAGCTCTACCTTATCCTTGCCGATGACGACAATTTTCCAACCGGCATTACCTTTGGGAGCACTTTCCAGGGCAATACAGCGCAGCCCGTGCTGTGCCATCCTCGCACCGACTATACCGCCGGCATTACTTTCTTTAATACCTCCGGTAAGAGGACTCTTCGCACCAATACTTATGCGGCCAGAACTTGAAACCGTTGTACCGACCAGTACTCCTGTACAGAAAAAGAGTGTGTTATTTTTACCAAAAGGATCACAGGTCGGCGGAACTTCTTTGCTGACCAGGCGAGAGGAAAGTGTTCTGCCTCCGAGCATATACTCCTTAGTGTCAAAATCTTCCTTTCTGCTTTCGCCAGTCGCCGTATCTATTCTTAACATGGAAAACATCTTCTCCCTCCGTTTGTTAGACTAATGCCATAGTACCGTGAACATATGTTATTCAATGCTTTTACCACATTCTCTGGTCCCTGCAAGAGTAAAGGCTGTTACCGTCACTATTTTGTTAGACATCATTACCTTCTTGTTTTTTATCAATAAAATCATCCAACAAACACCCCCTTATTTCATATTCCAACACTCCCTTATCATTTTTTCTCACGTACACTCCAGTTCGACTGGCATTGATATCTTTTCCACCAAAAATTGCCTGGACAAGCTTACGCTTTTCCTCCCATTTCATTTTATTTAAATTTATCTCTGTCGCCTGTTGCTTGTTTATGACCATCTGCAATACTTTCTGTGATAATTTTGACTTACGGTTAATCACCTTTGGATCTGGAATATTCCTCAATTCAGGTTTAAGTTTTGCAATTTTTTCGTTAAACGATCTTTCTTTCGAACAATACTCATATCTTTCTTAAACACAGACAGTGTCTTTTCAGGCTTCAGCCGTTTTTCAGGAGCTGTTAAGGTATCGGTATGCGCTTTTTCGACAGTCGTCAAATCGACTGAAAGATTCAATAACTGTATTAATGCGGCCTCTTCGTTATGATATGCTCTTACAGTGTTTGGGTCAGGACAAGGGGGTTTTATAGGTAAAAGGAAGTGATTTTTTTTATTGGCACAAAATTGATTCTCATTTTGAGATATAATCTCCAGGCTACAAGTTTATGAAAAAATCAAAAGAAGGAGGTACTGATAGATTGATACAAAAAGGCAAGTACTCCAAGAATGGTAAGTAAATAGATTGTGTTAGATAACCAGAAGCCAAACCTTGATCCCCCTGGAGGTTTGTTTTGTTTTGGCTGGTTGTTTTTTGCAGGAGAACTCATGAGGCACCTCCCTGATCTATTTTCTTTAATTGCCTTTGAGTAAGAAATTTTCGTAGTTTTACAAGGTGTGACAGCATGTTACCCGCCGGGCAGAAAAAACGGCACCAGAAGGAAGACATGAAAAAGGAGCCAATCAAGGCCAAGGGCAAGATATACCATTGGATACCGGCTCCCTCTAAAGAGAACATCATGGCAAAGGGCTCGTAGGAGCCAAGGGCTGGGTGCCTGGAGAGGAAAATAATCATCAGTGTTGCCCATAACAGACTGTTTGCCACGAGTTTTGCGTTACGCGTGAAGGTGGGAGAGGGCGTCATCCGTGTGCCACTGATCTTTGAGAGAAAAAACTCAATTCCGAAAAAGGGGCAGATCCTGTAGCAATAGATATTTTTGCCGCCGATCAGGATAGTCACTACTGTACCGATCACTAAAACCCACCAGCCAATATGTTCAGAAAATCCTGGAATAAACCCCATAAGCATGCCTGAGAGATTGCCAACAGAGATGGAGGCATTCAGATAGAAACCGACAATCGCCACACATGCCGCCATGTAGACAAACTTCCAGGGTTTCTTTTGAGAAACCTTGGGGACAAAAGCCAGTCCGAACAGGAGAATGATCAAAATCTCGCCCAGGCCGAACTTCCAGGGTACCGATGTCCAGCTCGGCTCCAGCTTGAAGTATTGCAGGGCTGCGATATGGGCACCATCTCGTACCGCCTGAGTTGCAGCCATGGTAGTTACTGTGGCTCCGGATACAGCATCAATATCATCTCCCACGACGAAGTTGTCCGTCACCGCCTTATTGATGTATTGGTCAAGGTAGTTTGCCTCTTTAACTCGTTCCAAAAATGCCGGAGTCTCACGGTCATCGAGAGGCAGGACAGCTGATATTCTGGCATCATCGTGAATTCGGATGCCCAGAACAAAGGGGCCGCCGTAGCCCTGACCTTCCTGGATGAGGATATATTCACCCTTGCCGCCCACCTTTTCACCCAGCTGAAAGACCACAGGATTGTCATTTACCTTGGTGAGAACCTTATCCGTCACCTGTCTCTGTACCATGGCTTCATAATCGGAGTCTCCACTCGCAAGCCCGAGAAGAAAGGCAGCGGCCAGAGAGACATATGCCCCGGTCCGGAAAAGAGGCGAAACCTTGAGAGCTGGTCCTGCCGCCATTTGAGGAGACGATATCTCAACTGGTGAAGGCGCTTCCGGGGGATGTAACTCCTGTACCTCAGTCAATAAAGTTCGTTTTTCAAGCCTGGTGGTGACATAGCGCATCCCGAAAGTCAGACTTATGATTCCGGGCAGGCCAAAGAGGAGCATGCCCATACTGCCGGCCCGTGGCACTCCTTCCAATACAGCGCCCACTGACCAGGCGACAGCAAAGAGGGCAAGAACCATGCCACTGACCAGTAGAGACCATGCCAGCCAGTTAAGGCGATACTGTTTTGACAGCCGCCAGAACAGTATCAGAGAAGCCATGGTGAGGAACCCAAGAAAATACCAGGTAAGACCCATCATGAGTCGTTCTCCTTTCTGGCAAGAACGAATCTGAGGTTTAGGGTAGTGATGATGATTCCGGGCAACCCGAAGAGGAGCATGCCCATACTGCCGGCCCGTGGCACCCCTTCCAACACCGCACCTACTGACCAGGCGATGGCGAAGAGAATCAGCACTGCACCTGAGATTAGGCCGGTCCAGTCGAACCATTTTAGGCGCTGTTTTTGTGAGAGTTCATAGAGGCCATAGCTCATTGCGCAGCTGAGTGCACCGAGCAGATACCAGGTGAGATCCATCATATCTTTGCTCCCGTTTTCCAGAATCTGGTAACGCTGGCCGGGTCATTCACCTTGCCGTATCCAAAGAGAATATCCATTTCCCTCATGAAGCTGTGCACTGGCCCCGGAGCAATAACGTTCTGGGCATCAACCAGCCGATGATGCCAGAAGTCAGGTTTATTATAGGGACAGGATGCAAGACAGGCGGCACATGAGCCATCATTCTCGATCCAGAACTTAAAACAGAGTTTTGAATCGCTGTGAAATTTTAACACACCTTTGCTGGCCTGCCAGGTATAGTCAGGATCAGTTGAGTATTCCGGCCTCCAGGAAGGGTCTCCCTGGGTAATAGCCTTTGATGGGCAGGCATCGGCGCATCTTTTGCAATTTTTACAAAAACTGGCAACCCCGAAGTCTCTGGGTTGAGTAAATTCAACAAAATCAAAATCGGTATATATCTTAGCCACACGGACTCTGGGGCCGTAGTGGGGTGTGATTACAGCCCCGTTACGAGCCGCTTCTCCAAGGCCAGCAGCCACCGCGTAGGGGACATTCATGCCCAGATCGTTCATGGAGGCCACCGCCTGGTAGCCCAGCTGTCGCATGAAAACAGCCAGTTGTCCCGCAAGTTTGATGGCCTTACCGTAACCATCACCGGTTGCACCGTCAGTGGTCCAGGCAGGAGCCGTGGCTATGGCTTCATAGTCCATGTCCACCATGACCACGATGACGCTCGTGGGTTTGAAAGGAAAGTCTTTTTCCCAGGTTAAAATCGCATCATTGTCGGCATCATAGAGTGGATCGTAATCCCACCGCTCATCTCGTGGTGTAATGCCGCAACGCACAGCACCAAAAAGACGGGCCGCACTTTTGATGCAGAGTGTGGCCTCCTCGGGACTTTCAAATCTGTATTTGTCCTTAGCAAGCATTGTCTGCTCCCAAGAAGCAACACCTGCATTAAGTGCATCCATACCTGTAGATTTAAAACCCAGCTGGGAAGCCGGACTGAAAAAGCCAGCCGCCCCTAATGCCCTGTCAAGCTGCCCCTGGCCAGCTGCCTTGTCCCTGTACGGGCCAATGAAAAAACCTTTTTTCTTTTCATAAAAATTCCAATCAAAAAACTTTTTGGTACGCTCTGGATGGGCATCATTGAGTTTTTTACTAAAGGAATACGTGTTAATCTGATTGCGCTGGTCAATACGTGCATACTCATCATTGATGGGCAGAGGAAAGTGGTCCAGAGGCAGTCCTTCCATGCGTTTAACCACAGTGATCCCACCTGCTGCCACTGCTGCAAGGCCTGCCCCGGCAGCTCCAAGTTTGAGGAAATTTCTTCGAGACTCGTTCGTCAATTCTTCCGGAGTCTCATTCTGTTCATTTTTCATTTCAGGTTCGTTCGTAATATGTTCGTTCATATCAAATTACCTGTCTGCCAGAATTTTTTTACTTTTTCCGGATCACTCACCTTGCCGTAGCCAAAGAGGATATCCATTTCTCTCATAAAGGCGTGCATAGGGCCAGGGGCAATAACATTCTGGGCATCCACCAGACGGTGATGCCAGAAGTCTGGTTTGTTGTAGGGGCAAGCGGCAATGCAGTTGGAACAGCCACTGTCATTTTCACACCAGAACTGGTAACATTTTTTTGCATCATTGTGAAATTTGAGGATACCTGGTGCTGCATTCCATGTGTATTCCGGATCATCCGAATAGGTAGGCTTCCAGGTCGCATCATCATGAGATATTGCCTTGGAAGGGCAGGAGTCTGCACATCGTTTACAGTTCTTGCAAAAACTCGCAACACCAAAGGTGCGAGCCTGTTCATATTCAACAAAATCAAAATCAGTATATACTTTACTGATTCGTACCCGTGGTCCATAATGAGGGGTGATTACCGAACCGTTACGACCACCTTCACCAAGTCCTGCTGCCACGGCATAGGCGGCATTCACACCCAGGTCATTCATAGAGGCCACTGCCTGGAATCCAAGTTGGCGCAGGAAAATAGCCATTTGCCCGGATAATTTAGCGGCATCGCTGTAAGCATTGCCCACCGTGCCGTCCGTCATCCATGCGGGTGCTGCCCCCATGGTATGGTAGTCCATCTCTACCATGAAGACGATCACCGTTCTGGGTACAAAAGGGAAGTCACTGTCCCAGCTCAGTTCCTTATCTCCTTTTACCGGATCATACATGGGGTTATAATCCCAGCGTCTGTCACGTCTGGTGATTCCGCAGCGTACAGCACCAAAGAGTCTAGCTGCACTTTTGATAGCCAGGGCTGCTTCCTGTTTAGTATTGAACTGGTACTTCTCTTTGACCAGCATCTCCTGTTTCCAGGAAAAGATACCGGAGTCCGTGCCGTCAATTCCGTCTGGAACCTGTTGAAAAACTCCCGAAAACCCACTAATCTGCAGGGCGCGATCGAGTTGAGTGTATCCTGGATCTGTGCGGTAAGGCTGCTTTAAAAATTGTTTATATTTCTCATGGAAATTGAAATTGTTGAACTTTTTTATTCGTTCGGGGTGTTTTTTATTCAGTTTTGGGGAGTGAGCAAAGGTGAGAATCACATTGCGCTGGTCAATGGGTTTATAGTTTTCACGCATGGGCAGTGGAAAGCCATCATGTGGAATTCCCTCCATGCGCTTGAGGATTGTGAGTCCCGTCGCGGCCGCAGCAGCTGCACCTGCACCACCAAGTCCAAGTTTCAGAAAATTTCGCCTCGGGCCGTTAGATATTGCAGGACTATTCTTTTTCTTTTTACTTAATTGAGTGTTCCCTGCGTCCTCGGTCATTTGAAATTTTCCTTTATCTTTTTAGCGCCTTACTCCATAAAACCTGTCATAAAACACAAGATTTTTCGAGAGAGGTTTGAAATCAGAAACTTAGAGTTAGCACCAAGGCACTCATCCAGCGACTCTAAAAGGTTTTCCAACTTGTCGGGTTAATTACTTTCAGCTTTTGTTTTTTGATCCACTTCCACAATGGTACCCCAGTCCGTTCTTTCAGCCATTTTTTGCTGAATGATTTCAGGGACAAAATCATTGCCAAGACGCATTTGCCAGCCGCCCCCCAGAGCCTTGTAGAGTGCGATCAGATAAAAAGAGATATCTCCTCTGGCTTTGGTATAAGCATCTTCCTGACTGGTACGATAGCGGTCAGTATCCAGCACCCTTTGATAGTCGATCAGTCCTTCCCGGTATTGAATACTGGAGATCTTCGCTGCTCTCCTTGCGGCAGTGACGCTCTGGTTTAGGAAATTAGCCTGTTCATTGGTATTGAGGAAGCCGGAGATGGCATCTTCCACTTCTCGAGCCGCATCAAGCACTACCTGCTGATATTGAATAATTGCCTGCTCAAAACGGGCATCCTGTGCTCTGATTTGATTTTTCAAACGACCATAATTGAGAACATCCCACTGTACAGCTGGACCGAAGGTGAATCCCAGGGAATCACTCTTGAAGAGATTGTTCAATTCTTTGTTCTCTGAGTCAACCGCACTGAAACCAATGCTTCCAATCAAGGAAAAGTGTGGATAGAGAGCGGTTTCAGCTATGCCAAGACTGGCGCATTGAGCTGCTGCCAGAAACTCAGCCTGTTGAACATCAGGCCTTCTTCGGAGAAGATCCGCGGGAACGCCAAGCGCGACCTGGGCTGGCGGAACAGGGATAACACCTGGCCCTTTAATCAGTTTGACCAGTTCCTGAGGCGGAAGGCCCAGAAGGATACTCAGCCCATGCTGTGCCTGTCGCATTCCTAAACGATAGACAGGGATAGCGGCCTCTGTATTATGAAGCAGGGACTTGGCTTGCTGTACGTCTAGTTCGGTGGTGCTGCCATTGTCAAAGTTGACCTGAGCTATGTTCAAAGACTGTTGCTGGATGAGAATGTTTTCCTCAGCGATCCTGATCTGTTCCTGAAAGGTGCGAATTGTCACATAGACACGGGCAACCTCTGCGGTGAGAGTCACAAGCATATCATCATAGCTCGCGACTTCGGCGTTCAATGCAGCATCCGCGGCCTCGATGGTTCTTCTGAAACGACCCCAGAAATCGATTTCCCAGCTAGCTTCAAATCCCAGTGAGGCACTGGGGTAGTATCTGTCCATCCCCGGGCTGTAAACAGCATCATTCTTGCTAATACCGTTGGTTAAAATATCGCCGGTAATAGCCTGGTGTTGTGGGAAAAGTGTTCCTTCGGCATAACCAAGTCGGGCTCGGGCTTCAAGTACCCGTAAACCGGCAACGTGGAGGGTCGGATTATCCTCGTAGGCTTTTTCAATTAAAGAGTTGAGAACCGAATCATGAAAGACAGTCCACCACTCCCGGTAATCCGTCTCTTCTTTTACTTCGCTGAATACTTCCGTATTATCTGATGTCCAGGCATCAGCAACTGAGGCTTCGGGCTTCTCAAAATCTGGGCCAACCATTGCGCAGCTGCTGAGTAAAAGAAGCCCAACACCTGCCAGACAGGTTGCTATTTGTCTCCGGGCTTTATCCATCGTGCTCACCTCTTTTGAGAGTTTTATGTTGTGTAATGCTGCATGTTCTTCTTCTGGCTTATAGCCGGTAGAGGGTTGCATAAAGAACCGGCACCAGGATCATTGTCAGGAGAGTGCTGAAGGTTAAACCCGACATCACAGTGATAGCCAGACCAATCCAGAAGGGATCCTGGACAAGAGGAATAACACCGAGCACGGTGGTCGCAGCAGCTAGGCCAACCGGACGCAATCTGGAAACGGCTGATTCCATAACTGCCTCATAGCGCTCCATGCCCTCATCGATATTGATATTAACCTGATCCAGGAGGACGATGGCATTTTTAATACCCATACCGATAAGACTCATGGCCCCCAGCAGGGCGAGAAAACCAAAGGGGGTGCCGGTGGGCAACAGGCCAGCCACGATACCGATCACGATAAAGGGCAAAGTCAGGACGATCACCAGTGGGGGACGCATGGCATTAAAAAGAGCCACGACGATGAGTGCCATGATGGCTACGGCCGGAATGACCCCGGGTATCAAGGCAGCCTGAGAATCCAGGGTGTCCTCATATTCTCCACCCCACTCCATGCTATATCCAGCAGGCAGAGGAATGGCCTCAATGTCGGCAAGGACACTGGAACGTAGAGTAGGGAGGGTTACTCCCGGAATAGGGTTGGATTGAACGGTGATAGTGTTCCTCCGATCCCGTCGCCAGATAAGGGGATCTTCCCACTCGGTCAGCACATCGTCAGTGACCTGGGCCAGGGGAACGGTTTCAATAGAATTTCCAGGCTGAATCTGCAGGCTGTCAAGACCGCTGACGTTCTTGCGATCGTCTTCACCATGGCGCAGAACAATAGAGATCAACTCATCATTTTCTCGGTAAAGGCCTATGCTACGACCATCAAAAGCGCGTTGAGTCGTATTGGCCAGATCCTCCCTGCTCACACCGGCCCAGCGAGCCCGTTCCTCGTTATACTCTGGCACAAGTTTCATTACCCGCTGTCGCCAGTTGTTATTGCTGGCATCTGCAAGAGGAGAGGACTCGAGGATATCCTCCACCGTTCCCGCAAGAGAGCGAAGCACACGAGGGTCAGTGTCTGCGGGCCCACTGAGGCGCAGCTCAAATTTCCATGAGTTACTTGGTCCTACACCATATTTTCGTGAGACAATCTGGGTGTCGGGCAGATTAGCTGTGAGCCAGGAGGTGTATTCTGCGATCAATTCGTCGATTATTTTATAGTCATGGACATTGACAATATATTGACCAAAGGCCTGATACGGGGATTCCGGATCAACCGGCAGGTAAAAACGAGGTGGCCCTTGACCGATAAAGGTAGAAACTGAATCGATACGGTCATCAGCCAGCAATTGCCTCTCACCAATCCGCATCTGTTCGGAAACAGTTTGAATACGACTCCCTTCAGGTAACCAGACATCCACCATGAATTTCTGCATGGAAGAAAAGGGGAAAAATTGCTGTGAAAGATTGCCAAAACCGATAAAAGAGACAAACAGCAGGGCGACCAGACAACCGATAGTCAGAAAACGAAAGCGGATAGCCAGAGTCAGCAGTCTTTTGAATTTCTGGAGAAAAGGACTCAATTCTGTGTCATCAGTACTCTGCTCCGATATTGGTAAGAAATCCAGACAGAGAATAGGCGTCAGAGTCAAAGCGATAACCCAACTCAGCAACAGAGCAATAGCAACCACGGTAAAAAGGGTGCGACAATACTCACCCGCATCAGCGGTGGAAGCAAAAATAGGATAAAAAGCCATTACCGCTACAATGGTCGCGCCAAGCAAAGGTAGTGAGGGAGTCGAGGCACTCTCTAACGCTGCCTGCCGACGATCCATTCCTGTATTAACCCGAACCACAAATCCGTCTGCCACTACAATGGCGTTATCCACCATCATGCCAAGGGAAATGATCAGGGCCCCGAGAGACATGCGCTGCAAATCAATTCCAGCTATGGCCATAAGGATAAAGCTGGCCATAATGGTACAAACAAGTGAAGCACCAATAATCATTCCCATGCGCCATCCCATGAACAGGGTCAGGACCACCAGAACGATACCTACGGCTTCAGCAAAACTGATTAGAAAACTGCTTACCGCTGCATTGACCACGTCGGACTGCCAGTGCATACGGCTGAGTTCAATGCCTATCGGCAGGGTCGGAATCAGCTCGTCTATTTTGTCATCTATGGCCTTACCAAGATCAACGATATTCAGACCCGCGACATTGGTGATGGAAATACAGATAGCCGGTCGACCATCAGAGCGCATAAGCCATTGGGGCGGTTCCTGGTAACCCTCGCTGATAGTGCCGATATCTTTTATACGGATCAGCTCTGTGGACTGACCTGAAGCAGTCATTGATGAGGGGCGAATGAGCAGATCGCCAATTTCTTTTGGCGACTTGAATTCACCGGTGGGAGCGATTCGCAGTCGCCTGTCCTGCTGGTCGACATTACCGCCATTTACCACCATATTCTGCTCGGCAAGAGTAGTGCTTATATCCTCATCTGTGAGGCCAAGCTGGCTGAGCTGACTCTGAGATACGTCAAGATAAATAATCCTGGTCTGATTTCCCCAGAGATCCACTCTGGCCACACCAGGAACCAGACTGATTTCTTTCTTAATGTCTTTGGCATAGCGCTCCATCTCCTTGTCACTATAACCGTCACTTGCGAGAATCAGTTGAAATCCATAGACGTCACCGAAATCATCAGCCACTTGAGGGCGACCTGCACCTGGTGGCAAGGTCGACTCCACATCGCGAACCTTGCGACGTAACTGATCCCAGACCTGAGGCAGCCGGTCGGCCCAGTACTCTGACTTAATATTAACGCTGATCAGCGAAAATCCTGCCCGTGAAAAAGATTCAAGATAGTCAACTTCATGCATCTCCTGGATGGCAAGCTCAATACGGTCGGTCACTTCCTGTTCAACCTCCAGTGGACTCGCTCCGGGGTAGGATGTGGTCACAACAGCAGCACGGACGGTAAATTCAGGATCTTCGAGTTGGCCAAGGGCAAAAAAACTGGCAACACCGGCCAGCATAACCAGACAGATGGTAAAATAGGTGACGGAACGGTTATTGAGGGAAAGGGAGGTGAGGTTCATAAAATCACTCTCCTCCTGTCTGAAGCATTACCTTTTGTCCCTCTTTGAGATAATGAACGCCGGCTGTCACCAGAATGTCACCGGGAGCGAGACCAGACAGGATGGCAATTCCGTTGTCTGTGAGTTCGCCGACAGTGACCTCTTTTTTATGGACCATTTCTGTCTTCGGGTCAACGATCCAGATCCATGTCTTGTCATCATCGATAGAGAGAGTAGCAGAGAGAGGGATTTCAAGAGCCACCTCCATATTGTCGTCTGGGAAATCAGCTTCAACGGCCATTGTTTTTCCAGCCATTCCCGAGAGGATTTTATAATTGTTTGGCTGCTCCATACTCAAGGTGACGGGAAAGGTTCGGGTGCTCTGGGAGGCTTCAGTACCTATCTCCTTGATCGTTGCGGTGACGACTGTGTCAGGGTGAGTGTCGAAGACAACAGAGACTTTCCGAATGTATTTCACCGAACCAATCAGGCTTTCCGGGATGTTCACGACCATCTCCACCTTGGAATCATCCAACAGTCGAACGACTTTTTGCTGGGCGCTGACATGCTGAAAATTTTCCACAAACGTGGCAACTATCGTGCCATCAAAAGGGGCCACTAAGGAGGCATAGTCCAGCTGATCTTGGGCTGAGTCTTCTGCCGCCTGCAGGGATTTGACTATTGCCTTGGCAGACTCGAAGTTGTCTAGAGCCTTATCAATCATGGCCTGGCTGGTGGCTCCGGGATCCTGCTTACGGATCCTGATCAGGCGCTCGTAATCTTTCTTTGCTCGATCCCTGGTAGCCTCGGACTTGGCCAGTTGGCCCTGTACATCACGCAGGTTAACCTCAAAATCACGAGGATCGATTTGGGCTATCAGGTCATCTTTTTTGACCTCCGTACCAACATCTACCGCTCTTACAATAAGTGGCCCTGTCACTCGGAAGGAGAGATTGACTTCACGACTGGCCTGGGCTCGTCCAGGAAATGACAGCTTTCCTATTGCATCAAAGGACTGCACCTCCATGCTGCGTACCGGCCGGATAAAATTCTTTTCAATTTTTTCTTCACTGCAGCCCGTTAAGATAAAAAACGACAGGAGAGCCGGGATGAAAAAGGAAAGGAGAGATTTCATAACAAGAACCTTTAATACAAAAGAGGGAATACGAAAGAATAGCTGCCAAATACTTACCGATTTAACTCTGCCACATGTGAGAGCTGAACCGGTTGTTATTATTACTGATGATAAGCCCTTCAATGGTGTGTTGACTGTCCAGGAACTGTGCACCCTGAGCCGGGTCCATGACAAAGACCGCCGTAGCCAGGGCATCGGCTGTCATGACACTGGGAGCTCGTACGGAAACACTTGTGTTTTCATTAGCTGGGAGGGACTCACCAGGCGAAATCAGATGATGGTAGAGTTTTTCCTGATCAAAAAAGATTTCATAGCTGCCGGAAGTGGCCACTGCTCCAGTATATAAGGAGAGTACGTCAACCTGGGGGTACTGTTTATGTGGGTCCTGTATGGCGATTCGCCAGGGGTGTTTTTTGTCTTTGCCTCCAAGCACCGAAATATCCCCTCCTGCATTAACAAGTCCATGGCGTATTCCCTGTTCACGCAGTATAGCCATAATTCTGTCAACGATGTATCCCTTGGCAATAGAGTCCAAGGTAATTGCCATTCCTGGTCGAGCCAACGATACTGATTTTCTGGATATCTTCAGATGGTGGCTGCCGACTACTGTCCGTATCCTGTCTATTTCTAATTCGCTAGGTGCCTGGCCCGTTGAGGAAAAACTTTGTTGTATCAGAGTAAGAACGGGTAGCACGGTAATGTCAAATGTGCCGCTGCTGATCGTATTGTAATGGATAGACGCTTGCAGTAGCAACAACAACTCCGGAGGAACGTCTTTGAGGTAGCCATCACGGTTGAGAAGGCTTACCGGCGAGTTGTGGTCAAAGCGGGAAAGTAGGGAAATGAGGCGATCCATTTCCAGGTAACTCTTTTCAATGGCTACCTCTGCCCTGTCTCGTGAGCTGTCCAGTACGGTAATATTAACGAAAGTTCCCATTCCCGGGCGACTGAAGGATATCTTATACAGCTCTGCACTAAATTTGACGGCATCACAGGGAATCGGCAGGCTCAGTATGGTCGCGTTCAGTGCCACACCTGCTGAGACAGTAAGAAAGGTGCGCCGGCTGAATTTCCTTGGTTGATGGCCATATTTTTTCATGATGTGATGAGACCTCACAGTCCTCTTAGTTGACGGTAGTAAATACGAACATTAGGCCTGGTCTGTTGTCAGCTTTTTTCAGAATATTGAATATAAAGAGCCTACTTTTGATTGAATCAAGGTTCCCTCAAAAGTTGACAAGACCTCCCTGCACTTTTAATATCTTTTCAGTTTGATTACTATCCGTTTTATGACCATATTATATCCATATCGTGTCAGACAGAAATTTTCAAAGGTATACTCGCGTTTATTATACCTATATGTTCTCATTATTCTATATAATTGTTTGATCTCTCGGTCAATTCGGGTTCATCATGAAACAGCAAGAAGCCCAAAAAATTCCCCTGTCAGACTTCCCAATATTCAGTGGTACCAATGTTGAGCCGAGTCGCCAGACTCTCTCCCGTATTTTTAACCCAGTATTTCTTGAACCAGGTAAAAATCTAAAAGCATTCCAGTTTTCTGTCCATGGCGCACAACTGCCACATTTATGGCTCTCCTCTCTCTCCTACCTGGGAAATCCTGAGCTCGGACCGATTGAACCATCTAATTACCATACTCTTCAGGTTATACCTTCCGGCAATATCCGATTTTATATTGACGGCCGGAAAATAAAGGCAAATGCAGCTCAGGCCCTCATGATATCCAATGGCCAGCGCGTGCGACTATATCCGTGAGGCTATTGTCCAATTCCAGCTGGTACAGGAGGACTCTTCTGACACATCAGCCGGAGAAAGTGATCAGATAAAGGAGAGAGACTTATGACGAAAAAAACGATCATCTTCATTCTATTTATTCTGTCGATTTTAGCTGGAGTTGCCCAGGCACAGCTGTCCATTACCTATTCGTCTGGAGGAAAACAATATTTTACCATGAAAATTGCAGATGATTGGCGAGTAAATGTTGGCTCTGAGTCAGATCCATCTCGATTATCTGAAGACAGGAAAGGACCGACTCGTCTTGTTAGCGCCATGCCAAACAATGGGGTGCCATTATGGTTTGGTATGTGGGTGCCCGAGCATCTGGAAAAAATTCAAGATGCGGAGGAGCACATGGACTCCCTCTCACTTGATCTACTCACTGATGTGATTACCACAAAGCGAAGGTTTGATACATTGAACTCCATGGATGTTTATTACGTTAGTGGTACTGGGAAAAAAGACGGCGAGACTATGGATTTTCGTGCAACATTTTTCCAGCTTTCGCAAGAAAATGTAGTCATCGCAATTTACATTGGCCCCCCTGAGACAACGAGCAGTCGCGGCAAGGAACTTGTCGGGATGATTCATTCATTACAACCGGTAATCCATTAGACAGGTGTCTGGCATGAAAAAAATGCTGCTGTTTTTATATTTGATGTGGACCATGCTTCTTTTAGCCAACGTGACCGGGTGCAGTTCAACAGGGTATAGTGGAAGTACCGGTTACTATCATGACAATCATAGGAATTCCTGGAATTATGATACCTATTATCGTTCCGGTGTGAATCGGAATTCTAATCGAGCAGCGGCCTCAGTGCATGTCCGCTCAGGGGGCGGAAGAGCTGGCAGCCGAGGGCGAAGGTAGAGTTCAAGATAGAACGCAGTTACAAAGTCTATTGTAATTTAATGAGCTCAATTTTATGATTATTTTCAGGATTATACGATGAGGGCCCCTCAGCTTTAAGGATGTGGTCCCCTTTTAGACCAAGTAATTTAATATGAGCTTTTGAGAACTCTGTCCAACTTACGGAGTGTTGTATGTTTTCAATCGGCCATATACCATATGAAAACATGAGGTCTTGACATGTTTTGCGGGATGGGCTTGCAGCTAATATCCATACCGGAAGTCTTACCCTGGTTATGTTTCTAGCGGTATGACCGCTGGCTGTTGGTATCAATACAGCGGCGGGATTTTTAAGCTCTGCCAGAAATGATTCGATACTAACTGCGATGTGATCCACAAGACCAGCATGATAATTTTTTGTCTGGGGTTTTAAAACCCCCTCATAATGTTTCTGTAGTCGATGGGGTTCTGTTGCTGCGCATATTTTGGCTAACATTTTCACGGAATCCAGTGGATAATCTCCCATAGCTGATTCTTCAGAGAGCATTACACAATCAGTACCATCCAAAACGGCATTTGCAACATCTGTGGCTTCGGCCCTTGTCGGCCTGCGATTGCGGGTCATTGATTCGAGCATCTGGGTAGCTGTGATGACAGGCTTACCTTTAAGGTTAGCTTTTGCAGTAATAAATTTTTGAGCGACAGCAATTTCTTCTAGGGGAATTTCAACGCCTAAGTCACCCCTTGCCACCATAATACCATCGCAAACATCAAGAATTTCGTCAATTGTGTCATAAATAGATGATCGCTCAATTTTTGCTATAATGAATGGATTATGGCCCATTTCCTCTGCAGCATTTCGAACATCCTTCACATCTTCGGCATTGGTAACGAATGATTGACCGATTGCATCTACTCCTTTTTCAAGAGCATATTGCATGCACTCTCTGTCGCGACTGGTAAAGGCACTTGTTCCCAGATCAATGCCAGGAATGTTCACTCCTTTTCTCGATCGCAATTCTCCGCCCATCACCACCTGGCAATGTATTTCAACGCCCTCAATTTGTTCGACAGATAATTGAATAAGGCCATCATTTAGAAAAAGGACATCACCCCTTTTTAGCACACTGGGGAGTTGTTTCATGCTTACAGAAGCACGATCGTTGCTGCCAACGATGTCCTCCGTAGTAAGAGTGAATTGTGATTTTTTCTCCAGTAGAATCAGATCGTTGGCAAAATTGCCAACACGCATCTTGGGGCCAGGCAGATCGGCCATGATAGCAACTCGTTTTCCTACCTGTTCCGAGGCTGATCTGATGTCTTTGATCACCTTACCGTGACTCTCAAAATTTCCATGGGAGAAATTTAATCTGGCTATGTTCATGCCAGCATGGATCAATTTTTCTATCATCTGTGGAGAATTTGAAGCAGGTCCGATGGTGCAAACTAGTTTTGTCTTATTGGATTGTAATAGTGTCATTATTTTGCCTCATTTCATATTTTGGTGTCCGGGGGCACATCTCTTTCAGTCCGAGTGATGGATGTCATTAAAAAAGAAAATTAATGCCAAAATGTAGATATGTCTGATCTTCTCCTCCACCATCTGTCACAACATCTCCGGGCCAGAAATAGACGCCATGCATGGAAAGGATAATATGTCGATTCGGTTGCCATTTGAGTGAAAGTTGTGCCTGAGTACCAATATATCGAGAATCACTTTCATCGCCATTCACACCGATTGCGTTTGTCCCTGTATAAAAGGCATCTCTGGTACTTGCTCGCCAAAGCACATCATTACTCAGGGTGACCTGTAAATGATCATTAAATCGATATCCTACATTTGGCTGAACGTGAATAAGATTAAATGGCATGACATCCCTGGCATAGCTGAAATACGGGGTTCCAAAAACGGGATTATAGAAGGTGTTGAGTTTGTCGTCATCGGGATCTCTGTCACCGGAAAAATAACTTGTTTTGAGGCCAATAATTGGAGTGGTAGATCCTTTTTCAAATGCATATTTTGCTTCGCCAAAGGCTGCAAAAGCATGAATATCACTGCCACAGGGCTGATCTTCATATTCGCCGAACTGATAGACAAGATAATAATCGAGGCTTAATTGACTTCTTTCTGAAAGAGGTTGATTGAGCCAAAGCATAAGCATATGCCGGGTTTCATCGTATCGAGAGGCTCCTCCCTGCTCAAACTGACGATCTTTCAGATCCCATCCCATATATAAAAAACTCAGTTCGATATCGTCCCAGTAAACCGGCTGGCCGTAGCGTAGCCCCCAAAAATACTCACCTTTGCCTGACATCTCAAAGGCATCATCAGCATAATCAACATACTCAGCAGCAAAAGCCTCAAAAGGGGAAGAATTTTCGATTAACCAGGCTATTCTTCCACCGTCATATACAAGGCGCACATTGTTTGCCTCGCCAGCAGTAATAAAGACATTAGCTACCTCTATAAATTGCCGCCCTAGACGAAATACCAGCCTATCTTCCTCGCAGAGGGGGGCTTGATAGTCAATAAATAATTGCCATACATTAATATCTGACTCATCAACTGCAGTGGCCCCACCTTCCCGGTCATAGACAGTGGCATACCCCAGTTGGCCAAACAGCCGCCATTGGTGGTTGAGATGATAGTCTGCGTGGAATGCCAGTCTGTTCTGCAATACATTTTGGAAACCGATATCACTCATTCCTCGATTGGCTTTGTCGTATGATTCATAGGCAAGTCGGTATTCGCCCCCCAAACTGAGATAACTTGTTCCTGTGTCATTGAGCGAGATGTGTTTGTATGGAAGCCGGGAATTGTCTATTACTCTATAGGAATCATTCACTACGGACCAATCTTCACTCCAACGATTACGCATGGAGAAGGATGGTAATGGTTGTTGTAAGAGTGACTCACTTTCAGGCTCTGCCTGGCTGGTGCGAGGTATGAGTAGAAAGGTGCAGCAATACACTCCAAATAACACTCTTAGATATATTGGCTCAAACCGAATAAGAGTCATGCCCATGGTATAAAAACGAATCCCTCGTCCCGTTGTCTTGTCATGGATGTGACAGCGGTGTAAAACTTTCTTTCGGGGCCATTAGCCAGAAGCGCGTGTCAACTGGATGTTGAATGTTGTTCGACAACTCTCTGTCAGCCAGATTTGGATAGTTAAACCTGAAAAACCTTTTTTTTGATGAACTATTACTTGTGGTAGAATATCGGATTAGAGAAGAAAGTAAAAGAAGGAAAGTAAACCACTGGTAACAGTCTTTTGGCGTTTTTTGTAATATTCGTTATACTAATCCTTTCATACAAAGAATTTGCTGAGGTTTTAATCAAGTATTGGCGAGAACCGGAACAATGAAATATGTTTTCTAACCATGCAACTGAAGAACTGACATTATGAAGAGGGTTTTATACACCTGTCTTATCTGCCTCTTTGTTGTTCTTGCAACAGGTACAATTCTCTTCTATACACATCAGCGAATTCCTCTTGGTTTTTTAACCAGTCCTGTCTCTAAATTATTGTCATCTCTGACAGACAGTGAAATTGAAATAAGCGGCAGTTATTATATTGCTCTTGGCAAATGGCTGGTAATCTCCGCAGATAATGGATCTGTTGTAACTGCCGACAGAAATGGCCCAAAACTCTCTGCCGAAATAGAGCATTTTAAGACCACCATTCACCTGATGTCGCTTCTTAAAAAACGATTACTGTTGGATGGTATCACTCTACGAGGGGTGGGGCTTGATCTCCATTTGGGAGAGCAAAGTTACATAGAGGCTAGTCAGGAAATTAGAGAAGACAGCTCATATGTACATCGTGTGCCTTTTGCTCTAGAGAGTACAGGCGAGATAACACTCAAAGGCATCAGAGCTACAGTTTTTTATGACGAAAAGAAGATTCCGGTTCAATACCAATTAGATGAAGGAACCGGACTATTTGGCAGAGAGACCGATGGACGCCTGGATATATTAGGGGTGGTCAATGCAATTGCTTTGAAAACGAATATAACAACAGGTCCACTTGTTAAATTGTTTGACGAGAAGGTTTCCTGGCCGTTTTCAATGGAATTATTCCATAAAAGTATTGTTGTCTCTGCAAACGGGGGTATACGTATCAAAGAGGAAATACCAGATATTGAGGCGTCCTTTACACTGACGGGTGACAACCTGGATGATCTGGTTTCTTTGATTGGCAGAACTGGCTCAAAGAACAAAGCTTTTTCAGTAAAAGAAAAGGTTAAACTGGCTAAACGAGATGCAATGGCACAACTAGCCGTAACTGCCCCCGGAACAAAACATCTCGTATTGACTGGCTTGATAAAAAAAGGCGAGATACAGGCTGCGCAGTACAGTCTCAAGGTACGAAGTGAAAGTATGAACCTCAATGTACTAAAAGGTTTCATCACTCCTCCTAAGAAAGGGAAATATTCTCAAAGCAACATCCAGGCTGCTGGCAAATTAGGCAGGGATGATATTCTCCTTCCAGAAAAATTCCCGGTAAGTAATCTTGATCTCGATCTTGACCTCAAACATTTGACTATTGCGGGCAAGAGCGTA
>CAXMTO010000296.1:0-5796 GCA_964196355.1 uncultured Myxococcota bacterium
TACCTTCGAGGATATCAAGTTGAAGTCTGTGCCAATTTCACCAAAATCATAAGTCCTGCATTACAAGAAAGGCCAACAGGGATCGAACCCTAGTGGCCATAGTTTTGTGTATTAAAGAGCTTCCTAAATACCGCTATCAATAAGAAGCCAGTTTTCTTCTCAGAAGTCGTGACTTATAAGAACATAGCGCAGCTTGGTAGCGCACCTACTTCGGGAGCAGGGGGTAGCAAGTTCGAATCTTGTCATCCCGACCAGTATTTACATGAGAGCGACCTCCCCATGCGTTGTCAATCAAACGACTGGAGTCAGGTCTGTCTCCACCTCAAACATTACTCTCTGCACTGCACATAATTTCAATTTGAGCTAGAATGACGATGAAGTGATAAAAGGGAACAGACCAATCAAAAGCAAAGGAGATTCAAAATGACAGGCAAAACAATATCGACATTAGCTGCCTTAACCGCAGCATTCATTTTACTCACAACAACCGTTCAGGCCGATGAAGTCGAGATCACCTCTCTTCAGGTCTCTGAACAGATCTTCATGCTTAAAGGAGAAGGCGGCAACATCGGGCTATTTATTGGCAAGGATGGGACTTTCCTGATCGACGACCAGTATGCACCCCTCACAGAGGAAATAATCGCTGCAATCAAAGCAGTCGGTGGCGACTTCCCGAAATTTCTGATCAACACCCATTACCACGGCGATCACACTGGAGGAAACGAGAATCTCGGCCAGGGTGGCACGTTGATCTTCTCACACGACAATGTACGTGAACGCCTGAGTTCAGGCTCATTTATCGAAGCATTCAAAATGAAACGGGAGGCGGTTGCCAGCGACGGCTTACCAGTGGTGACTTTTTCCGAAGACATGACTTTCCACCTCAATGGCGACAGCGTACAAGCCATACACGTGCCCCACGCACATACCGATGGCGACAGTTTTATCCTTTTTAAAGTGGCGAATGTGATTCACGCCGGCGACATTTTCTTTAATGGCTTCTATCCCTTTATCGACGTCAAACATGGCGGCTCCCTCAAAGGAATGATCGAAGCCGCTGATACGGTGTCAGCTTTAGCTGATGACAACACAAAGATTATCGCAGGGCACGGTCCCCTAGGTAACAAGGCCGAGCTAGCGACTTATCGTCAGATGCTCGCAACGGCCTATGAGAGGCTGAGGAAGCTTAAAGAGGAGGGGAAAAGTGCACAGGAGGCGGTTGAGGCTAAGCCTTTGGCTGACCTTGAGAAAGAATGGGGAGATGGACTCTTCACGGGCGAGCGCTGGATCGAGATTATCTATTCAGGTGTATATTAAGCTTGCAGTAGTCAGTCAAAGACATTGGACAGGAGATTTTTTGTCCCTGACCTCTGCTTTGCGACAACTCCATACAAAAAAGGGCAGCCTCGCGGCTGCCCTTTCCTTGATCCATGTCTGAAGGAGGCAAAGCGATCAGAAGCGCACCTGCTTCGGGAGCAGGGGGTCGCTGGTTCGAATCCAGTCATCCCGACCAGTGATTACATAGAGCGACCTTGCCCTAGATCACGTTTTTTGCTGCAATGTGTAATTCGCCGAATCAGGATCTAAACTCAGATCACCAAATAAAGTATAGGCAGTGACAAGAAGGCTAAAGCCATCCCCAAACTGACCAACGCAGCGGCCAGCTCCGGGAGCATGCCAGCAGCAATAGCTAAAGCACCCGCAGTCACCATTGGAGGCATTCCTGCTTCAAATATTGCGATATCTGCCGCCAGGTTGTTCAATCCAAACAGACGACATCCAATCAAAGCGACGAGCGGGGCAATAACCAATTTAACAGCCAACCCGAAGCCAAGCGGATGCATAACAGCAGGGCTCAGTCTAAGCCTTAACTGAAATCCAATCGCAGTCATTACAAGCGGCGTCAACATTCCCGCCAGGGTCTCCAGACCCTCGACAAGGGTGTCAGGATAAGGCCAAAAACGCAGTAACAATCCAACCAGCATGGCCATCGTCGGTGGGAATAATATTGCCCGTTTTGCCACTTCCGCAATTTTTACCTCACCCTCCCGACCGTATAGCGCCAAAATAATCGATCCGTAAATGGCAAAAATCATCATGGTGCCTATCTGATCGTAAATAATTAAATAAGGGATGCCTACTTCTCCAAAGAATGCATTGACCATAGGTACCCCCATGAAGGACGTATTACCGATCGGCACAACCAAAAGCAACACACCGATTGTTTCCCGTGACCAGTGAACGCTCTTGCCAACCGCATAAACCAACACAGCGGAGAGAGCCAGCATCCCCCAAGGAACAACCGCCGGCACTATCATGTCACCCGAAAATTTCAGATGAGGCACCTTGAGAAGGATCACAGCAGGCAGAGCAACATAAAGAGCGAACATATTGAGTGCCTGTGATGTTTGCGCAGGGAATGCCTCAATCCGTCGAAAAAGAGCGCCCAGCCCTACAAAAAAACCAATTTGAAGAAAATTTTCCATGTAGTTCAATCCTTCTGGAACGAGCTGTTTCATATTGTCTACAACCAAAATAGCTGCACGAAATTAAACAGTAAATGTTGAAATTTGTGTAGCCAGTGTGCAATTACGCACAGCTCAAGATGCCAACAATTATACGGTTCACACTCCAAGCTTTAACTTCCCCGCTCCTTTAGGAGATAATAAATGAAACCGAACTGGAACGATATCCGTTTCTTCCTTGCCCTCAGTCGAAAAAACTCATTTGTGTCGGCAGCAAATCAACTCAAAGTGACTCACAGCACAGTATCTCGCCGCATCTCAGCATTAGAAGCCTCTTTACAAACGAAGCTTTTCCTACGCTCAGAGAAAGGCTGTCGCTTGACAGCAGCAGGAGAGTTGCTACTTCCCCTTGCAGAAGAGCTTGAAAAAACGGCTCTCAAATTTGAAGAACATATTTCAGGAAAAGATAACCAATTGTCTGGAACTATCCGCATTGGAACCCCGGACGGACTGGGGAATTGCTTTTTGGCCTCCAGGCTCAGCAACCTACAAAGCAAGAATCCCTCATTGGAAGTTGAACTTGTTGCTGTGCCTATGTATTACAGTTTGTCAAAAAGAGAGGTAGATATTCTCATAACAGTCAAGAAGCCGACTGCGGACAATATCATTGCGAAAAGAATAACGAATTACAAACTCGGCCTGTTTGCAACCAAGGATTATCTTCTAAAATCTAAAGCCATTGACAGAAGAGAGGACCTCGTAGGACTCAAAGCCATAGGATATATTGATGATCTTTTGTATGACCAAAAATTGAAGTTTCTCGATGAATTCTCTCCAGGTCTTCATACTTCTTTCAGGAGTTCGACCATTATCGCACAGATGAATTCTGTAAAGGCCGGAGTTGGGATCGGTGTCATCCCGTATTTCATGACGCACTCGGAAAGAGACTTGATCCCGGTGTTACCTGACGAATATATCGAAAGAGAGTTTTGGCTTCAGGTTAACCCTGACACAAAACAGCTTGCTCGAGTGCGCGAAACCATGGACTTTATTATCGACCTGATACATTCCCATAAGAACCTTTTCCTAGACCTTCCAGAACACTGAGATCGAACAACATAACAAAGTGTCCATCTATTCATTTCGCCTGCTTCGGGGACCTGTGCGCTATGGACATAAATTCAAGACGTCAATTTCACCAAAAACCAATGCAAGCACTCATAACCATTGAAGTATAGAGATAGCATGTCCTAATAGAGCTTCTGCCTTTCGGAACATGAGTATAGAGTCCCGCTAAGTACGTTTTCTGTATTAGGAAAGAGAAAACTATAAATATTTCATTTTTCCCCTTGACATGCCTGACCAAAAAAGTAAGATATCAACCAACAGAAGATAAACCTTCATCTTCTACCTCCTAAAAACCCATAGAACCCTTTGCCCCGCAGTTCACCCTCCTGACTGTGGGGCTTTTTTTGTGTAGCCTCTCTGGCCACACCAATATGGTCACACTGCCCGCTATATGTTTTTGAAAGGACTTCCGCTGCACGTCCTCTAAGAAACGGCCTTGGATGACGTACTCTCTGGTACGTTGGCGCACAGTGAGCGAAGTGAACGCTTCTGCTTCGGGAGCAGGGGGTCGCAAGTTCAAATCTTGTCATCCCGACCAGTATTTACAAGGAGCGCCCTTCCCGGGGTCGCTCTTAGTTTTTTGTCTCCGGTCCATGTCTGGTCCAGACACACTTCCAAATGATAATTTGAGGTTTCAAGGAATGTAGCGTTGATGTACTCCGGGGCGGGGTTTTGTCTCCGGGGCAGGTCCGGTACGGAGGGGCGTCTTTGGGGCGCTTCTCTGGATTCAGGGCTAGTAAGCATTTCAACTTTTTGAAAAATTCACCAACAACAAACAATACAGAAGGAATAATGGGACTCTGTTTTCTAAAATCTGTAGCATTCTAATGCATCTGTGCCTGGACCCGTTCTTATTAGTTAAGACAACCCATAGAAGACCCTTCGATTTTTCTTTACAGTCAACAATTACGGGTACATAATGCGCATCGATTTATACTTTTGTTTCTTCGATAAGGGCAAAACTGAAGTGATTCAGTGACGCAAAGCTACGGATCCCAAGAGGGATGGCCGAGTTGTCGAAAAGAGCACTTGCTGATGTTTGTCAAAGGCTCGAGCCAAAAAGGTTTCGGGTCTTTATTTTTATTCATTCTAATAAATAAAGGGGTTGTAATGATGAAGAAAAGGTTTCAAATGGTTTTGATGGGGCTCTGCCTGATGGTTGCTACGCTTACAGGTTGCGCTAACACCATGAAGGCGATTGAGAACAAGGATTTGAAGGTTGACGCCAAGATGTCTGATACGATTTTCTTGGAGGCCGAACAACTTGTAGACGCCATGGATGGCTCGGATGGGGCAATCTTCGTCCGTGTTGCCAACACCTCAGACTTCCAGGAGGTCGATTTCAAGCAAGCCTTAGTAGAGAAACTCTCCCTTATGGGTTACAAAGTGACACCTAACCCCAAAATCGCAACATATCAGGTAACAGCGAATTTGCTCTACCTCAATGAGGCAAAAGAAGGCATGAATATGCAGTCAGTTGTTGGTTCCGGTTTTGGTGGCGCCGTACTTGGTGCTTCCGTCGCGGGTCTTTCAGGGTCAAGTTTGCGTGGTGCGGGGATTGCCGGGCTAGCCACAGGCCTCGTTGCTGCTGGGGTGGATTCAGCTGCGGGTGCCCTGTGGAAAGTGAAGGAATATATAGGGGTAACGGATATTCAGATCAAGGAAACGGTGCCAGGTGGTGTTGAAGGGATACAAAACTCATCTCTAGCAAACGGCATTGGCACAAACACAAACACCACACGGAGCTTTAAAAGCAACAAACAAGAGTATCGAACTCGGATTGCTGTAAATGCCAAACAGACCAATATCGACCGCAACGAGGCTTGCAATGTTATTGCAGACCGGATGGCATCGCAAATCTCTGGTTTGTTTAAGATGTAGTTGAATAACAATTTCAATAAAAGGGACTACAAATATGCGTTACATTCTATTTACAATATTACCCTTATTTATATGTTCTTGTGCATTCCCACCAAACCCAGTGGTACAAAAATATGAGTTATTGAATTTAAAGCTTGCTGTTGGGATAAGTCAGCATGTACCAGCACTATCTGCTCATCAAAGTAAAGACATAACAAAAACTATAGAAAATAAGGAATATAATTCTACTACAACAATCAGCACACAATATGTTGAACCGTTTCAAGGGTGTGCTCGTTATAGCACCTCATATAGTCATAAAAAACCTGGATTTCTCGGCTTC
>CAXMTO010000297.1:0-3918 GCA_964196355.1 uncultured Myxococcota bacterium
TCAGTACCAGATCTTTTCGCAGATCGCCCTGTCATCGTACTTGGTAAATGGCGAGGCAATCACTCAGGGACAGTTTCTATTTCCGGCAAAAACGGCGAGGGCGTGTTTCGAAAAGAATTTGCCGTCGAGAATATGCTTTATTCAAAAAGTACATTAGGAGCCCTTAATTATCTCTGGGCACGGGCACGGATTTCCCGCATCTCTGACTACAGTACCAGCCAAAAAAATAACCGGGGAAAAGAGGATATCGTTTCGCTTGGTTTGAAGTACAACCTGCTGACTTCCTTTACCTCTTTTGTTGCAGTTGATGAGATTGTCAGAAATCCCAATCAGAACAGCAAAGATGTCAAGCAGCCACTTACGTTACCCAAAAACGTCTCAAATAGTGCTGTGGGCGGCGGTATGAAAAGTGTACCAGAGCCAGGAATTCTGATCTTGGCGGCAATGCTGCTCTTATCAATGGCGCCATCTTTGTTTCGCAGGATCAGGGATAGAAGATGACGAATGGTCCAATCCAGCCGCCCCATGTACCGAAGCTGATAATCGGTTCGATGGTGCTTATCTCGGCCTTCCTGCTCAAGACATTTTATAGCCAGGCCAGCAGCGATGATCTAATATGGATAATTGGCCCTACTGCATATTTAACTGAGACCTTCTCAAGTTTATCATTCATTCGTGAGCCTGGATACGGTTGGGTAGACTTTGATCAGCATGTGGTGATCGCACCCGCTTGTGCTGGAGTCAATTTTCTTATCATTTCATTTTGTATGTCTTCTTTTCAGATCTTGTGGAGAAGATTGTCACTTAAAGAATTGATCACCTGGATCATCATTGCTGGTTGTGCTTCTCTTGTCTTAACGGTGATTGCAAATACCGCACGGATCACGCTTTCTGTGACTTTATTTAGAGCGGATATCTATTCAGAATTGTTAACACCGGGTTCGCTTCATCGCATTTCTGGAACAGGAGTTTATTATATTTTTCTCTGTCTTTACTGGGGCTTAATTAATTTTATATTCCAGATTAACGGATCGAAACATCAAGTGTACAATGGCTCGGTCAACAAACAACTCATTTTGATTTCCCCCCTGTTCTGGTATCTGTCGTTTTCTCTTTGTTTACCTATTGTGAATAATTCAATCAGAACTTTCCCTGACCCGTTTCTTGAACATGCACTAACAGTCAGTGGAATAGCAATAATGCTGACTCTGTTATTTTGGTTGCTTCGAAATGGATTCATTCCTCTATGGCTAGCGTGGTTATCGCTGCAAAAAAAATATGGGAAGATCTACGTCGACGAGCAATTTCCAGTAATACCGATTCACCGGCTGCGAAAGAAGACGATAATACTCCCGAAGAACCATCGGATACTACCCAAAGGCATGATGAAAAGGCCACACATATAAACGATGGTGAACAAGGTGTGCTAGTTGACTGCATAGGCCCCGGGGCCAATGAAGTACAATCAGTTCGAAGTGCAATGGATACCACCGCATCTTTGACGCCACATACAACCTTTACTATGGGCCGTGCCGGGATTCCCTTTGCATATTCGCTTAGCTGAGTGGCGTCCCTCATAGGCCGCATTAAATCACCCCCAACCCATTTCACAGTATTTCCAACCATATCCTTTGAGGTCGCAAAGGCCTGTATCATAGGCGTATACTGGTCATCATGGAAACTATTTCCGGAAGCGGCATTTGCATACCCTGTATCCCTTTTACTCGTTTTGTTTTGTAGGTGAAAAGCTATGATGGTGAAAGAGCATGGTTGATAGTGTCGTGGTATCAGGCAGGTTACCTAACATTTTTCCCGAAATGATAAGCAAAAATAATCTGGAAGCATCTTGCCCTTCATCATACTTTTTTATTGTCAGGTATTTCTGGGTAGAATTGAATTTTTATAGGTTAAGAACAGGTTTTTATGTTGCTAGGTTTGGGGGGGTGACTTGGTAATGACATTTACAGTAGGCATCTTCCGTTTCGGTAAACAGACAATTGATTGATGTGTCCACTGGCTATTTACAGAGATGATAAAGGGGATTTGTCAAACTTTAGAAGACAGTTTTCCAAACGACGAAGGGCTTAAAACTCGAAGACCCTCCAAGGATCGGGCCATGGGTTACGGCCGTGAAAGCATGGAAAAAGCCGTCAAGGCAATGGAGGACGCAAAGGATGCACCTAATAAAGTAATACCAATCAGAAAAACAAAATAGATCGAAGGAAACATCTCCGAGTCAAACACCATATCTGCGAAAGATTCTGGCGGGATCAGAGGTGGGTTTAAAAAGACCGTGCTACGGCGCATAAGAAATGCACCGTAGTAAGTACGGTGTAACTGCAGGAACAAAGCTGCTAACTGACTATCTTGTCATAATAACCTTTCAAGTCATTATTCAAAAAGCCTTGAATTTTAACCAGAGATCGTCCATATCCACTCCAAATATCCCGAACAGAGAGTACAGTAAGATTCTCTTTTGCCTTGCTTTCCATTTTTTTCCACAGATTTTTTCTGTAGTCGTTATTAATCCTTACAAGATCAGTACCATTTACAAGTGCCTTCTTTAACATTTGCGGATAGGCCACCTTACTGAAGCTGATTGCACCGATTGTCAGAGTTACCAGTCCGAATATTGCAGGGATAACGAGATTACCTAAAGAAAATGTACCATTGCGAACAGCGGTTATAAGAGTACTCTCGGGAAAGGAAATCAAGCTGTTCAACAACACATCGCCAAAAAGAAAAAGCAGGAGCGCAACAGCAATTGTTATTTTGGTTATCTTCCACGATACCTGCTGGCATCTCATAGTGAAACCAGCCACGGCCTCGGCAACTATTTGCAACTCATTTACCTTACGGTCAATGTCTTCCAGGATATGGTTAATCCGAAAACCGGGTGCATTCTTAATTTTTTCTATCAACTCACGTCTTTCCTGGGGCCACCCTTCAACCACAGATCCCGGCCCAATAGCAGTCGGTGAGTATGTCAAAAAAATATGCGGAATATCTTTTCTACCGGTCATTTGTGACATATTCCAACAGAGCGTACCGTACGAGCGGGTGAAGTCACTGAAACTATCACACTCATCAATTCTGCTCATCACAAAAACAATACGATCCTCACCAGATTTTTCCGGCAGGGTATTCCTTATGGTAGTATATGATTCTTTAATTGTTCCTGCTTTATGAGGGTCAAACATGAGAACAATAAGATCAGCAATTTTAGCAAATTCACCCAGGACAGCCAGATAGTCATAGCCTCGACCCTTCTCACTTGTGGCATCAAGCATTCCTGGACTATCAATAATTGACATATTTTCCAATACCGGACTGTCAATATACTTCATGTGCATATGTGAAATAAGCCGTTCACCATATTTCTTAAACTGATCAAAAGGCATACTGGAATCATTAATAAGCGTAGACCCCGGAACCTCCGTGTTGTCAACACCGAGATCAGATGTTATCACAGTAAAAGAATCGTCGGTTGGAGCCTGACCGGTTCTTTGAATGTCCTGGCCAACAAGCTCATTGATAAGGGTAGACTTACCCGAAGAATAGCTGCCAATAACGAGAACTATAGGTTTCCATTTCAGGATTGACTCGAGGCCACTGAAATCCATTTTATAACGTGTAAACAGTGGGGCCAGCCGTTTTTTCACCTTGGTCTGCAATTGTTTTTGCAGTTCTTTTTCATTCATTGCATAACTCACATTGTTTATAATTTTTTGACAATATATCCGCCAAAATGGCCCTTAATTTGCTTAAATTGACAACAACTCTCGACCTCAATGATTTTTTATGTTGGTACATAAACCGCAAATGAAAGGAAGATGCCATTCCTCTCCACTGCACTTGAATGCAAACTGTTGACTATCGTATTCCTGTCAGCGATTAACAAATAAATTTATAATATCT
>CAXMTO010000298.1:0-6408 GCA_964196355.1 uncultured Myxococcota bacterium
CGAAACAGACAGCATGGGTGATGTCCAGGTACCTTTCCAGGCACTTTATGGTGCACAGACTCAGCGTGCAGTAGAAAACTTTACTCTTTCCAGCCAGACTCTCCCCTGGAGTTTTATTCAGGCCGTACTTTTTATCAAGCAGGCAGCAGCCGGAGCCAACAATGAACTCGGTATTCTCTCCGACGACCTGGCCCAGGTTATCACAGAGAGTGTAACTGAGCTTCTTGGCAGCAAACCGATGCAAGAGTTTCCCGTTTCTGTGTTTCAAACAGGATCTGGAACCAGCACGAATATGAATGTCAACGAGGTTATTTGCGGTTTAGCCCGTCGACAGGGGATAACACTCTCCGCAAATGACCATGTCAACCTGGGACAGAGCAGTAATGATGTTATACCCTCGGCCCTTCACCTTGCCGCAGTTTTAGAGACAGAAATTCAACTGTTGCCTGCACTTAAATTACTCACAGATGAAATCCTCCAATTTGCCCGTAATAACAGTGATGTCATAAAAACAGGAAGAACTCATCTCATGGACGCGCTCCCTATCAGATTGCAGGCAGAGTTGGAAGGCTGGGCAGCCCAGATCAGTGAGTGCTGCGAGCGGCTTGGAGACTCGCTCAGAAGACTTCGCAGGTTACCACTTGGAGGCACAGCTGTCGGCAGCGGGGTAAACTGCCACCCTGATTTTCCAGAGAAAGCTATAGCCCGGCTGAGCGAGAAAACCGGTGTTGCCCTGGTACTGGCCACCTCTCTTTATAAAGGTATCAGCAGCCTGGATACTATCGTTGAACATTCTGGTGCACTTAAAACCACAGGTGTGGCATTAAACAAAATCGCAAACGATCTACGCTGGATGAACTCCGGCCCTCTGACCGGTTTGGCCGAAATTAAACTGGCAGCCCTGCAACCGGGATCAAGTATCATGCCCGCAAAGGTTAACCCCGTAATCCCCGAAGCGGTGTGCATGGCAGTCGCCCAGGTAATCGGTAACGACACGACGATTCATGTCGCCGGACTTGGTGGAAATTTTCAACTGAACACGATGCTGCCGGTAGCTGCAGCGAACATTCTAAATTCCATCGGTTTGTTAACAGGCAGCGCTCTAGCCCTCGCCGAAAAAACGATTCCCAAAATACAGGTCAATCGTGAAGGATACAGCAGAGCACTCTCTCTCAACCCAATACTTGTTACCTCACTGAACCCAATTATCGGATATATGCAGGCTGCGAAAATCGGTAAAATAGCTTCAGAAGAAAAAAGACCGGTGATTGATGTAGCAAAAGAGTTAACCGACATTCCCCATGAAGAGTTGGAGCGGTTGCTTGACCCAAAAACACTTGCCGACTGGAACAAACAAGCTAAAAAATAGCCCGCCGCGAAAGAGATCACTGCCCTCTTGTCAACCGCCTTTTGGCAAGAGCCAGAAGTTGTATCAGATAATCCAGCGCCACACCATGGCTCATCTTGGAAACGCCATAACTTCTCTCACAAAACTCAATAGGTACCTCTTTTACCCTTAAATCCAGGCCGCCTGCGACCAGAACTTCCAAACCTATCTTATAACCGCGAACCGAGCCTTTCAAGCTTCGTAATCGGGAGCACTCTACTCCAAAGAAACCGGCCAAAGGGTCTTTCACATGTGTAAATATCCGGGCAGGGACCGTTGCCAGTTTTGAGGCCAATCGCCTTTTTAAAGACCAGTCAGGTGTTGAACCCCCGGCAGTATATCTGCTTCCAATCACCATGTCCCGAGAACCGTCAAGGAGCGGGGTTATCAATTCCGGCAATACTTCGGGAGGATGACTGAGGTCGGCATCCATGACAACTGCGAATTTTCCCCTGGCTGTGCAGGCGGCAGCAACGACAGCTCCGGCAAGACCATCATCCTCTTGCCGCTCGAGTAAGGAAACATCTTCTCTTTTCTGCCAGCAGGCGACCTTCTCACAGGTGTCATCTGATGATGCAGAATCAACGAACAGAACATCAAAGTCAAGGCAGAAAGTTCGCTTCACTCGAAACACTCGTTCTAACAGATAGTCAATGTTTTCAGCTTCATTTAAGGTAGGAATTATGACAGAGACTGAACTCATACAGACACCTCTTCCGGGTGATGTGTCCAACTTCACATATACAAACTATTCAGATGGTTACAGTTTTACTGATTATCTTTCCACCTTGATAGTAACAAATGAGATAGCGTTCTTGACAGAGATGCAATACAAGAATATATTCATTTGGGCTTAAGAACAACAATAATTATCCCTTCTATCAGAATTGAAATACTAAAAGACTATTCTACTCCTAATACATCTTTCAGCAGAAGAGAACATTACCATGCCAATGCCCCAACCCTTTAAAGAAAATCTCACTTCCGTGCTTGGAAAGATAACTGATCACTACAAGACCCCTTTTCATATCTACGATGAGGCCGGAATACGTGACACCGGCAGGCGCCTTAAAGAGGCCTTCTCTGGAATAGATGTTTTTAAAGAATTTTACGCGGTTAAGGCATTGCCCAACCCAAAAATCCTGAAAATCATGCAGTCTATGGGATTTGGTTTTGACTGCAGTTCGATAACGGAGTTACAGCTCTGCCGGACAATTGGCGGGAGCGCAGATGATATTATGTTTACCTCCAACAACACCAGTCAGGAGGCTTTCCTTGAAGCTGCTGAGAAGAATGGTTGTATTCTTAATCTTGATGATATCAGCCTGCTGGACAAGATACCGAACTTTCCTGAACTGATTTGTTTTCGCTATAACCCGGGAGCCAGACGTACAGGCAATGATATCATAGGCAATCCCCTTGAAGCAAAATATGGTGTCAGCCATGAGCAGATCGTTGAGGCATACAGAAAAGCACAAGCCAAAGGCGCCACCCGCTTCGGCATTCACACAATGGTTGCCTCAAACGAATTAAACTACGAGTATATGGTTCATACGACCCAAATGCTCCTTGAGCTGGTTACCATGATTTCCACAGAACTTGGTATCGTCTTTGAATTTATCAATATCGGCGGAGGACTGGGCATACCTTACCAGCCGGACGTTCCGGGCCTTGATCTTGAAAGCATGGGCTGTGAAATCACAGCCCTTTTTGACAACTTTAAAAAACAACATGGTTACACCCCTGCCCTTTTCATGGAGAGCGGCCGATTTATGACAGGCTCCCACGGTGTCCTGGTAGTCACCGCCATTAACCGTAAAGATATTTATCGTACATATATCGGGGTAGACGCCTCCATGAGCGCGCTGATGCGTCCGGCCATGTATGGTGCTTATCACCATATTGATGTTCTTGGTAAGGATCAGCCCGGAAAAGTAGAGACTGTCGATGTTGTTGGTTCTCTTTGCGAAAATAATGACAAATTTGCTGTCCAGCGGGATCTTCCGCCCATAGTTGACGGTGATATTCTGATCATTCATGATACCGGAGCACACGGACATTCTATGGGCTTTACATATAATGGAAACCTCCGTCCGAAAGAGCTATTGCTTGCAGCAGATAACACGGTGGAACTCATAAGACGTGAGGAGAATCCTGCAGATTATTTTGCAACCCTGCAGTTTGAACCCGACACGCTCCCTGTCTAAAGACTCATCCCACAGCTCCTCTCTATTCTTCACAGGAGCTGTGGGAGTATTATGCCCCATCACTCATGTCTTTTCCTATTCACCCACATAAAAAATAACCTCCACTTTTAAAATACAGATATATATATGAATATCGATATTGATAATTTTCTTGAGATTGTGTCGTCCGAAATAAGAGACAAAGATGTCCCTGTAGTGGATCTCATCGCTGTACAGACAAAAGATCCTTTCAAAGTTCTTGTGGCAACCATTCTTTCCGCCAGGACCAAGGATGAAGCCACCGCCAGCGCCTCAAAAAAACTCTTCAAAATTGCCCCCGACAGGAAGGCCCTTGCCCTTCTGCCGGAAGAGCAGATAGCAAAACTCATCTATCCTGTCGGATTCTACAAAAATAAAGCCCGTTATCTGAGAAAACTCCCATCAGCACTGGAAAATTTTGGAGGAAAAATACCTGAGACCATCGAGGAACTCATTACACTTCCAGGTGTTGGAAGAAAAACCGCAAATCTTGTGATGAGCGTTGCCTTCCAGAAACCAGCCATATGTGTTGACACCCATGTTCACAGGATAATGAATATCTGGGAATACGTGGTCACCGACACCCCGCTTAAAACAGAAATGGCTCTTCGGGAAAAACTCCCCGCAAAACACTGGCTGAGCGTCAATTCAATACTGGTAGCCTTTGGCCAGTCAATATGCCGGCCGGTCAGCCCCCACTGCGATATCTGCGCCCTGAAAGACAGCTGCCCACAAAACGGTGTGCGGCCAAGAAAAGTTCCCGGCAAAAAGCAAACCAAAAATGAACCACTGAAATTCATCTCCTGGAACGTCAATGGTATCCGTGCTTTGGAGAAAAAAGGATTTAAAGATATTCTCCCGGATCTGGATGCGGATATTATTGGTATTCAGGAGACCAAAGCGCAGCCCGATCAACTCTCTGAGGAATTAAAAAATATCCCCGGCTACACCTCGTACTGGCACAGTGCGGAAAAAAAAGGCTACTCTGGAGTCGCCTTCTACACCCGCCTCAAACCCCTGGCTGTTCACGAAGGTCTTGGTAATGAAGAATTTGACAGTGAGGGCAGGGTCCTCACCCTGGAATTTAAAACCTATTATATCATTAATATTTACTTTCCTAACAGCGGAGAGAAACTCAAGAGACTTGATTTCAAGCTTCGTTTCAACGACACGCTTCTCGCCTTTGCCCAGGAACTTGGCCGGAGTAAGGAGGTCATCCTCTGCGGGGATTTCAATGTCGCCCATAAGGAAATTGATCTTAAAAACCCAAAAAACAACACCAAAAACGCTGGATTTACGCCAGAGGAGCGGGCATGGATGGACAGCTTCATTGAGGCCGGGTTCACCGATACCTTTCGCATATACAATCGGGAACCGGGCCAGTATTCATGGTGGAGTTACAGATTCAACGCCAGGGCTAAAAATATCGGCTGGCGTATAGACTACTTCTGCGTCAACCAGTCTGCCAGAAAAAATGTACAGAGCGGCTCTATCCTTCAGAAGATTCTTGGCTCTGACCATTGCCCTGTTCAGCTTGAGTATCTTGCCCGCCAACGGTAAAACAAAGAAAAAAAGGTTGGCGGCTAGAGAAAAGACATCAGAAGTTCCGGTCGTTTTTGTCTTACATACTCGAGAACTTTCCGCGGACCTGCAGGAAAGCCAAAGCGTTCAAAATTTTCAGGGGCAACCCAGCAGTAGTCTTCTGCCGAGGTGAGAACAGGTTCCCTTTCATCTCCGCGTAAAGTACAGAGGAGGCAGTGAAGGATAATTTTATAGCGAGTGTAATGGTGAACAACTGTTGTAATCGGTTCGACGACATCGACCAAAAGCCCGGTGCCCTCGAATATCCTGTCAACTGTCGCTGCTTCAACCTCGCCTTCGCCTAATTCTCCGCCGGGAAAATCCCACAACCCTCCCCAGACATCGCTCTCCCTTCGCTGCAGGAGTAGAACAGACCCTTTATGGAAAACAAGCCCGGCCACTCGTTGAACGGTGGTAATCTTCTTTGATTTTCCAGTCACCGGCCGTTCGCCAACAGTGCCTTTGACAAAGGCTCGACAGCACTTGGAAAGAGGGCATGTATTACATTTAGGTGTCCTGGGTGTGCAGACAAGCCCTCCAAGCTCCATCACAGCCTGGTTATACAGACGCGCTCTCCCCGCGGGCAGCAGCTCTTGGGCTATCGCTGCAACCTGATCCCTTCCCTTCTTTTCTTTGACAGGCGAATCAATATTAAAAAGCCTGGCATATACCCGGCTAACATTGGCGTCTATAACAGCGACATCCCGATTTCCCGCAACACTTGCTATCGCCGCCGCAGTATAGGGGCCGATGCCTGGCAGCTGAAGGAGCACATCATAATCACACACCACCTCGCCCGCGAAATCATCAACAATTACCTTAGCCGCTTTATGCAGATTCCTGGCTCTGGAATAGTAGCCAAGCCCTTCCCAGTATTTCAATATTACCTGCTGTTCTGCGGCTGCCACTGATTCGACATCGGGAAAACGCTCGATCCAGCGGGTAAAGTAGTCCACCCCACGTTCCATCTGGGTCTGCTGCAGCATGATTTCAGAAATCCAGACGTGATATGGATTATAGGTGCGTCGCCAGGGAAGGTCACGACTATGCATCTTGAACCACCTGATCAGTCGTTCCTGCAGAGGTTCGGAACAGTTCTCAGAATGTTCAGGTTTGGATGGTTTCAACCGATTACATCTTTTTGAAAAGCTCAAGGGTTCTTTCCCGGGTCATCAGCTTTTCCCAGTCCGGCCCGAGGCAATTCTCCCAGAGTGG
>CAXMTO010000299.1:0-4934 GCA_964196355.1 uncultured Myxococcota bacterium
TATGGATCCGGCCCGGCCCTGGCCTCCCTATGCCAAACTGAGGTCAGTCAACTTCACTTCACTTGCCAAGAATAAACCTGTTCGTGAAATACGGCTAACCTTGGCCGGAGATATGGAACGTTACGTTTGGTTCCTCAATAACAAGCCCCTTTCGGAAACTGATTCCATCCTGATCCATGAAGGCGAAGTCATCCGCTTCATTATGATTAACCGCACAATGATGCACCATCCAATGCACCTGCACGGCCATTTTTTCCGTGTCATCAATGGCCAGGGCGACCATTCACCCCTAAAACACACAGTTGATGTTGCCCCTATGTCCACCACGGTTATTGAGTTCGACGCCAACGAGTTCGGCGATTGGTTTTTCCACTGCCATCTGCTTTACCACATGAAAAGCGGCATGGCCCGGGTCGTTCATTATGATAATTTTGAACCCAGCTCGGAAGTGGCGGCAATACGCTCTAACATATATAAGGACTCATGGTATTTCTGGGGCGAAGCCGATATGTTGACCAATATGACCAAAGGTTTCCTGATGCTTTCCAACATTCGCAATATTTTGACCGCTGAGTGGGAAGTTGGCTGGCAGGAAGTGGATGATATCGAGTGGGAAGGAATCGTTACATACGGACGGTATGTCAATCGGTTTTTTACTATGTTCGCCGGTGTTGACTTTATGGGGGAGAAAGATGAGCTTGATAAAACACGGGGCATACTTGGAATTCATTACCTGCTGCCGCTCAATATAGAGTCACGTGGATGGATTGATACTGACGGCGGGGCGAGAATTATGCTGGAAAAATCCCTTGAACTGACACCACGGCTTTCACTTTCTGGTGAAGCAGAGTATGACACCCACGAAGAGTGGGAAGGAAGTGTTAATTTATCCTACATTCTCACGAAGAATATCGCTCTTGTTGGGAAATGGCACTCAGAATACTCATGGGGAGGAGGTATCAATATACTTTTTTAGTTTGCCTACTGCCTGTATTGTCCCCTGTAACTCATAAAACAATTAATGTTTCACAGGGATTGATACCCGGAAGGTTGTACCAACATCATTGTTGTTCGTGTATTCCAGTTTACCTGCATGGGCCTCGATAATTTTCCTGCAGATCGGCAGCCCAAGTCCAGTTCCTTTTTTTTTGCTTGTTACGAAGGGCTCAAATACCTTTTCTGCAATACTTTCATTTACTCCTTTGCCTCTGTCAGTAACTTCAATACGCAATACACTCATATGACTTTGCAACGATACGGTTACAGTTTCTCCAATCGGGGATGCCTCAATGGCATTTGAAATAAGATTAATCAAAACCTGTAATATCTTGCTCTCATCCAGTTTACAATCGGGCACCTCATTTATTTGAATATCCACTTCGATATCACGTTTGAGAGCTGTTTCATAGACTGCTTCATTTGCCTGCTTCAATATTTGATTTAAATCACATGACGTCCTTGAAACGGTCAAAGGTTTTGCAAAATCCAGCATGTTCAGAACCATATTCTCAAGCCTGTCTGCCTGTTGCCTGATGACCTCAACTTTTTCTCTTTGCGGGGAATCACTTGCCATTTTTTTTGACAACTGACGTGATAATCCTCCAATGGCAACCAAAGGTGTTTTTAGGTCATGGGCTATCATGGAAACAGCTCTGCCAATTGCTGCAAGATTTTCTGCCTTGCGAAGTTTTTGGTACTGGGTGGTTTCTCTGTCTTTCATCCAGCCGAAGAATACCCCAACTACATTGAAGAGGACTAATTCCAGTATGTTGCCCAGATTATGGGTGGCAGATCCAGCAGTGTACATCAAGACAAACGGAGCATAGACGACAGTGATAAGTAGTGATGTTGCCAGACCCCCACGAAGTCCAAACCAGAAAGCGGCAAGCATTATAGGCATGAAGTATAGCTCTCTCAGAAAGACATGGCGCAAGCCATAATCAGCTGCAGTAAGATAGTGCAACACTGTTACAAGAAAGACCAGTCCGGAGACCACGAAAATTTTTTGTCGTCTATTTAAGAACTCGTCTTCAATATTTTCATTAATTTGATCATGAAGATTATTCATTGTGAATACACTTAATGAACTCTTTTCAAGTTAAAGGCGGTGTAAATACCTTTGAAATAGTTTGGGAGATTTGTGTGATCTTTTGGTTATCATAAAAAAATCTCCAAAAGACTCTAAAAGGGGTGCGGGAATTGAAAACAGGGTGGGATTTTCAATTCCCGCAAGAAAGGGGAAGTATGAAAGAAGTTTTTTCATCCTTTAGTTATTATTATAGCAAATGCGATGCCAGAAATGCGGACTAGAACCTAACGGATTGAAATAACTTAAAATGTTTTTTCTGGATCACTTTCCACTAATTTTAACCTCCAAGATTTTGTGTAAATTAAAGAATATTCTCTTACACTGTCGCGAATATTCGATAATTTAAATTGAGTTATTTTATCTTCTGGCTCTTGTTATTTATTTTCAGGTGCAGATCAAACATTTCTCTTCTCATTTTATCCAGTTTCTCACTGGGCCCAGTAGTTGACCGCAGAGCCTCGTGATATTCGAATTTCAGGGAGTGCAATTCCCTTCGCAACCCTTTGGTTTCGTCCAGGAACAGGTTGGTTTTTTTATTATACTCTTTGTACTGCTTTTCAGCTTCAGGGCTCATCATCTGCGCTCCCTTGCCGTACCCGTAGTTACCCATCATCTGCGGCCCCACGCCATAACCTCCCATCATCTGAGGTCCCATGCCATAGCCGCCTCCCATCATGCCAGACCCCATGCCTTGGCCATAGCCGCCCATCATGCCTGGATTCATACCATAGCCGCAACCACCGCCCATCATGCCCTGGTTCATACCATAGCCATAGCCACCTCCCATCATGCCAGACCCCATGCCGTAACCGCCCGTCATACCGCGATTCATGTGCTGGGGATAATTCTGTCCTCCTGTTGGAGCATTTTGCTGCATCTGTTGCTGCTCCATCATCTGTTGACTTGATCTGGCATCCTGACCACTGCCCATCATCTGAGCCATGGCCGGGGTAGCTGCCAGTAAAAACATTAAGCTTGTAACAAGAATTGTCTTTTTCATGTCAATGTCCTCCGATTGTTAGAATTGTTTTGTTGTGTATTAAGAGTTCATCATGCCTTGTTTCTTTTTAAAACCGTTATTGCTTCTTCAAACTCTTCTTTGCTCATCTCTCCTTTGGCAAACCTTTTTTCGAGCACTTCCCGTGCTGATTCGCTCTTTTTCCCTTCTGTTGAGGAGCCACTTAGAAGCATCTTTACTAAATAGACAACTCCAAGAATGATAAGTCCCCAGAAGAGGATCATGAATATCCAGCCACCCCCGAATCCCATGCCGAAATCACCGCCCCAGTGCATCATAATTTTACCTCCAGAATGAGTAGTTTATTTAACTGTTCTGATAGTTAAGGTGTTATTCTTTAAATAATAGGTGGCAGCGCCATCTCGATTAAAATTAATGAAGTTAACCTGTTCAGGGTTTTTGATCTTGTTATTGAAGTACCAGGTGCTTCTCCGGCCAGATTGTCTTACGTTCCTGTGCAATATATGCTCAATGCGCCACAAGGAAATACTTCCCTGGTCCGCCATCTGATAATTAATAATTACGGCCTTGCCGTCTTTAAAGAGGATGCTCACTTTGTATGGCTTATCATCATAATAAACCTTTTTGTCGTAATTCTGAACCTGTCCCTCTTTTACGGGATTGCCGTAACGGTTGCTGGCTGTTCCTTCACCATCTCCCAACCTGCCAAACGCAGGCGTGCTTAGAAGCGAGAGTATGAGAAGAGATATTGTAAGATATTTCATAATATTCCTCCCTTAACCGGGATAAATTACCCTTGTGCTTCATTTAATTTATTGTAGATCCAGCCAAAAATATAGAAGAAGAAAAAACTGACAATGGCACCTTCAATAATTCCGGTAAGGATGCCCACAGGTGTTAATGAAAAGAACATGTGCCATTGTCTCGCCATTTCTACAGCGCCCATGTAAACACCAAAATTTCCTAAGATGCCAAGAAGCAGCATGCATATGGCTGCAACTAGTGCTGCAGATGTACCAAACGCTAATGAATTCAGTTTGTCAGTCATAATATCACCTCTCATTTGATCTTGCTATGTGAAAAGAACCGTTTTTCAATCGTGGTAGAAAAGCCGGGACTTTTCGAGCGTAGACGTCATAGGCTGCGCCAAACTCCTTTCGCACCAACCGCTCTTCCTGTCTGGCCAGTCGGGTGTAGACAATGACGAGCACAGGATACATGGCCAGGGTAAGGATGGTAGGCCACATGATGAGAAAGCCGGTCATGATGACAATGAAGCCTGCATACTGGGGATGCCTCACATATTCATAGAGGCCCGTTGTTGCCAGCGTGCCTGTCTGCTGAGCCAGGTGAAGAACCTTCCAAGCCTTATATATGATGATAAAGCCTGTCAGGATCAGCAGGTTGCTGACCAGATGCAGGGGGTTGGTATGAGGATTCCCTTCCAACCCAAAGAGGGTATACCAAAGGTGCCCACTGTCGTGACCGAAAATATCAGTTTGCGGGAAGCGGCTCTGCAGCCAGCCTGAGAACAGGTAAATTGTCAGCGGAAAGCCATACATTTCTGCAAACAGAGCAACAACAAAGGCGGAAAATGCCCCCAGGCTCCGCCAGTCAAGCTTGGTCTTTGGTTTCACAAAGCTAAAGGCAAAGAATATAAATATAGCCGAATTAATGATAACCAGGCTCCATAATCCATATGCAGGAATTGTTTCTGTCACAATAGTCACCTTCCTTAAATAGTACTATTCATCCTTATGTTTGTGGTCACTTTCACTGCCGGCAGGCTTTCCATGCCCTTTATGCATGAAAATGTGCATGAACGGACAGAGCAGGAAAATCAAAAATGGCAAATACCCCAGAACA
>CAXMTO010000300.1:0-26533 GCA_964196355.1 uncultured Myxococcota bacterium
CTATATGTCCGTAACCCAGCAAACCGATACTGCCCCCCGAAGACTCCTGTCGCAAACCATTGGATCGTCCTGCCATATAGGTCCAGTCACCTTGCCTCAGTCTGGCATCAGCATCAGCCAGAGGAACATGCCTCGCCAGTATGGCCGCCATGACGTACTCGGCAATCGCATCCTCATGACCAAAGCAATTGCAGAACTTGCATCCCTGGGGCAGCCGCTTTACGTCGATTCCATCATACCCGGCGCCCGCAACATGATAGAGTTTGGCTGCTTTGGGTACTGGGTGGTCTGCCCTCAAAGCTGTTCCTATAATAATCTCGGCGCTGACGAATTGTTCTAGTTCACCTGGTTCTGTCAATTGGTCTGTTAACAGGCTAATGTCGTGACTGCTGTCGAGATATTTTTCAAAGTCGGCTCGAAAGGGAGCTGTGCCTGTTCCGTGAAATATAATTTTCATCTTTTTCCTTTGTTAGTACCTCACTCCTGAACCTTTGAAATAAAAAACAAGAAACAGAGGAATGTCTTTTGTAATTATATTGTGAGATGATGTCATCATGGTACTTATACCACTGTGGGGTGATAGTTTTTGAAATGAGCTGTTTATCGTTTTTCAGCGGACGGCCGTTTCCTCCCAAAAAAATTTTGGAACCCTAAAAAATTATCGTCCGGTAAGAGAGAGACGAGACTCCGAGATATCAGTTACATGTTTGCGGTAAAATTTTACTACTTCTATGCCGACTACCGGGCTGAGGAAAGAAAATTGCCGGATGGTGTTGACTGACCGCTTTCCGTGCTGTCTCCGCTCATGAGTCGGCGTGTGGCCTCCAGGCTTGATTTGGAAGCGGCGCTGAACAGGCTGAGATCGGTGGACAGTGCCACCATGTCAAATCCCAGGTCCGTCATACGTGCCGCGTATTCCGGCGTGCCGCAGTGTATTCCAGCTTTTTTGCCAGCCGCGTGCGCACTATTGAGGATCTTTTTGATTGCCTCGATCATTTCAGGTTCTTCACGGTCGATGCCGATCGGCAGATCATTGCCGTAAAGTCCCAGGGTGAGATCGATGGGGCCGATATAGACGCCGTCTATTCCCTCGACCTGCACGATTTCTTCTACATTTCGATAGCCTTCAGCAGTTTCTATCATCGCCAGGCACTTGACCATATCGTTTGCCTTGCCCCCGTAATCTGGATCGACGATAAAGCCGGCACGGGCAGGGCCGAAGCTTCTCTCCCCGACTGGTGGGTAACGCACATAAGAGGCGAGTCTGCGTGCCTCATCCGCGGTGTTGGTCATCGGGCAAATGATGCCGAGTATGCCTGCGTCGAGCAGCTTCATGATGATTGCCGGGTCAAGCCATGGAACCCGGGCGAAGGGGACCGTCGAACTGCCGTTCATGGCCTGGAGCATCGAGAGTGCCGTCTGGTAGTCGATAAGGCCGTGCTGAAGATCGATGGTCACGGTATCGTATCCTTGGTTAGCCATAATTTCCGCCGTTAATGAGTCGGGAAGCAGCAGCCAGCCGCAAACGATTGCCTGTCCGGAGTTCCAAAGCCCTTCAATTCTCTTATCCATTTTTAGTACCTTACTCTTAAATTTCTTGTTTTTTGCACCCCTCAAGGGGGTATTGAACAGAATGACAGAAAAAAGTATTCTTTTTTGAAATCATAATGTTAGAAACACCTTCAAGGTACTTATACCCCTTGTGGGGTGTTAATTCTTACATTATTTATTTTAAATTTAACAGTTGATTCGTCTCGTTTGAAAATACCAAAGACGCTTTTTCAAACAGGCACTAATTTTTACTCCTGTCAGAACTAAAGCACAACATAAAATCTGACACGTTATCGGTATGAATAATGATCTGTGTCGATCAGGAAAATAGGAACGAACATTTATCTCGTTCTGAAGGATCTGGGATTTTTATAAAAGTGAATCTGTAGATTTGCTCTTGCTGAGTATTGTATTAAGGTAATATCAGGACTGAGCGAATCTTGATTATTATCATCTTGGGTATAAAATGAAACAGTATCTCGATTTATGTAGACGGGTAATAGAAACAGGAGAATGGGTTGAAAATAAGCGCACTGGTAAACGATGCCTCACGCTTATCAATGCGGACTTGGAATATGACGTCAGTGATGGGACTCTCCCTGTATTGACCACAAAGAAGTTGTTTTGGAAACAGGCCATTGCAGAGATGCTAGGCTATCTTCGGGGCTATACAAGCGCTGCTGATTTCCGGTCTATTGGTTGCAATACCTGGAATGCAAATGCCAATGAAAACCAGGCTTGGCTTGATAACCCGTTCCGCAAAGGTACAGACGATATGGGGCGCTGTTATGGTGCCCAGGGAAGAGACTGGAGAAACCCTGAAGGTGAGTCAATTGATCAGTTAAGGAATGTGTACAACGATCTTCGTCTGGGTATTGATAATCGTAGCGAGATAATGACCTTCATGAATCCAGGGGAACGAGATCGTGCCTGTCTCAACTCCTGTATGCATACTCACACGTTCAGCATATTAGGCGACAAGCTGTACCTCACCTCGTACCAGCGCTCTGATGATCTTCCTTTGGGGCATGGATTTAACCAGGTGCAGGTTGGGTGGTTGCTTATGGTCATGGCACAGATAACCCGATTAAAAGCAACAAAGGCATTCCATAAGATTATCAACGCTCACATCTATGAAGATCAACTCGAACTATTAAAAAATATTCAGTTAAAGAGAGAACCTCTCCCCTTACCAAAACTCAAGATCAACCCTGAGATACAAACTCTCGAAGACCTGGAGACCTGGGTGACTGTTGAAGACTTCGAGCTTGAAGGGTATGAACACCATCCTGCAATCAGGTTCGAATTTAGTGTGTAAATCAGCAGAGTTGATATGTGAGAATGCGGAAAAAGCCTTTTAGCCCGGATTTCTCACCAGCAAAGATGATTACATATTCAAGAAGCACCCCAGTGAACTATAGTAGTCTATGTTTGCTGGGGTAGCGATGCGGAAGAGGTGATCATATCTGCTGGTCTTTGGTGAACATTGTGTAAAATTTCTCGTCAAATCGGACAGGTGGCAAGCTGTTACAATGAAAACACTTTCAGAAAATTGACACAATGTTTACGAGAAATGCGGGTTAGTGGGTGACCCCCGTTAATAGAGGAGAGAATAATGGAAAACGGATATTTCACCATTCCAACACCACAAAATGAAGTTATACTCGACTATGCACCAGGCTCTGTAGAGCGTGAAGATTTGCAGGCTGAGCTTGCACGTCAAACAAGCATGTGTCTGGAAATACCGTTATTAATTGGCGGAAAAGAGATTCGAACAGACGATACCGGCCAGAGCATATGCCCCCATAACCACCGTCATATTCTAGCAGAATTTAGTCAGGCGACACGTCAGGCAATCGATCAGGCTATCGATGCAGCTCTGGCGGCTAAGCCGGAATGGGAGGCAATGCCGTGGCACGAGCGGGCAGCCATTTTTCTGAGGGCTGCAGATTTGATTTCCGGCAAATATCGTTTTGTCCTCAATGCAGCGACCATACTCAACCAGTCCAAAAACATCTATCAGGCAGAAATTGACTCTGCCTGCGAATTGGCAGATTTTCTCCGGTTCAACGTCAGCTACATGGAGAAGATTTACTCTGACCAGCCCTCTCACCACTCATCCGGTACCTGGAACCGTATCGATTATCGTCCTCTTGAAGGATTTGTCTTTGCTGTCACACCATTTAACTTCACGGCTATTGCCGGAAACTTACCAACATCGGTTGCCATGATGGGCAACGTGGTGGTATGGAAACCTGCCTCCACTTCCGTTCTGAGTTCCTGGTATGTCATGCAGGTTCTGCTGGAAGCAGGCCTGCCTGATGGCGTAATCAACTTCATCCCCGGGACAGGCAGTAAAATTGGGCCGGTGATCCTTGAAAATGAAAGTTTAGCTGGCATCCATTTTACGGGATCAACGAAGGTATTTAAACAGATGTGGCGAAGTGTGGCTGAAAATATCGATTGCTATCGTACTTATCCCCGTATCGTCGGTGAAACCGGAGGGAAAGACTTTATCTTTGTCCACTCCTCTGCTGAAGTCCGTTCGACTGCTGTGGCCCTTGCCCGGGGAGCCTTTGAATACCAGGGACAGAAATGTTCAGCTGCTTCAAGAGCGTATATTCCGCAATCACTTTGGCCAGCCATAAGAAGTGAATTAAATGACATCCTGACCAGTATCAGAACTGAGACCGGTGATCCTGCAGATTTCAACTTTTATAACTCAGTTATCGATGAAGCAGCTTTTGACAGGGCCATGCGCTATATCGAAGATGCGCGTGCCAGCAAAGAGGCTCTTATTGCATTTGGCGGTAAGGGTGATAAGACAGTAGGGTATTTTGTTGAACCCACAGTTATCGTAACCGAGAACCCTCACTATCAGACGATGGAGGAGGAAATATTTGGTCCGGTTTTGACACTTTTCATCTACGATGATGAAAGATTTGAGGAAACTCTGGAACTGTGTGAAAAAACATCGCCCTATGGTCTGACCGGTGCAGTTTTGGCCACAGACCGACAGGCTATACATACCGCTACAATCATACTGCGACATGCAGCAGGCAATTTTTACATCAATGATAAACCCAGCGGGGCGGTGGTTGGCCAGCAACCATTCGGCGGAGCACGAAATTCCGGTACCAACGATAAGGCAGGTTCCTACCTCAATCTGCTGCGATGGACAAGCCCCCGCACTATTAAAGAAACATTTTCCCCGCGTGAAGAGTATCACTATCCCTTTATGAAGTGAAGGTAGAACGACCCAAAATATTTTTCAGGTTTCTTGTTTTTTATTACAGGGTTTTTGGAGTAAGGTACTAATACGTGACAACACGCATTGCTTGCTGCCGAGGTGGTTCTTACCTGGACGTGTAGAGTGCCATGATCTTTTTCACATAGTTGCGTGTTTCCTTGTAGGGAGGGACCTTGTAGCCGTATTTCCTGACATTGCCGTAACCTGCATTGTATGAAGCTAAGGCCAGGGAGATGTCACCGTTGATTCCTGGTCTTTTCAGTTGTTGGCGCAGATACCTGGTTCCGCCTTCCAGGTTCTGGGCCGGGTCGCGAGGATTCACCTTCAGGTCGCCAGCGGTACCGGGCATCAGTTGCATGAGACCGATGGCTCCGACGTGGGAGCGGGCTTTGGGGTTATAGTTGGACTCAGTCTTTACCACACTGTGGATAAGTACCGGGTTGATGCCATGTCGCTCCGAGGTTTTATCGATCATCTCTCTGAGCGGCAGGTGATACTGGCTCTCAGCCTTTGTGACTTGCCTGGCAAGGACAACAGGCAAGGAATACTTGGAGCGGTAATGATAGGGCTGCGCATTGCGATTCATGCCGCGCAGTTCCTCATAGCGACCACGTATCTCCTTGTCCATGGCCATGTTCTGTCGTGGATCCCAGTTGACAGGATCCCAGCTTCTTGTATATTTTCGACAGCTTTTCCCATATACCCTTGATGTTTTCTTTCCGTTTTCAATAAGATAGCTAAAGTAGTACCGGCAAAGTGTATCGTCTTCCGAACAGGTGAGAAACACTGCCAGGTTTCGTTCAGTATTCGGTTCGGACTGATCAACCCAGGCGGCTACTTCTCCGTCCAGAAGTTTTTCCTCAAGCAGGTAGTTGACATCGTTCTGCAGTCTTCCCTCTCTGGTATCCAGGTTGGCACAGCTGCTGAGGAATAAAGTGATTAACACCAGCCACAGTGAGTGGTAAACAGGCATGGTTGACTCCTGTTAGAGATACATTTTTTTAGTGGTTGCTTCGAGCTTATCGCTGCCTTTTTCACGGGCGAAAAGGGTTGCCTTTCTGTACTTCTGTCCCTTTTCATCTTTTTCGATATCACTGATTGGCTTAATTGTGAAACGGTTGCCGGTCTTCGAGTTTGTCCAGCTGCGGGATTTATCGGTGGGAACTTCATGCAGCGCTTTTTGGACTCGTTCCTGATCAGATTTATCCATATAGGAACCGATGGCACCTCCGATGAGGCCACCGACGACTGCGCCGGCGATGATGGCTGCTATCTGGGTAGAGCCGTCCTTGTCTTTGCTTGCAAGGTAACCACCAAGACCTCCGGCAACTCCACCGACTGCGGCACCCTGCTCCTTATAGGTACAGGCCGTGGCGAGAAACAGGCAGATTATGGCAAGGCTGAAATATGGTCTGTGCATGGTGTTTTGCTCTTTGGTTGTGGCTGTTCTCTTTAATAAGACCGGCAAGGTTTTTAACCCGCATTTCTCAGTTTCTTGTTTATTATGACAGGTTTTCAGGAGTAAGGCACTAACCAAATACTGTTTTAATTCGGCTGTAGAGTAACAGATCAGTTTCAATAAGTGGTGAGAAGATGTCTTGCATTACAGGGTCAGCTGAATCATAAAGAGCTGGCTCAATTGCTTTGTTGTATGACCCTGGTGGATCAGTTACGGGGATTCGATAGATGGATGAAAACTTTTTAATAAATTGAGAATACTGCTCTGTTCTGCCGATATGTTTAAAGAACCCAAAGTTGTCCTCTGCTTCATCCAGCATTGAGGGTGATACTTTCTCTGGTCTGTGATCGAGAAAATAGCGGGTTTGCATATTGTCAAAAAAATCTAACTCATAGTCTTTCAGGTGGCTGACAAAGTGTTCAATTTTATATATATTGCTGAAGTCACTTCCTTTAATTTTTTTTGCCAACTGCTGGACTGTCTGGTTATGCTGCGAAAAAAATCCGCTGTTCACATGTTCTCCGACCCCCCTCAGCCAATTCAGGTGGGAATGAAGGTGAGTATGGGGATCACGAATTAACGTGAAGCTATCAAAAGCCGAGAGATCAAAGCAGCTTTTAAGTTTTTGTAAAGTAAGATGTCCGGCGATATAGGAACAATTCGCTGCCAATTGGCAATATTTCTCCAGAGGCAAACTTTCGATGTGGATACGGATTTGTTCATGGGGCAACTGTAACCGCATGAAAGAATTAAATGATGTACCAGCTGTTTTAGGAATGTGCATGAACAGAAGAGAGGGGAGTTCATGACCGACCGGTGGAGAAAGATGAGCTGTCTCAAGGCGTAAAAATGGTCTTTTCTCTCCATTAAGGCATATATCCAGTGTTGCAGCTTGTGTGACATCAAAATCACTGGGAAAATTGAAGTTAAATCCGCATTTTCCGGTGGGATGAATTCCTTTCGCCTGCAGATCTTTTCTATAATTGTCAGCTGAACATTCACCAATTTTTTTGTCATTTGAGAAAAATGATAGAATAATGTCTCCTGTTTGCCATATTCGGTGAAAGATCCATCCTGAAATATAGCGATTGTTGAATATATCTACTGAATATCGTTTAAACATGATGTTTCACAGTTTTTGTCATAAAAAATAAGAAACCAAAGAACTTCTTTTGAAATTTTATACATGGTTACACCACCAAGGTACTTATACCCCCTTGTGGGGTGTCCAGTACTATAGGGTGTACTATTTCCTCTTGTATACCGATCATCCTTATGCTGATATGTCTATAGACTGCGCTGCCTCATAGAGGTGAAGATCATATTCAACCAGTGGATGTAGAATAGTCTGCATCTCAGGATCATTTATATCATAGAGCCGTTTGTGCTTGGACTTGTTTAATGGCATTTCCTGCTTTAGAAGCGGAAGCTTATAGGTTGTGCAAAATTGTCTGGTAAACCCGTCATATTCCTCCGTCAGCCCTATAGCCGTAAACAGTTTGAAATTGTTTAACGCTCGCTCTAAGTCCACTTCAGTCACACGCTCCGGCCTGTAATCGAGAAAATAACGGGTCTGGACGTTATCAAAAAAATCGAGCTCAAACCCATTGAGTCCAGAAATCAGGTGCGCCAAGGTGATTTTTATAGTTGTCTTTGGGCGGACAAGTTGTGTCCCCAGTGCCTGAATGCAGTCGGGATGTTTTTGAAAAAAACTACTCTGCGGGTCGGACGCAATACCGCGTATCCAGTTAAAATGCGAATGCAGATGACGATGAGGCTGGCGGAGAATTGTGTAGAGATCGAATGTGTTGAGATCAAAATGGTTTCTGATGGTTTCCAGGCGGACATGCCCGGCAAGATAGGATTTTGTGTCTGCCAGAGCAGACCAGCAGGAAGTGGGTATTGCTTCGATATGGACTGCAGTGGTTTTCGCCGGGTATCGTTGCTGAGCAAAAGCGTTAAATGAGGTTCCTGCAGTTTTGGGAATGTGCATAAAAAATATTCGCGGCAGGTCACCCATAAAAATATCTGGTATTGTCTCTGTGCTAAGAGTGCACAGTGGTTTAGAGCCCCCGCAAAAGATATGTAAATTTGTGTAAGATCCAAAATCGGTATCAGGCGGAAAAAGGAATTGAAAGCCGCATCGACCATCCGGATGAATCATCTGGGCTTTCAAGTCTTCTCGAAACTCGCTGGAAAGCACTTCTCCGATATAGTCATGATCGAGGTAAAATTGCAGGGTCACCGGCTTCGTTTTGCGCAACGTATGAAAGACCCAACCGCGTATCTGCTGATTGTTAACAAGATCTATGGCATATTTTGAAAGTCGATTGGTGAACATAAAGCCACTGAATTCCGGGGTTGGGGATTGATAGGTAAGCACTATCCGATTGTATCGAAAGGAGTCAGGATACTCTCTTGCCAAAGGGGCAGACGTTAATACAGATGCCACAGATGGGGACACCCACTTCGGGCAATTCCTGAAATTCAACAGTTAACTTTTCGACACATTTTTTGAAGTACATGGCCTGATTACGGCTTTCATAGTGATCTTGTGTATTTATGCCCTTTATAGCACCGACCGGGCAGGCATCTTTGCATGCCATACAGCTTCCACAGCGATTCTTTACCGGTTTGTCGCTGATAAGCGGAGCGTTAACCAAAACGGTGACCAATCGCACCCGTGAACCATACTGGGGTGTGATTAACAGCAGGTTTTTTCCCTGCCAGCCAATCCCCGCCATCCGTGCGACTGCCTTATGGCTCACAGCACCACACCAGTTTTTCCGGTCCAATATCTGAGAGGCAGGGATTGGGAGGCTTAAAAAACCGTCTGTCTGCAGCATTCTGCTGGTCTTAAAGGAGATTTCGTCCAACAAGCGGTTAATCGTCTGGTAGACAGAGGCGTAAAGGGGGGTCGGCTGATCCGATATCATCTCAAATACCGCTATCGGCACCTGGACAGCGATGGAAATGGTATGTGAGAATTGGCTGAACAGATCTGTGGGAATAGTCTTCAACCCTTCCAGAGATGCAATGTCGGCAACCTTCACAAGGTCAGCACCTTGTGCCATGACGAAAGATTTTAGCTTGTTGGTATATTCCATTTTTTAACCCTACCTTAAAGTTTTCTTCTTGTCATTCCCAGAAAAGATTGTCGTCGATGTTCGAGAGCTTCTGGATAAAGGTTTTGATCCTGACGATATTCTGAACCAGGGTATGCTGCCCACCATGGAGGTTATTGGTGGACGTTTTACGACAGGTGAGGTATTTATTCCTGAAGTTTTGCTTTCTGCCAGGATATGCCGGACAGATTGGTGCGGATGCCTATGCCATGGATGCAGGTGAAAGCGTTGCTACCGCCAAGAAACTGTTGAGTCAACTCTAACTACTTCATATCAAGATGAATCCGAAACAAACACCCCGGGGTGACAGTGTTGCTCTTATAGCCTGCCAGGTAATGGAGCCAGAGATAGAGGAGTTGAGACAAGAAGAAACTCATGTCAAAGCCTTCTACCTCGATCAAAATCTGCATCGGACTCCTAAAAATATGGCCGAGCAAATTCAGGAAGTGGTAGATAGGATTGATAGTACTGTCGATAAGATCATTCTGGGCTATGGTCTTTGCTCAAATGGTATCGTTGGCGTAAAGGCTCGAACAAAAGAGATGATCGTACCGCGTTGCCATGACTGCATTGCTTTTTTTCTCGGTTCGCCTCAGGCTTATCTCGATGATTTCCACTCAAGGCCGGGGACTTATTACCTGACGCCTGGCTGGATTGCCGAGAAGAAAGACCCCTTAAGCATCATTGAAGATGAATATGTTCCCCGTTATGGTCGGGAAACTGCTGAATGGGCTAAAAAGGAGGAACTCAAGCACTATACTCACATGGTTCTGGTGAACACCGGTGTCGCGGATCTGGAGCCGATGCGTGAGATTGCAATCAGAAACGCGCAGTTTTTTGATATGGAATTTCTGGAAATTGAAGGGAAAAGTCGTGAATTCTTTAGGAAACTGGCTTGCGGGCCCCACTCTTCAGACGAATTCATTCACCTCAATCCTGGTGAAGAAATAACACAGGAGATGTTTATTGGATAAGTACTTGTCTGAAAATGATTCTGCCATGCCCCAAGCACCGTATTACCTTTCAGTCGGCTGCAAAACAAGCTCACGCATTCATGCATGAGGCAAGTTTTCCTGAGAAGTGTTCGTAAAAAATTTCAACAATATTCACGCTAACACCCCACAAGGGGGTACTGAAAAGAGTGACAGGATTTCTGGAGTAAGGTACTAACACCGGCTAACGGTAAAAATCCCTGTCACTCTTTTCAGTACCAGCTTGAGGGGTATAAGTACCTTGGTGGTATATGTAACCACATAATTTTAAAATTCATTCCTCAGTTTCTTGTTTTTTTTGACAGGGTTTCTGGAGTAAGGTACTAAATATAAAACTGACTGAGGTTAATCAAAGCGGAGCATCTACTGATGTTTTAAATTAAATTTCCTGGACGGATGGGAAGGGTAAAAAGACAATGAAATCTTCGAGTTACCAACTGGTGATGTCTGCAATGTTCAACGGGAGAAAAGGGGATAGACCTCCGACCGGCACGCCTACATCGATTGCCTGTCATGATTTAATGGATGTGACTGGAGTCTCGTTTCCGGAGGCGCATTTGAATGCCAATGCAATGGCAGAACTGGCCCTTGGAGGCTATGAAGCCATAGGTTTTGACACAGTGATGCCGGAGTACAGTGTGGATCAGGAGGTAGCTGCTCTAGGGGGTGAGGTTGACTGGGGAGACCGTAACTGCATGCCGGATACCAAGTCATTTCTCTATGAAGATTTTTCGGACGTTGTTATTCCTGATAATTTTCTGGAGCAGCCCTCGATGAGAGTCTTGTTTGATGCTCTTTCCATTCTTCGTCGGCATGTGGGTGGCAAAGCGGCTATCATCGGCAAGGCCATGGGTCCATGGACGCTGTCCTATCATATGTCTGGTACACAGAATTTTCTATTGCAGATTGGCCTTGGAGAAATTGACAAGGTCAAGAAGATGGTTCGCCAGCTGATGCCCGTTACCATTGCTTCCGCTAACGCGCAATTCCAGGCAGGTGCTGATATAGTAGTCATTGCCGATCATGCCACAGGGAGTCTTATCAGCGCCAAGCATTATGCAGATCTACTTTTGCCGTATCACCAGGAGCTCACAAAACATATCGACGGGCCGACTATTCTGCACGTTTGCGGCAACTGTACTGATCGGTTGGAATATTTTGCTGAGGCAGGTTTCGATGCATACCATTTCGAGTGGCAAATTGATGCAAAAGCCGCCGTTGAGGCAGTGGCAGGTCGGATTCCACTCGTAGGGAATGTTAATAACCCTCAGGCACTTCTTCAGGGCACCCCAGACGATGTTTACAAGCAGGCGCGGTATGCCATTGATTCAGGTGTTGCTATCATCGGCCCGGAATGTGCCATTCCGTTAACGACACCTCTTGAGAATTTAAAAGCAATTGTTGCTGCGGCTCATGAAGGGTATTAGTGCCTTACTCCTGAAAAGAGTGCAGGATTTTTTACCGTTAATCGGTGTTAGGTTAGACCGGTATATCCGGGCTGGGAGATATTGTAAATATGTTTGATTATATTGAAGAAATTAAGTTGGCGATTGTAAATGGATCGCATAAGGAAATTGAAGAACTGGTTCAGAATGCATTGAGCGCCCAGGCTGATCCTGACAAAATCGTTAATGAGGCCATGATTCCAGGGATGGATGTTGTGGGTCAGAAATTCAGCCAGAGCGAGATTTTTGTTCCCGAGATGCTGGCCTCAGCAGTAACCATGAACAGGGGTTTAGATATTATAAAGCCAATTCTTCAGCAGCAAGGCGTAGAATCCAAGGGCAAAATTGTTATGTGCACTGTTAAGGGAGATCTCCATGATATCGGGAAGAATCTGGTTGTCATGATGCTGGAGGGAGCGGGATTTGAGGTGATTGATATGGGCGTGGATAAGAGCGTAGATAATGTCATCGAAAAGGTGAAGGAGGTCAAACCCGATATCCTCGGCTTATCTGCTCTACTGACAACCACAATGTCCGAAATGGCCAAAGTGATTGAGTCACTTGAAGCAAATGGTATGAGAAATAGTGTGAAGGTGATGGTTGGAGGGGCACCACTTGATGCTGCTTTTGGAGAAAAAATCGGAGCTGACGGTTATGGCAAAGATGCAGCCCATGCCGTTCAGGTTGCCAGGCGTTTAATCGCTGCCTGAATCGAGGGACTGCACCCGGATATTTACCCAGAGAATCTGTCATGGTGTACCAGCGCAGCATCAAACCGTTTCATCTCCTTAAAGACATCATTAGCTGGCCAGCCAACAGGTATGACAGCAAGCGGGATAATATGGCCGGGAATATCAAAAAGCTCACGGCAGCCGGCCATGCGTTCTTCGACCGGGTACACCCCTGTCCAGACAGTTCCCAGCCCCTCCGCTCGAGCAGCCAGTAGCAGATTCTGTATTGCTGCACTGCAATCCTGTACCCAGAATCCGGGCCATTTTTTGCCTTCCGGATCACCGCATACAACCACAGCTAAAGGTACCTGAGTAATCATTTTGCAATAAGGATGAAAGGTTGGAACAGCATCCAGCTTTTGGCGATTTCGAACTACGATAAAATGCCAGGGCTGCTGGTTGCCTGCAGACGGAGCAAGCATGGCTGCATTGAGAAGCTTATTTATCAGTTCGTCAGACACATCACCATCGCGGTAACTTCTGACACTTCGTCGTGTTCTGATACCCTTGTGCATCTCCATTACATGCCTCCTGTTCTGTTGGAAATAAAACCTTATCCCGCATTTCTCATGAACATTGTGTCAATTTTCTGAAAGTGTTTTCATTGTAACAGCTTGCCACCCGTTCGATTTGACGAGAAATTTTACACAATGTTCACCAAAGGCCAGCAGATATGATCACATCTTCCGCGTCGCTACCCCCAGCAAACATAGACTTTACTGCAAATGCTCGGCAACAAAGCAGCTGCGGAAAAATCTGTTGGCCCGAAGGGTTAGGTCCGTGTATCCAGTTATCCTGATACAACCATGGTGGTCAAATATTGAGGAGGGGTCGGTCAAACTTACACGCGGTAAAACCAGCACGGATTTCTTTTAAATTATCCGTACACTGGCGCTCTAACGTGCTGCTGAGTACTCAATTAATGCCGGAAAAGAAAAAATCAAGGTACTGCAACAAGCCGTTTAGAACAATGATGGGCTGGTTGTAATAATTTTCGATAATCCACAGGGAGGCCCCCAGACCTGTAAGGTAATGTGGGTTATAATTGCCGTTATAACATTTCAGAACACTCTTGATCAAATAACAGCTCAGCCTTTCCCGGTCATCTGACGAATTTAGGGCGCTGTACGCCATATTGAGAACCGGAATTGGATAGTGCTGTTCAAACACACTGAAAAAATGATTGAAATCCGGAAGCGGCTCGGGTGTGAACGCTTCCATGGAATGAAGACGTTCTTCGTTGTCCCCCAGCATGTGCTCCCACATAGTGAGAACATGGTCGTACTCCTGACGGGTTAAAAAGTGACGACTTCGCTCGATTGCGTAAAGTGCTATTGTATGATGCAGGGCTACGATACCTGAACCACTTACGGCTCGCCTCAGGTCTGCGAGATACACATCTGAGTAATCACTAATCGCAGAATACTGGAGGGTTGGAGTCTGGTGAAAATTTCCACTACAGAAGTATTCTGAGAGTACGACAAGCGTCGGCCATGAGTCCTCATCCTTTCTAGTGATCATTTCCAGGAGAATGAAGGCAGTGCAGGAAAGAGAATGCCCGAGTGATTGAGTAAGGAAACCACTGCCCAGTATCAGCAATCGTTTGGCTAATTCTTTTGAGCCAGCAATTTCCAGAAAGGCAGCCATTGCGATCGCTGTTTTGAAAACATTTTTGCTTGCAATGGCATTTTCTATGTCACTGAATCCATTAGACAATGGAATTGAAAAAGGTTTTGCAACCGGCGGAGCCTTGTCTCTCCGGGTATACTCCTGAACCTCTAAACGCACTAACGACGCGATATTTTCAGGCTCCAGAAACTGAACAAATTCTCGACTGACAGCATACATCTTGGGGAGGTGGGGGTTGTTAAATGGAGGGTTGAGAACTCGGTTGGTCAGAGGAAAGAGCGCCTCATGAATTTCCCATGGTTCATCTCCATCGCTGAGCAGCGAATCGAGGCGATCAAGCGCCATGTACTGATCAGATGTCGCTATGGCAGTAAGAAGATCTTCATACATAGTCATCTCAGTAGAACACTGAAGTTACCAGCAAGCTTTCAACTGGTCCGAAACAATGCTTTATCTGATACAACAATATGCAGTATTGCCTGAGCGGTCAATCTGCTCGTTCGAAACCAGAACATATCACGAAGAACATCAATCTGAAGCAATTCCCTAACACCAGAAATAGCCAGAGAAAACATTCCATCAATCCATGAATTATTGTTACGGTTTTTTGTATGGGATCTGAATAAATAAGGAGTATAATAAATATTTGCAGCATAGAAGATGCACTCAGGCAACGTTCTTTTAAGAAAAAACGAAAAAATCATTAAAGTACATAGTTTTTTCTCAATATGTTTTTATTGTGAAGAGTATTGGGTCAATTGGATCGTCCTCTGGCCCTTGTCGGAACACTACCGACATGCCGAGCCTAATTCGTTTTGACCCGGACTATAAAAATAAACCCGTTAATTGTTCAGAGAGATTCCCAATGACTGGAAAAGAAAAACTGCTGTCTGCTCTTAAAACTAAGGGCATAAAATACATTTTTGGATACACCGGCGGGGCTATTATGCCTGTTTTTGATGAAATGGAGAATCATGCAGAATTACAGTTCATCATGGCGCGTCATGAACAGGGAGCTACTTTTATGGCCCAGGGTATTTCGAGGGGATCTCTGTCGACGAATGATCCACAACTGGGGGCATGTATCGCCACCTCCGGGCCAGGGGCAATGAACCTGACAACGGGCGTGGCCGATGCTTATATGGACTCGGTACCTATGCTGGTAATAACGGGTCAAGTTGCCACAGGTGTAATCGCAACCGACGCCTTTCAGGAGAGCGATATTGTCGGCGTTATGATGCCCATATGCAAGCAGACCTACATGCCGCTTCACGCCGATGAGATTGAATCGACAATCCACGAAGCACATTATGTAGCAACTACTGGCCGTGGAGGGCCGGTAATAGTCGATATTCCTAAAGATGTGCAGAATCAGTCGGTATCAAAAAAATACCGGTTTGATGTTCAGGGATATCGGCCAGTCTTACCTGGTTATTTCTATCATCCCACACCGGAAAGAGAACCGCTGGAAAGGGCAATAAAGCTCATCAACAAGAGTGTGCGGCCATTAATTTTCTGCGGTCATGGTGTTGTAAACAGCAGGGCTGGGAATCTGCTGCAACAGTTTGCGGAAAAAGTGAATATCCCAATAGCCTTTACGCTGCATGGGCTTTCTGCTCTACCTGCTGACCACAAGTTGAGCCTGGGAATGATGGGAATGCACGGCACGGTAGAAGCAAACAGATCGATCATTGAGGCGGACCTTCTCATATCCTTTGGCATGAGGTTTGATGATCGAGTTACGGGGAAACTGAGTGAGTACGCCGCCAATGCCGATGTTATCCATGTGGAAATCGATCCTTCGGAAATCGACAAAAATGTCGCGACTTCAGTGGCTATCAATGCTGATGTATGCAGAACCCTGCGTGTTCTGCTGGATAATCCGATGCTGACATACAAACCCAGACGCCGCTGGTTTAAAAAGATTGCTGAACACCGTAAGGTGATGGTCGAGGCGTTGCAGGCCGAGATTGATTCAGGGGTTGGTGATAACGGTAAATTATTGATGAAAACTATTATCAATCATCTTTCTCTAGCGACCAAAGGCAAAGACCTCATTGTCCCGGATGTCGGACAGCACCAGATGATGGCCGCAAGATTTTATAATTACCAGACAGAAAACAGCTGGTTTGCATCGGGTGGAGCGGGCACGATGGGGGTATCACTACCCATGGCAATTGGCGTAAAACTTTGCCGCCCAAATGAAAGAGTCTGGTCAATAAGTGGGGATGGTGGTTTCCAGATGAATATGCAAGAACTTGGAACCGTCATGGAGCATCAGATTGATATTAAAATGATTCTTCTGAATAATGGCTACCTTGGCATGGTCAGACAGTGGCAGACACTCTTTTTCGATGGGCGTTATAGTGGAACACCCATGATGAATCCAGATTACGGGTTAATAGCAAAAGCGTATGGCATACCATACCTGAAGGTAAAAAAAGTCAAGGATATCACACCGGCACTGCAGAAGGCCATTGAGCAGAAAGGGCCAATGCTGGTTGAGTTTGTATGCGACCCAACAGAGGTTATTTTGCCTATGATCCCGTCAGATGGCGGTTTTAACGATATGATAGTAGCTCGTCCCCAAAAAGAAAAATCAGCATCAAAGAAGAAAAGGAAGGGAGATAAATCATGAAGAGAAGAGCTATTTTAGCATTTATGCATGATCGCCCAGGTGTTCTCAACAAGGTATCGATGCTGATTCGAAAAAAAATGTATAATGTCGACACATTAACGGTATGCAGCTCTCGAGTTGAAGGAATAAGCAGGATGACAATTACGCTTCGAGAGGACGATATTGCCAAGGTCACTCAGGTGATAAAACAATTGGAGAAATTCACTGAGGTCATTTCTGCCAAAGAGCTTGATACCGATAAAAGCTACTGGCGCGAGGCGGCAATTGTCAAACTTGAAGTTGACTCCGATCATCTGAAAGCTTTTAGGAGGCGCTATAATTTTGAAGTGCTTGATAAGAAGAGCAAAGATATTCATATTATTCAGGTAGCTGGCTCGACAATACAGATTGACACCTTTCTCGATGAGGTTGGTAGAGAACATATCATAGAGATCGCCCGCACAGGGGTGGCTGCCATGGAAAAATAGGCTCATCGCATCTGCTCAAGACAATGCCTTGATTTTTTCTATCAGCAGCGGAATAAACGTTCTGCATTCTTCAACTATTCCGTAGTCTACTTGATCAAACACAGGTGATTTGGGGTCATTGTTAATTGCTATCATCATCTGTGCTCCCTTAATTCCCACCATATGCTGCAGTTCACCGGACAATCCAATCCCAAGATAAAACTGGGGGTTGACCATTTTACCACTCTGGCCAATCATGGTTTCCAGTTCAGCCCAACCCTCATCAACGACTGGCCTGGTGCAGCCCAATGGCGCATTGAGAAGGTTTGAAAGATCCTTGATCTGCTGCCATCCGTCAGCATCGCCGGCACCCGCCCCCCCTGCTACAATGAATTGTGCAGAATCAAGAGATTCCTCTTCGCTCTCTTCCTTCACAACCTCTACAATACGAATACGTGGATCCGCAAATGCGGCTATCGGGAGTTCCACGATCTTACCTGTACGAAACTGATCTGGTTCTGGTGTTGGAAAAACACCACCGGCAACCGTTGCCATCTGTGGTCTCTGTTCTGGGCACAAAATGGATATTAATCCACCATAAGCGGGAATTTGCTGGTCTAGAACATTATCCGGGCCGATGACCAGTTCAATACAGTGGGCAGTCAAACCGGTTTTCAGTTTGGCCGCAAGAATAGGCGCCAGTTCCCTGCCCATAAAGGTTGAACCAATAAGGAGTACCTCCGGCTGCTTCTCTTCTGCGAGGGGTACGATAATTTGGCTATAGATGTCAGATTGGTACACTGCCAACTCATCAGAGTCGGCCAGGTAAACAGTGTCTGCTCCTGATGCAAAAAGCAATTTTGCTGCCTCCGACAAATTGTCTCCTATCAGAACAGCCTCGACATCCACATTAAGTCGATCTGCAAGAATCCGTGCTTTTCCTACCAGTTGCAGAGAAACTGGTTGCAAACTGGTGTCCTTTAGTTCTGCAAAAACCCAGACTGCACCGCCTTTGCTTTTATTTTCCATAATTATCACAACCCGATAGCTTCAGAGTCTGACAGAATGGAGGCGAGTTTTTCCGCCTTTTCTTCTGCCGTTCCTTCAAGATATTCGACAGTACGCCCTGTTTCCAACGTACCGAAATCACCGACAATCGTTGGTGAGCCTTTGAGTCCGACCTGATCGGCAGAAACCCCAAGGTCATCAATACTCCACGTGATTATTGTTTTCTTTCTTGCCTTGATGATCCCTGAGAAACTAAGGCTTTTAGGTTCGTTCAATTCTCTTACGACTGTAAACAGCGCAGGAAGCTGAACCGCGACCTTGCGGTATCCGTCCTCCCAGGCCGTCTTAACGAGCCATTCAGGACCCGAATCTTCGAGAATTTCCTTTACCATAGTAACAACAGGGATATCGAGGATGGTAGCAATTTGTGGACCAACCCATTCGGTCGCTCCATCACTGCTTGCCATACCACAGAGAATCAAATCAAAAGAACCTATCTTTTCAATGCCTTTTGCCAGTGCAAATGCTGTGGCATAGGCATCCGCCCCAGCAAATGCTCTGTCGGATAGCAGCACGCCCTGATCCGCTCCAAGAGCGAGACATTCCTTGACAATATTTCCAGCAGATGGGGGGCCCATACTGAGAACAGTGAGGGTGGCGCCGTAGTTGCGCTTTAGCTGGATCGCGGCTTCCATGGCATGTTTATCAAGAGGATTTATGACAAAAGGAACATCCCCCCTCATTAAAGTCTTGGATTCCGGGTCAATCCTGATCTTATCTGCCTCTTTGGGATCAGGTACTGCCTTGGCACAAATTACAATTTTCATCACACTGGGTCCTTTTGATAGGCATGGGTTAGCCCGCATTTCTCATGAACATTGTGTCAATTTTCTGAAACTGTTTTCATTATACCAGCTTGCCACCCGTTCGATTTGACGAGAAATTTTACACAATGTTCACCAAAGACCAGCAGATATGATCACATCCGGAGTCTCACTGCGTTCGCTTACCTGCAGCGTCGCTACCCCAGCAAACATAGACTACTATAGTTCACTGGGGTGCTTCTTGAATATGTAATCATTTTTGCTGGTGAGAAATCTGGATTAGGATAATGTCCACCGAGCAATAATCACCTTCATAATTTCAGATGTGCCTGCTGATGGACCTAACACAGCGGCATCACGATAAAATCGTGTCACTGCATATTCAGTCATGCACCCGTATCCACCATGAATATCGACGGCTACTTTTGCAGCTTTGATTGCAGCTTCAGTGGTATAGTATTTTGCAACCGCAAATTCGTTGCTGGAATGCACGCCGCTGTCATGGAGCGCAGCAGCGCGGTATCCCAAAAGACGGCCGGCTTCGATGTCAATCTTCATGTCTGCAATCTTGCTCTGGATCGTGGCAAGTTTACTTATAGGCTTTCCGTATAAGATGCGCTCGTTTGCGAATTTGATGGATTCTTCCATACACGCCTGCTGTAAACCAAGAGCACAACCGACCATACCACCCCGCCCTACTTCTCCAATGGCAGCCATGGTTACACGAAGGCCTTTACCCTCATCTCCTAGGAGATTTTCTTTAGGAATCCGCAGGTTTTCAAAAGACAATTCTCCCGTATTGCAGCCACGCATACCAACTTTGTGTTCTTCGTGAGTTGCCTTGAAACCTTCCATACCTGCTTCTACTATAAATGCACAGAAATCCTTGGGGTTACCCTCACTTTTGGCAAGAATTGTCAATGTGTTGGCGATATGAGAGTTGGTAATAAAGCATTTTCGGCCATTGACGATAAAGTCCTCCCCATCCTTTCGATACGAGGTGCGGATACCGGTAGGATCGCTTCCACCAGTTGCTTCAGTCACCGCGGCTGTGGCAAGTTTTTCACCGGTCGCAAGGCCCGGCAGCAGCCTGCTTTTCTGTTCTTCGTTACCAAATTTTACGATGGGCTCAATTCCCAGGCCAAAAACCTGCATCATCATTGCTGTGGCAACAGAAATACGGCCAATCTCTTCCAGTGCGATCAGACGTGCTGTATATCCGAGTTCCAGTCCACCGTAGGATTCCGGGACTGTAATTGCGAGCATCTCAGATTCACCTAGAGCAGTAACCAGGCCAGGTGGCACCTTACCCGTCTCTTCCATCTCAGGAACATATTTAGACACCACATTCTCTGCGAACTCTCTTGCTGCTTTACGAAACATGTCCTGCTCTTCTGTAAATGTAAAATCGATCATTCTAACCTCCTGTTTGATTCATGTTGAATGGCTTCAAGTCCAAAATTATTACATACCCCGAGTAATAACAGTCCCGTAAAAAACCTCAATTAAGTGCTTTTTTGTCATTCCCGCCTACGCGGGAATGACGGGATCGGTGATTTTTAGCGAATTCATCAGTAATGACTCTCTCTTATCCTTACAAAACGACAAGGGACCGGAATAGTCGGTCTTAATATTTCCAGACAAACCTCCTTATCATCCCTACAGAAAAATTTATTTTTCCATACTCTCTACGTAGTCAATAATATACCCTATCGTCCTGTTAACGTTTACTTCCGAGCGATCAGCGTTGTAGATTATGGTGGCTCCAAGCATGCCACTGAAAATGATGGCTGTCATTGCTTCGATATCTATGTTCTTTTTCATCTCCCCTGCATCCTGAGCAAGTTTGAGGTATCTCAGCATCATATTTCTCATGCCGATGAAACCTTTGTTAATCTCTTCGGCCAGATGAGGATTTTGGTCTTTTAGTTCAACAAGCAGGGTTATGAAGATGCAACCTCCAGGAAAATTCTCGGAGTCTTTCAAATAGTAATCCCTGAAATTTTCAAGAAAAAGTTTAAGGTTGGCAACTGGTTTCCGGTTCTGATCCAAGCCTGCTAAATTGCGTTGGCGCCAGATTGTTCGTGCCTCTTTAAGTACCTGGGAAAAAAGATCTTCTTTGTTCTTAAAATGGTTGTAAAAACCGCCTTTTGACGATCCGGCAGCTCTCAATATGTCGTCTATCGTAGTACTTGAAAATCCCTTAAGTGAAAAGAGCCTCAAGGATTCATGTATGATTTTATCTTTGAGTTGCATAGTGAAAATGTATTCCAAAATATAATATTATTACAACCCGACAGCGACAACAGACAGACCAGTCGGTCTGTCTGTTGTTAATACGATTTGTAACTTCTGTCAATATTTTTCAGGGAAGGATTGTTTAGTGCCTTACTCCATAAACACTGCAATAAAAACAAGCAATTGTGAGAGAGGTTCAAAATTAGAAACTTAGATTACCACCAAGGCACTTATCCAGCGACTCTAAAAGGTTTTCCGACTTGTCGGGTTGGGACAATTAATGCAATGAATGCGACAGAGTCAAGATATGATGGCGTCGTACAAAGTCCCAGAATTATAATAAGCTCTGCTATGTTCTGATTATATTACACATAATCAGCTACTTCCCTGTTTTCTAACAAAATCCAGGATTGACATGAGGAATGACATCCATTACGTTGTAACTGTTGTGGAATTATCCTCAATCCAATGCAACCAAAAGGAGGTATCATGATGGGAAAACGTACTATTATTTCAGTTATTGCACCTTTATTTCTTTTGTCTGCTATTGCCGCCCAGGCAAAAACCGAAATCACCTACTGGACCCACGAAGACCCCAATCGGACCGAGATTGAAAACCGTTACATCAGTGAATTTGAAAAAGCCAATCCCGATGTGGTGATTAAACGCGTAACCAATCCATCCAAGAAGATGGCCGAAAGAATTCTTACCGCGTTTGCAGCAAATCAGGGACCGGATATTTTCAATTTACAAATTGAAGATGAATACGCTTATATCGTAAACAGCAGGCTTGCACCTGTAGACTTCAAGGCGGCAGGATTTGACAGCACAAAGTCAATTTATAATGCCTATATACCGAAAGTTCTCGATCCGGTTACCTACGACGGATCTCTCTACGGACTGCCGCTCGAGTTGACAAACTGGTGTGTTTATGTGAATGAGCGCGTATTTAAATCCGCTGGACTTGACCCTTCACGAGACTATCCGAAAACATGGGAGGATATGGTCACCGTATCTGAAAAAATTGCAATACGAAACGGTGAAATAATCCAACGGAGAGGATTTGATTTCCGCTATCCTTACTACCTTGTATCCATGGTTCCCATGGTTGAGCAGTTTGGAGGCAGGCTCATCAGCGAGGATGGTAAAAAGGCCATTATCAACGACCAGGCGTGGATTAAATTTCTGACATTCATGCACGAATGGGGACCGAACGGAAAAAATCTAGGATCTCCCACATACAAGAATGCCAGAAAACTTTTCAATAAAGACAACAATGACATGGGGATGTGCATATCCGGCCTTTACCAGGCAGGACGAATTCGAGCGGATAATCCGGAATTCTTTAACAGCGGTGAATGGCGTGTCATTCCTTTCCCAAAATTCAAAGATGCTGTCAATGATTCTGCTTCTGCCTACTACGGCCATTATCTGGTGGTAAATGCCCAGAAACCGAAAGAAAATCAGTCCATCGCCTGGAAATTCATCGGTTATATGTTGCGTCATTCTGAGGAATACCTTTCAAAAGTCGGTCTTGTCCAGCCGACAGTTAAACTCATGGAGTCGGAGACATTTAAGGCCATGCCCTACTCGGATGTGTTTAAAAAAGATATGGAAAGAGGTCATGTGGTCTATTACGGCGAAAACAGTGCCAAGATACAACAACACGTTAGAGAGGCCGTCGAGTCTGTAATGCTTGCCGGTACTTCACCGGAGGAAGCATTGAAACAATTGAAGCGTAAAGCCCAGGAAGCCCTCGAAGAGTAAAGCCTCTTGGAGAGGTTCTGAAAAGTTTTGATCTATTCGGGTTTGGACGCATACACATGAAAATACTCAGGCATAACCGGGGTATCGAACACCGAAAAAACCAATGGGGATGGGTTTTTATTTTCCCATCCCTGGTTTTTTTCGCATTTTTCAGTTTTTATCCAATTCTCAATGCTCTTTATACCAGCCTGTTCAAGAAGAAACTGCTGTCACTGAAACCACCGACATTCATCGGACTGGATAACTACATTTACCTGCTGCAATCTCCCGATTTTTGGAATTCAATCCGGGCGACCGTGGTATTCACACTCGGGACGTTCATACCGATGGTAGTATTCAGCCTCATCTTTGCCCAGTTTATTGTGTCCCGGAAGCGATTCCAGAAGTTTTTCCAGATAGCGTACTATTCACCTGCCGTATTGTCGTCTGTAGTGGTGGCGGCGATCTGGCTGATCATATTTGACCCCAGGGGGCTCAGTAACCAACTGGTCAACTTCATTATGGACACCCCCGGCATTGACCATAAGTGGCTTGCGAATGCCACGATGGTTCAAATTTCAACTATGCTTGTTTACTTCTGGAAATATGTTGGTTATTTCACCATTATCTTTATTGTTGGGCTGACGTCCATCCCAAAAAGTGTTTATGAAGCGGCTGAAATTGATGGCATCAACGCCTGGACAGGCTTCTGGTATATCACCCTGCCCCTGTTAAAACCGACGACCATTCTCGTTTCAATCATGTCCATGCTCCAGTGTTTGAAAACGTTCAGCACCCAGTATCTTTTCACACAGGGGGGCGCACCCATCGGACCGATCAACGTCGTGACGCTTAATCTGTATCACACCGCGATTCGTGACCACCGGATTGGTCTGGCAAGTGCCATGAGCATCATATTATTCGGCATTATGCTTTTTTTTACATGGCTCCAATTCAAGACATCTCGATCAGACGAGGTCAATTATTGAGCCGTGACGACGCCATATCAGCTCTCATGATTATTGCAGCTGGGAGCTCTCGCAGAGGATAATTTGTGCAGACATCTCTGAAAGGAATCCATAAAGGGGGTATCCGGTCCGCCGCGGCTAACACGTTTGTGTGGGTGTTTCTTATAATTGCCGCGATCTATATTCTCGCGCCCCTTGTGTTTATGTTCACTGCATCCATAATGCCGGCCGGCGATATTATGAAAATGCCTTACCGGTGGATTCCAAAAGGTTTTTACTGGCAGAATTTCTTACAGGGAATACAGGGCAACGATGGCAGTTTTATTTATCTTCGCAATATCCTCAACTCACTCATAGTCGCCACCACCGTGACCGGGACGACTGTTCTGCTGTCGGCTGCCACAGGGTATGGTCTGGCGAAATTCCATTTTAAGGGAAGGCAGATCGCTTTTATGATGATACTGGGCACCATGATGATTCCATTCGAAGTAATCATGATCCCTCTTTACTTAATCATCACCAAGGCAGGCATCCAGAATTCATATGCGGGGCTGATTGCGCCGTTCCTGGTAACGGCGTTTGGAATCTTTCTAATGCGCCAATATTATATCACTTTTCCAGACGAAATACTCGATGCAGCACGAATCGACGGTGCTACTGAACCACAGATTTTTGCAAGAATCATCCTGCCTAACAGTGTACCTGCACTGGCGACACTTGCCGTCCTGACCTTTAAAGGCCAGTGGGACAATCTTTTATGGCCCCTGCTTGTGGCGCAGAGTGAAGAAATGAAAACGATTCCCCTGTACATCGTCCGATTTACAGCTGAAAAACATACCGATGAAGGCGCCCTGATGGCGGTGGCCGTAATCGCGAGTATACCTATTTTGATTCTGTTTTTCCGATTATCCCGTTATTTTATCAGCGGTGCAGTGGTTTTTTCGGCGAGGAAAGAATAGTTCTGCTCGCGCCAATGACAGGCAGGGAGTTGAAATTGAGTGCTGCTATAGTGCGGACGCAGATGTGGGCTTGCAAAAAACAGGTCATACGATGGTTTGTAACGTATGGATATCAAAGATATGACTCTTATCCATATCGACCATCACCTCGATCTTCTGATCAATCTTAAACTGGTCTTGCGGCGTATCCATTTTGGCAACAAGAGAATGCTGCCCACAAACAAGATAAAGGTGCGTTTCCGCACCCAAAGGTTCAATGACCTCTATTCCGGCAGTCATTGAACAGTTCATCATTTCATTGTTTACGAAGCGGCGGTCATACAGATTCTCCGGCCGGATCCCAAAGATGATTTCCTTCCCCTGCAGATGTTCAACAACTGGATGAAATGTCTGCGGAATCTTCAACTTAAAGCTTTCACCATCTACGAAAAGATCTTCATTCTCTCTGACCAGCCGGCAATCGATAAAATTCATGGAAGGAGAACCGATAAAACCGGCCACAAATTTATTCACTGGATGCCTGTAAACCTCAAGCGGCATACCCGATTGCTGGAGAGTGCCGTTATTCATAATAAAGATTTGTTCAGCCATGGTCATCGCTTCAACCTGGTCATGGGTGACATAAATCATGGTTGCCTCCAGACGTCGGTGCAACTTGCTGATCTCTGCACGCATTGCCACGCGCAAGATGGCATCCAGGTTTGAGAGCGGTTCGTCAAACAAAAACACTTTGGGTTTTCTGATTATTGCCCTGCCCACCGCCACCCTCTGACGCTGCCCACCCGACAACTGACCAGGTTTTCTGTGGAGTAAATCCTGAATTCCCAGAATATCTGCGGCGTCCTGTACCCTGCGCTCGATTTCATCTTTTGCAACATGCCGCAGTTTTAGATTGAAGGCCATATTGTTGTAAATATCCATATGGGGATATAATGCATAGTTCTGAAAGACCATGGCAATATCCCTATCCTTGGGCAGGACATTATTGACCAGCCTGTCACCGATGTAAATTTCCCCGGAGGTCACCTCATCCAACCCGGCAATACAACGGAGAGCGGTTGTTTTTCCGCAGCCGGAAGGCCCCACCAGAATGGCAAACGATTTATCACGGATCTGGATGCTCAAATCGTTAACAGCCGTCACATCATCGAATTTCTTAGTAATATTATTTAAGGTGACACCAGCCATTGAAAAACATGAACCCCTTATAGTAGTTTATAAATGTATTCCCCTGTTTTTTTCAAGACAGGGCCTGACGAACTCTGTGTATCTTTTTTTGCCCGTTTATGGCAAATACGTGTCGCCCATGAGGTATTTATCAACCTCCCTTGCGCAGCCCCGACCTTCGTTGATGGCCCAGACGACGAGAGACTGTCCTCGACGGGCATCACCTGCTGCAAAGACACCCTCAATGTTTGTGACGTACTTTTCATGCTCAGCCCCGACGTTAGATCGAGGGTCGCGCATCAGATCAAACTGTTCTGGAAGATAATCTTCAGGACCGAGAAAACCCATGGCAAGGAG
>CAXMTO010000301.1:0-9559 GCA_964196355.1 uncultured Myxococcota bacterium
CTTTGTACAGCTGAGAGGCTCGAAGCCACACCAGTGTTGCCATAGTCAAAAGATCGCGCAAAATACTTGATTACTCCTCTCGAGTCAAGGAGAAAATTGCGGCTTGATTATTTTTTTTTGCGAGAGTCACCGGTGTGATCTGCTGTTATTTTTACTCCTATTTTCATTTGTGATCAAGAATACATTTCAGCGGAATTAATGGTGATGTTATGAGGTTGTGAAATTGTTTTCTTGGATATCTGCTATATGTATGCTTTATTCTTTTTTCTATCAACGGGAGGTAGTTGCACGCACACTGTTCAAAATAGGACTATTCGGGTTTATCATCTTATGAAAATATTGACGATTTTCGGCACTCGGCCTGAAGCCGTTAAAATGGCTATTCTAGTGAAAAAATTGCAGGATATTTCTGGAATTGAATCTCGGCTCTGTGTCACAGCACAGCACCGTCAAATGCTTGACCAGACCCTGGAGCTGTTTAAAATAGTGTCTGATTATGATCTTGATATTATGAAATCCGGGCAGGATCTCACCGACATCAGCTGCAATGTGCTGAGTGGCTTGCGTGGAGTATTTGATGACTTCAAACCCGATAGAGTCCTCGTGCATGGAGACACCACTACTACATTTTTTGCATCTCTTGCTGCATATTACAATCGGGTACCGGTTGGCCATGTTGAGGCTGGATTGAGGACAGGTGATATATATTCCCCGTGGCCGGAGGAAATTAACCGAAAACTCACCGGCGTGATTGCAGACAGGCATTATGCCCCGACGACCTGGGCAAAAGGAAATTTGATGCGGGAAGGGGTTGAAGACCAGAATATTCTGGTTACAGGCAATACGGTAATCGACTCTCTCTTCTGGGTGAGCAAAGAGATTGATGAGAACGAAAAACACCAGATCGGTTTTCGTAAACAATTTTCTTTTCTCAAAAAAAAGAAAAAAATTCTGCTGGTAACCGGTCACAGACGGGAGAGCTTTGGCCTGGGGTTTGAAAATATCTGTAAAGCCCTTTTGCAGCTTGCTGAAAGAGACGATATCCAGATTATCTATCCTGTGCATCTTAACCCGAATGTTCAGGAACCTGTCCTTCGACTATTAGGTAGTTCAGAAAATATTCATCTTATTACACCGCTTGATTATCCCCCCTTTGTTTATCTGATGAAGCAATCACATATAATCATCACTGATTCCGGCGGGATTCAGGAAGAGGCGCCATCTCTAGGTATTCCTGTGCTGGTCATGCGGGACACTACTGAGCGGCCGGAGGCAGTGGAAGCCGGGACTGTAAAGCTTGTGGGCAGTAACAAGGAGCAGATTGTTGCGGAAGCTGAAAGATTACTTGATGAATCCGGATATCATAAAGAAATGAGTGTTGCACATAATCCCTATGGCGACGGTAAGGCCTGTGATAGAATAATTGCTGACCTCAAAAAAGGGTAGTTATAAAAGGAATCCTTGGTTTCATTAAACCTTGAAAGATTTTCAATTTTATCGAATTCTAAAAGATAAGAATTTTGTTGAGGAATATTATGGATTATTCGGAGAGTTTGGTCGTTCATTTCAGACGTGTTGAAGCGTTAAGGACTGAGGCCCTTGAATATAAGTCGATCGACTTGTCCTCCAGGCAGCTGTGTGATCTGGAATTATTGCTTAATCGAGGATTGTTTCCGTTGAGCGGATATCTTTGCCGGGATGACTACGATTCGGTCGTCAGCGAGATGCGTCTTACTGATGGCACTGTCTGGCCCATACCCGTGTCTCTTGATGTGAATGAGCAGACAGCGTCAGCACTTGAAATCGGGGAACGAGTAGCTCTTAACGATCAGGAGGGCTTTTTGCTCGCTGTCTTGACCGTTGAGGATATCTGGCAGCCTGATAAAAAGAAGGAGGCAACTTCCGTTTACGGGACCGATGACCCGGCTGCTCACCCAGGCGTCATGCAACTTTATGGACGCGTAGGGGATTATTATATAGGTGGCAGACTTGAAGGAGTAAGCCTTCCGATTCATTATGATTTTCAGCATCTCAGGTCGAGCCCGTCAGAGACGGTGCGCGTTTTCACTATGAATGGATGGAGAAGAATTCTCGGTTTTCACACAGACGAGTATCTCCATTGCGCCCACAGAGAAATGGTTATTACTGCTGCAAGAGAAGCTGGGGCTGCAATATTTTTACAGCCGGTCGCCGATCTCAGCCATCCCGGGAACCTTGATTATTATACACAAATTCGCTGTTATCAGGCTTTTACTAATAAATTCCCTGCGAACATGATCCAGCTCGGCCTGACGCCTTTTGCCAGTAGAAAAGCTGGTCCGAAAGAGGCTTTATGGCAAGCCATAATACGGAAAAATTTTGGTTGCAGCCATTTTATGGTGGCAGAAGATCATGCCGACCCATGGGCAGGAAATGATGGTAAAGAGCTGTTTTATCCACATGGTACTGCACAACAACTGGTTGCCGACTATAGTGAGGAAACTGGGATAGCCATGGTACCGCAGCGGGAAATGGGATATCACCAGGATCTGAAAAAATATGTAGTGCTAGACAAAACCGGAGAGGAACAGGTCGCAACGATATCTTCTCGTGAACTGCGGCGGAAACTTATTCATGGCGAAGATATTCCAACCTGGTTTTCTTATCCGGAGGTTGTGGATCAGCTTCAATGTTCTTTTCCGCCGCGCTCAAAACAGGGGTTCACTCTTTTTATGACCGGGCTTTCCGGCTCCGGAAAATCGACAATTGCCAAGGTTCTGCTGGTTAAATTCATGGAGATGTGTGACCGGCCTGTCACACTCTTGGATGGAGATATTGTGCGGACAAATCTTTCCTCAGAGCTCACTTTTTCCGAGGAACACCGTAACCTTAATATTACCCGTATTGGTTTTGTCGCTAGTGAAATCACGAAGAACGGCGGTATTGCGCTTTGTGCGCCTATTGCACCCTATGAAGAGTCACGCTGGGCTAACAGAGAGCTGATCTCACGTAATGGCGGATATATCGAGGTGTATGTTTCAACGCCGCTGGAAATATGTGAACAGCGAGACCGAAAGGGATTGTACGCTAAAGCGAGAGCGGGAAAGGTGAAAGGGGTAACCGGCGTCACCGACCCGTATATACCTCCTTCCAATCCAGAGCTGATGATCGATACATCGAAAGTCACTCCCATGGAGGCGGTACAGGAGATTTTACTTTATCTTGAAGACCAGGGCTATATTGTTTGATGATTAAGTTGAGGAGGCATGTTACAGAGGTGGAGTAAAAGGTGGTTTCTTGTTTTTTATGGCAGGGTTTCTGGAGTACGGTACTAATTTGCAGATAAGAGGATGCTATGAATGTAACGGTATTTGGTGTCGGGTATGTTGGCCTGGTGCAGGCGGCAGTGCTCGCGGATGTAGGGCATCATGTTTGCTGCGTAGATGTGGATGAAAAGAAAATAGAGAGTTTAAAAAATGGTGCGACTCCAATCTTTGAACCGGGTTTATCCGATCTGGTAATAAAAAATTATAAGAAAAATCGTCTCGATTTTACCACCGATGCACAACGGGGCGTAGATCATGCTGAACTTCAGTTTATTGCTGTCGGTACTCCGCCGGATGAGGACGGCAGTGCTGATTTGCAGTATGTCCTGGCAGTTGCGGGAAAGATTGCCGAGCTCATGAACGATAGCAAAATTATTATTGATAAATCGACAGTACCTGTAGGAACTGCGGATAAGATAAAAGCGCATATGGGAGAGATCCTCAAAGCCAGAAACCTGAATGCATCTTTTTATGTAGCCTCTAATCCGGAATTTTTGAAAGAAGGCTCGGCCCTTGAGGACTGCATGCGCCCCGAGAGGATCATTGTCGGTACCGACAGCGCCGAAGTCGAGAAAAAGGTACGAGAGTTGTATGAACCGTTCGGTCGGAATCGTGACAAGATTATGATCATGGACGTGCGCAGTGCAGAGTTCACTAAATATGCAGCCAACTGTCTGCTGGCCACTAAAATTTCTTTTATGAATGAAATGTCTAATCTGGCTGAACGGCTGGGGGTAGACATAGAACAGGTGCGCAGGGGAATTGGATCTGATTCCCGTATTGGATATCAGTTTATTTATCCCGGTTGCGGATACGGCGGGTCATGTTTCCCGAAAGATGTGCAGGCTTTGGAAAGATCGGCAAGTGAGATAGGTTTTGAGGCAAAGATCCTGAAAGCTGTGGAGAGTGTCAATCATAAGCAGAAAGAAAAACTCTTTGAGCATATTTCATCTTTTTATAAGGATGGGGTTGTCGGTAAGACGTTTGCCATCTGGGGCCTTTCCTTTAAACCGGATACTGATGATATGCGTGAGGCCTCAAGCCGGGTGCTCCTTGAGGCATTGTGGGCGGCAGGTGCCAGGGTGCAGGCATATGACCCGGAAGCCATGGAAGAGGCCCAGCGAATCTATGGAACCAGGGATGATCTGGTGCTGATGGGAACGAAAGAGAGTGCCTTACATGGTGCGGACGGACTGGTTATAGTGACTGAATGGAAGAGTTTTCGGGTTCCTGATTTTGAGCAGCTGCATGACGAATTAAGGGATAAGGTGATTTTTGACGGACGTAACCTCTATGACCCTGCCAGAGTTGAGGCAATAGGGCTTGCCTATTATGGTATTGGGCGCGGACGTTCGATACTGATATGAATAGTCACGTCCGGGTTACGATTCAATTCACAGAATAATATTTATTTGCTACGAGAATTATATGAAAAAGGCATTAATCACAGGAATTACAGGGCAGGATGGGGCATATCTGGCGGAATTTTTACTGAAAAAAGGATATGAGGTTCATGGCATCAAGAGAAGGGCTTCTCTTTTCAATACGGATCGAATTGACCATCTTTACCAGGACCCGCACATGGGAGACAGAAATTTTATACTCCATCATGGCGATTTAACTGACTCCTCCAGTTTGATTCATATCATCGGTAAGGTACAGCCGGATGAGATCTATAACCTGGCAGCCCAGTCCCACGTAGCAGTCTCTTTTGAGGAGCCTGAGTATACAGCAAACTCAGATGCCCTGGGGACTTTACGTGTACTTGAGGCTATCCGTATTCTCGGATTAACAGAAAAAACACGATTTTATCAGGCTTCCACTTCAGAGCTTTATGGAAAGGTTCAGGAAACCCCTCAGACGGAAAAGACACCGTTTTATCCGCGTTCACCCTATGCAGTGGCAAAACTGTATGCCTACTGGATTGTGGTGAACTACCGTGAGGCATATAATATCTACGCCTGCAACGGTATCCTTTTTAACCATGAGTCTCCTCTTCGCGGGGAGACCTTTGTCACCAGGAAAATAACAAGAGCTTTGGCTAGAATCTTTCTTGGTCTGCAGGATTGTGTCTACCTGGGCAACCTGGACGCCAAGCGTGACTGGGGGCATGCCCGGGACTATGTCCAGATGATGTGGTTGATGCTGCAGCAGGAGATTCCTGATGATTTTGTTATTGCTACGGGGGTACAGCATTCGGTACGGGATTTTGTCAATGCAGCAGCGGCTGAACTGGGTATTGGTTTGCGCTGGGAGGGTACGGGTGTTGATGAGAGAGGTATAGTTGAAAAAATACCGGAGGACGGATCAACCAATTGTATGAAAATTGGCGATGTTATCACCCGTGTCGACCCACGATATTTCAGGCCTACTGAGGTAGAGACTCTGCTGGGTGATCCGAGCAAAGCAAAAGCAGAACTCGGCTGGGTGCCAAAGACCAGTTTCAGTGAGCTGGTAGCTGAGATGATGCGCTTTGATCTTGAAGAGGCCCGGCGCGATGAACTGTGCAAAAGTGAAGGGTTTACCGTACTTAACCATCATGAGTAAGTTGAAAGATGATGAATGCATTTTTGTAGCAGGACACAGAGGTATGGTAGGTTCTGCCATTATCCGGCAACTGAAAAAGCTGGGTTGTGATAAAATTATCACCCGGACCCATGGCGAGCTGGATTTGACAGATCAACATCAGGTGCGTGCATTTTTTCGGGCTGAAAAAATAGACAGGGTTGTTCTTGCCGCTGCAAAAGTGGGCGGTATTCACGCCAATAATACATATCGTGGTGAATTTATTTATAAGAACCTGATGATCCAGGCGAATGTAATCCATGAGGCGTATAAGACAGGTGTTGAAAATCTCCTGTTTCTTGGCAGTTCATGTATATACCCCAAATTTGCCCCACAGCCGATGGCAGAAGAGTCGCTCCTGACGGGGACCCTTGAACAGACAAATGAGCCCTATGCTATCGCCAAGATTGCAGGGATAAAGATGTGTGAATCCTATAACCGCCAGTATGGCACCAGCTATCGTTCAGTGATGCCAACTAATTTATACGGTCCTGGAGATAACTATCATCTGGAAAACAGCCATGTAATTCCTGCAATGATTCGGAAATACCACCTGGCAAAGCTTGCGATGGAAGGGCACCTCGAGGCCATTCAGAAAGATGAGAAGGTATACGGGGCAATACCTGCAGATATTCAGAAGGCCATGGGATATTCTTCAGTAAATGGGAACCTTGCCCCGAACACACAGCCGGAAGTGCAGCTCTGGGGAACAGGTTCTCCACGGCGGGAATTTTTACATGTCGATGACATGGCCTCGGCATCGGTTCATGTTATGAATTTGCCACAGACCAACTTTGAAGGAGAGCAGCCCTCTTTTCTGAATGTAGGTACTGGGCTGGACATAACCATCGAGGAAACAGCCCGGATTATTGCAAAGCTGGTTGGTTTTAAAGGACAAACAGTATTTAATCCGGTACAACCCGACGGTACTCCGAGAAAACTTATGGATACCAGTCGTATGAACTCGCTTGGCTGGGCACCGTCGATGAGTTTGTCTGATGGACTGGAAGACGCCTATCGATGGTACGCGGTTAATCTTCTATCTGTTTCCTGAAAAGCCGTATCATCTCATTTCGTATACTTTGGTGATCAAGATGATAGATGCTTTTGGGGAAGAGGAGTTCAGTGACTCCCGAGTCAAATATTCTCCTTACCTCATATTCGTCGTGGGCGACATCTTTTCGGTACATGTAGTTCAGCCATGACTGGTTCGTATGGATAATGAATTCCACCCGCATTCCGCCAAGCCGTGCAAAGAATTTGAGCATTGGTGTCTTGCTGCTTGACCCCGCAGTTGTCGATTTATAGGGGGTCGAACCGGTAAGAGTATCGGATATATCTTCGAGGACTAAAAAAGAATCCGCCTTGGCAGCACTTCGCGTGAGGTGATTCTGAAATATTTTAATTTCTGCAACGGAGTTGAGAACTGCCATTAGACCCAGTTCGTCGTCAACTGCTACGGCAGGGTTCTTTTCATTTTTTCTAAGGAGCTTTAATACTTTGGCCTCATGTGGCTTTTTTCTGATTGAAACATAGATAGGTATTTCCCCGCCTGTCGAGGTGAATCTCCGCCGCTTCAGCAGGGTGAGTTTGGTGTTTTTCAGAGGTTGCAGCTCTTTGGCTTGTTTTCCCGTTATTACACGAACCTCTTTGCAGCTGAAATCAGATTCCGAGTGGGTAGAGTGGAGAAAGGCGATATCGTGCTCACCTATCTTCTGGTTGCTGCTCCAGACGTAGTCATTGAGAAAATGGAGAAAACTGGAAAATTTATCTTCTATTCCGGTCTCACGCTCTCTCTGGTCAATTGAACCGGCAAGATTCATCAGGATAAGTTTTCGCCGTGCCTCAAATCGGGCTTTTTTATGATACCGGTCGTTGAACATGATAAGGATGAGTTCAACCGGATCGTTAGCTACTTCAATTTCATTGGTAATGGCGATGTGTGAGGTGTATGGCTTGAGAATCTTTACTTTGAGTGAGTTAACCACCCTGTCAGCGGTGTGGGCAAACCCATGAACATGTGTCCTTATTTCTCGGGAAGTTCCGTTAAGACCAAACATGTTCCCGAGGAGATCGTATGCCCGGTCGCTCCGGCTTTCTTGCTGGTTGGGATATCTGATGAGCCTTTCCAGCTCGCTGAAATTTGAAATATTCAAGAGTTCAAATATCTGGCTGCGAAGGGCTCTGTATTTGGTGACGTTGGTATGATCTTTACTGAGATTTTTAACCCAGGTTCTTGTTTGTTGCGAGAAGGGGGCGCACAGCTGAATGCGTTCTTCAACGGCCAGAGGATTTTGCTGCTGCAGGGAAGTAAAGGCACTCTCCTCATGTATTGTCTGCATTACATTTCCTCCTCTCCCTGGCGGAGAACTCTTTTAGAATCGATGTCAGCCTGGTTCTTTGTAGACTATGTTATCTTAAATTAACTGCACTCTGTATCATACCGTTAATCATAAAGATAATCAGTGAAAAATGGAATGAAAATAGGGCAAGAGTGATTTTTCGAGAGGAAATCATCCTTGAGTTTTAGATAAATATCTGTTAGGTGAGAAGCACAGCCTTCCCGAGCTTTTAGCCGGATAATGAATAACTTTATTAACTTTCCTACGGACTAAAATATGTATCGAAATTTCAGTATAGTACCTAACATTATATTTGGCCGGGGTGCCTTTAATCAACTCGGGGATATTCTTGCGCCCCAAAGAGTAACAAAGGGCTCCTATTTTGTATTTGTGGTTGATGATGTTTTCGAGGGAAAACCTCTGGAGAGCAGATTGCCGCTCGATGGTAATGATTTGTTATTGAGGGTTAACGTCGATGATGAACCCAAAACCGTATATATTGATCAGCTCGTGAAGCAAATCCGCAATTACAGCGAAATTATCCCTGACGGTATTGTTGGTATAGGTGGAGGGAGCACTATGGATATTGCCAAGGCTCTCGCGCTTATGTTGAATAATCCGGGGTCTTCAACTGACTATCAGGGGTGGGATCTCATACAAAACTCATCAGTTTATCACGTTGCTGTGCCTACTCTCTCCGGTACAGGGGCGGAAATATCCAGAACCACCATTTTGACGGGACCTGACAAAAAACTTGGTATTAATTCTGATTATACGCTCTTTCATCAGATATTACTCGATCCGGAGCTGATCGCTGGCGTACCGAAAGAGCAATGGTTTTATACAGGAATGGATTGCTACATCCATGATGTTGAATCATTGAATGGAACCTTTATCAACGAGTTCAGTAAGGCTTACGGTGAAAAATCGATAGATCTTTGCCGTCAGGTATTTCTTGAAGATCATCAGGAGAAGGATGATAAGTTGATGATGGCCTCTTATTTCGGCGGCATGAGTATTGCTTACTCCCAGGTCGGTGCCTGCCATGCCCTTTCCTATGGTCTTTCCTATGTACTTGGAACTCATCATGGCGTCGGTTGTTGTATCGCTTTCGACTGTCTGGAGGAGTTTTATCCCGAAGGAGTGCGAGGATTTCGGGCGATGATGGAAAAACATGGGATAAACCTGCCAAGAAATATAACCGCCAATATGGACGATAAAGCTCTTGACCTCATGGTAACCACAGCCCTTGGGTTAGTTCCACTCTGGGAGAATTGCCTCGGGCCGGACTGGGAAAAGCTGATGACCCGGGAAAGAACCCTTGAGCTTTTCAAAAAGATGTAATCG
>CAXMTO010000302.1:0-6166 GCA_964196355.1 uncultured Myxococcota bacterium
CTCTCGTCCCTGATACACAACAGAAAAAATGACAGCTGGCCCAAATGGCTCCAAAATAAAAGCTATTTCAAAAAATGTTCACTCTTCTACGATTTTTACATTGAAACCACAGGAGGAACATCGATCACTGAAGAGCAGCTGAAGTCTGAATCCCCCAGACAGGACAAACCCAAACCGCTTTCAAGAATAAGACAATCCCCCGGTAAAACCAAACCGGCGTTCTCCACTGCGGCCAAAGGCGGTATTTTCGGGTTTAAAAAATAGCTGCCTCTCCTTTGTCCAGCACTCATCCACGCCCGACCTTAACTGGTCAGACTGTACAACCCCTCCAATTTTGTATCCGTGCAATCTTAACAAAGCTGCAACTACCTGTTATGACAGGTTTCTGGTTCAACAAAATGACCAGAATTCCCTTGATCTTCCCTCTCAGGGAGTGTAATCTTCCTTAGTTTTTTGCCAAAATACTGCTTTGTCGCAGACAAAAGGCCCGCGGAGCCAAACCATTCCTGCACTGTCTGCACAATTGCTTTATCAATACATTCTCTTGTTCTCGTTTGTAGATTTAGTAGTTCCAATTTGCAGCCGTTTTTCATTTTCCAATATTCACGATGTTTTAGGAGTAGTGCCTGACGCACAATTATCATCACAGCAACAGGAGGGGCATATGGTAGATAGGGTGGACAAAACTCTGGATCCGCAGCTTAATCGGCGTGGTTTTCTTAAGGGATGCACAATGGCTGCCGCTGCTCTGGGGCTGACTGATGCGATGATTCCAAAACTCGTTGAGGCCGCGGCAACAGAAGAAAAACCGAGGGTCATCTGGCTGCACTTCCAGGAGTGCACAGGATGTACAGAGAGTCTGCTCCGGTCTTCTCACCCTGATCTGGCCCGTCTCATACTCGATATCATTTCCCTTGATTACCATGAGACAATAATGGCTGCCGCAGGTCATCAGGCTGAACACAACCTCCTTGATACCGTAGCAAACCATCCATTTATTCTGGTGGTGGAGGGTGCCATCCCAACGAAAGATGGCGGCATCTACTGCAAAATCGCCGGCAAAACCGCTATGGATATCCTGGCTGAAGTTGCTCCCAAAGCCTCTGCCATTATTGCAATCGGCACATGTGCATCTTTTGGCGGGGTGCAGGCTGCCGCACCGAATCCAACCGGTGCGGTCGGCGTACAGGAGCTGGTAAGCGACACACCGATCGTGAATATTTCCGGCTGTCCTCCTAACCCTATTTCTTTCCTTGGAACTATTCTCCACTATTTAACCTTCAAGAGGCTGCCGGCCCTCGACAAGCTGAACAGACCGCTTTTTGCGTATGGGCGCAGAATCCATGATCATTGTGAGAGAAGAGCTCATTTTGATGAAGGACGATTCGTGGAACAGTTCGGGGACGAGTTCCATAAACTCGGCTACTGTCTGTACAAAGTCGGCTGTAAGGGGCCCGAAACTTTTGCAAACTGCCCTGCTGTACGCTTTAACGACGTCGGTGTATGGCCGGTAAGTGTTGGTCATGGCTGTACTGGATGTACAGAACCCGGTTTCTGGGATACCATGACACCCTTCTACGAGAGGCTGCCGGATGTAAAAATCCCTGCTGCCGGTATCGTTCAAGGCGCCGATAAAACAGGTAAAATTGTACTGGGTGCAACAGCTGCTGCCGTTGGTGTTCATGCCGTGGTCGGAATTGGAAAACGGTTGATAAAAGGTAAAAGCTAATTAACGGAGGTTTCACATATGGCTCAGCGAATTACCATTGATCCGATCACCCGGATCGAGGGTCACCTAAGAGTAGATGTCGAGGTAGATGGAGGAAAAATTACTAAAGCGTGGTCATCAGGGCAGATGTATCGCGGACTTGAAAACATCCTTAAAGGTCGTGATCCCAAAGATGCCTGGCTTTTTGTGCAGCGTATCTGTGGTGTCTGTACCACTGTTCACGCTCTGGCTTCCGTCCGAGCAGTAGAAAATGCACTCGGACTCGAAATCCCGCTCAACGCCCAGCTTATCCGAAATATGGTGCAGTCAATTCATTGCCTGCACGACCATATTGTGCATTTCTACGCACTTTCTGCCCTTGACTGGGTAGATGTCGTCTCGGCACTCGACGCAAACCCGGCTGCCACAGCAAAACTTGCCGACAGCCTCTCTGACTGGCCGGGAAACAGCCCTAAACGCTTTGCTGCTGTTAAAGAAAAGCTCAGGGTTCTTGTCGCAAGTGGTCAGCTCGGACCTTTTACCAATGCCTACTGGGGTCATTCCGCGATGAAGCTGCCGCCTGAGGCAAATCTTATGGCAGTATCCCATTACCTCGAAGCTCTCGACTACCAGCGGAAGGCTACGCAGGCCCTGGCAATCATAGGCGGCAAAAACCCGCATATCCAAAATCTCTCTGTCGGGGGGGTGACCACTAACCTTAACCCGGATAATCAGACCGCGGTGACGATGGAGCGTCTCTACTATATCAAGCAGCTGGTTTCCGAGGTCAGGGACTTCATTAAAATGGTCTATGTAACTGACGTTGTGGCCGTTGGCGCTCTTTATGCCGACTGGATTCCTTACGGCGCAGGTGTTACAAACTACCTGGCTGCCCCAGATATGTTCCGTAACGCTGCAGGAACAGTATCCGACCTGCCCGGCGGCACTCTATTTGGCGGGGACCTGAGCACCGTCAAGCCGATTGTCGGCCTCGCTGATCCCTACTTTAAGGAGAACGTTGAAGAGTCGATAGCCCGCGCATGGTACGACGGTGACTGGTCAAAGCATCCCTGGGAATCGACAACTGATCCTCAATATAGCGATTTTGAGGATGAAGGACGCTACTCCTGGTTAAAGGCACCGCGTTTTCAGGGCAGACCGATGCAGGTAGGCCCTCTCGCCCAGATGGTAATAGGCTATGCCCAGGGCCACGAGCTTACCGTTAAAAGTGTAGACGCAGTCCTGGCTCGCATCAGCACAGTTGCGGGAGTGAAGGTCGGGCCTGAGATCCTCCACGGCACCATCGGACGTCACGCAGCACGTGCCGTCCGAGCCGGTATGATGGCCGATCTTTGCCTTGATCACTGGGAACTTCTTGTCAACAACATCGGTTCAAATGACTACGAAATCTATAACCCACCCACTTTTCCGAAAGGTGAACAGCGCGGTGTCGGCGTACACGAAGCTCCAAGGGGTATTCTCTCACACTGGATAGTGATTCAGGACGGCAAGATCAAAAACTACCAATGTGTCGTACCTTCCACCTGGAATGCCGGCCCTCGCGATGCAGAAGGCCAACCCGGACCGTATGAAGCTTCTCTCGTAGGTAACCCGGTTGCTGACCCGGAGAGACCTCTTGAGGTACTTCGCACAATCCATTCATTTGACCCGTGTATTGCCTGCGCCGTCCATATGCTGGATCCGGAAGGTAAAGAAGTAATGAAGGTAAAAGTTCTCTAACACCAGTGTACGGTAAAAAAGTCAGCACTCATTTCAGTACCCGCTCGGAGTCTATCGCTTACCTGAAGGGTATAAGTGCCTTGGTGTTTACTTTAAGTTTCTAATTTCAATGCACTCTCCGGATTTCTTGTTTTTTATGACAGGTTTTCAGGAGTAAGGCACTAATGGAGGTCACATAATGGTAACCTACGAAAAACAGCATTGCTGGAGCCTGCTGCTCCGCCTCTTCCACGTTATGTTCGCACTGTCCATTATTTTTCTTGTAGTAACTGGATTCTATATTAATAATCCATGGACGAACAACATGATTGAAGGGAGCGGTGTCTGGCCGATGGCCTATATGCGTTATATCCATTTCCTTGCGGCCTATACTTTTTCCTCTGCCGTACTGATCAGGTTTTTCCTCTACATTTTTGGCAATAAACAGGAAAGGATATGGGATATCCTGCCGGTTACCCCGCGAAATCTAAAAAACCTGTTTAGAACACTGATGCTTTACAGCTATATCAGTGACAGGCATGACGATCGCCTGGGCCACAATATCCTTGCTGGTTCCATGTATCTGATCACCTTTTTCGCCGCACTCTTCATGATACTGAGCGGCTTTTACATGCTCTACCCGGAGGTATCCTTTGTGCAGGGGTTGGGGGTCAAATTACTTGGCAGCCAGCAATGGGGCCGCTTTCTCCATCACTGCATGATGTGGTGGTTTATGATTTTTGCGGTTATCCATATTTATTTCGTCATCTGGAATGATATCAAAGGCGAGGAAGGGCTTATTTCTTCAATCTTTACCGGTGTTAAATTTAAGCACAAGGCGGAAATAACAAAAACTACTTAATTGAGGCTGTTACGGGACCATCAACTTTGATTATAGCAAGGGTTATATCGTCAGGCTGGGAGGTTTTTCCTCTGAATAGAGCGATTTCGTCAACAACGACCTGCACTATTGCGGCAGGACGCAAATCGCTATGATTGGCTAAAATCTCTTTTACCCGCCCTTTACCAAACTGTTCGCCACTCCCGTTCTCAACTTCCCAGACACCATCACTACCGAGAAGGACGAGCTGCGTCTCCTTTCCAAGAGATATCTCATTACACTCAAAAAGCCAGTCAGGGTCTACTCCCAAAGCAATGCCTTTTCCTTTCAGCTCAGAAAATTCACCATTTTCAGGCGTGTAAATTATAGCCGGATCGTGACCGGCACGGATCCACCGGAATTTTCTCTGGAGTGGGTCAAATTCCAGATAAAAAAGAGTAACAAAGCTGCCTGACTTAGCCGTATCCTGATACAGCAGCCTGTTCACATCATCCATCGCTTTATCCAGGCCTCCAGGTTGAACGGTACGGCATCGTATAAGAGCTCTCACCGTGGTCATCAATAGCGCTGCTCCGACACCATGCCCCACCACGTCGCCGACTACAGCAGCAACTCTGCCATCACTCCCGGAAAACCTGAGGATATCGAAGTAGTCGCCGCCTGTTTCATCACAATACAGGCTGATACCACTGATCTCTACGCCATCACTCATATATCCCTCCCCTGGCAGGAGGTTCTGCTGCACTTCTCTCGCAACGTCGATGGCCTCTTTCAGCTCAAGGCGATGTCTGAGCTGATGAGTCATTGTATTAAAATTTCCAGTAAGCTCACCTACCTCATCTCGAGTCGAGACCTCAAGGGGGGGACCAAATTTTCCATTTGCCAGATCATCCGCAGCGATAGATATTTTCTTAATCCCGGTTGTAACACGGTTCACCGCCACTCGTATGAATATCAAGACAAGAAAAATACACACAGCAAAGGACAGTAAATAAATACGGCTAAACTGGGTAATAGGTTTCAGTACTTCTTTACCTGGAGCAATAATCACCATGGTCCATGGCACTTCAGCAAGATGATAAAACCCACTTATTTCTTCAGGGGGATACCCTGAACCGAACACTGTGCCCGAACTGCTGTCCTGTATTGCCTGCAGCGTATCATGCTCAAGAACACTTATAGTGCCAAATGCCCTCATAGGAAAATAGTCTTCCAGACCAAGCTCCAGACCGGTGCTGGTAAGCACATTGTTTTCGCCATCCAGGAGGTACGCCTTATAACTTTTCCACCAGGGAGCGTTGATAATATGTTCGATAAGGGCATCAAAGGAGATGACCACCTCCACACGACCCAGAGAACCATCTTTTATACTTTTTATTTGAGAAACCAACGAAATAGTCCGATTGTTCACCCGGCTGTCATATTTCGGAGAACTGACATCAAATCTCTTCGATTGAAAGTGACTGTTCTTCCCCAAACCATCATTTGATCCTGGCGCAGAGACTATATTCTGCTCCAGATACCGGGGCGGCCACTCGATATTCACTTCGACAACACCATCGAGCTGCTCAATTCGGTGGACAATGTAGCTTACAAGCTTTCGATCTACATCAGAATCCTCTCCATCCTGCAGGAGCAGTAGAAGTTTCTTTGGCTCCTGCAAGCGCATATCGATCAGGTGAGCTGAACGCTGCAGCTTTGATACTGCCGCTTCCCCCCACTGATTAAGCAATATATCTCTGACAAATACAAAGCCTACGAGCAACAGAATTACCAGGAGTAAAAAGGTCGGCAGCAAAATAAAGATCAGCGTCCTCTGCTGCAGTGTTCTGGGCTCTATTTTCATAATTACGTTTTGTTTATTAGTACCTTACCCCTGGACTTCCATAATAAAAAAC
>CAXMTO010000303.1:0-5347 GCA_964196355.1 uncultured Myxococcota bacterium
TGAACCGGAAAGTCAGTACTTTGAAACACCGATTGTTGTAGACAATCTGACTGGGGAAATCGTGAAGGGTTAGAGTGATTTTGAATATGCCTAACCAGTGCTTCAAAATGATTCGGCGCTTAAACGCGCCTCACATTTTAAACCGGCGTTGATAGTTCGCTCAGGGCCGCAAGCGGCTATAGGATAGTAATTTCTCAAGGTCGGCTTTCCCGATAGCTGACGTTCAATTAATCAGCGGAAACTTCTCCAGTCGGCCAACAAGAGACACTGAGCTACCGAGCCTTTATGTATTTAATTTTTGCAAAAACTTCTCAGCTTCAGGGACCCATTTTTCAGGTTCCTCTGTCGTAGCATAGTGGCCATGGCGACTGTGGACTTCCAGGAATTTGACGTCTACCCCTGCATTGGTAAGCTTTAATGTAACCTCTTTGCCGATACTCGAAGGAAACCATTCATCGGTATCACATAGAATGTAAAGCACCTTCGCTTGAATCTTGTCTAATTCGCCCTCTACATCGAAAGACGCCATTGCCCGCATTTGGGTGATCAGGCAATTGGCATCAAATTCGCGTGCCCATTCACGAGCTGTATCGGTCAGCACTTTTTCGCGGGCAATTTCATCCAGGCTGTCATCCAGTTTTTCCTCAAATCCAAAGCTTTTAAGTGTATTAATTCTGATCTCAGTCAGCTTGTTCTCCATACTTCCACTGGCGTAATAGTCTCCATTATTCCAGCTAGGATCGGCTGATAAATCGCTGAGAAGATTGTTGAGACTAGAGCCTGTTTCAAGGATGTCCTTAGGTGCGGTATCGAGGGCTATTATGCCCGCCATGTTTTCCGGAAACGTCACCGCCCACTGAAACACTTGAAAACCGCCGACTGATGGGCCTGCAACAGCAACAAGTTTTTGGATGCCCAGGGACTGCAATAATAATTGTTGTGCTCTTACAATATCCTCAAGGCAGATTTCAGGAAAACAGGTGCCATACGGCTTGCCAGCCACGGGATTAATTGAGGCAGGACCGGTGGAGCCATAACAAGAACCCAAAGCATTCGAGGATACAATGCAATACCTTGAGGTATCGAATAATAAGCCGGGGCCAATTACTTCGTTCCACCAACCCCTACGTCGATCCATCGTGACTGTGCCTGCGGCAATGTGGCTGCTGGTAGTGCCATGCGTAACAAGAATGGCATTGCTTTTGGTTGGATTCAGCTCTCCATAGCACTCGTAAGCAATTTCAACATCCGAAAGCACTTCACCATTTTTGAGACAAAGGGTTGGAGTACGGAAGATAGCCATGTCGAAATGTTGGTATTACGTTGTTTTTTATCAACTTTACCCATCGATGCTATCACCCGAACCAATACGTAACAACAGTGCCAATCAATTCATCCCAATAACAGGCACTGAAAGTCGCTTATCGGATTTCTCGAATCGACCATATGCGGACGCCTGAATGTGTTCAGGGGTATACGTTGTTGTGCAAATTACTATTAGGGCATCAAGCCGATGCCAGCTCCAAATATCTCCATATGAATGGGCTCTATTTTGGGTCTGCTCATTACAGTTCTAACCAGCTTGACTATTTTTGGACAATTCGATTCTAACCAGCTTAAGTCACCGTGCCACTGAATTAGCATCCAAACGTATATATCTACCAGGTCGAGTCTTTCACCAAAGAGATAAGGGCCATCTCCAAGTGCTCCCTCAAATATTTGGTAATGCCAATTGACGTACTCAACTGCGGCTTCCTTTACCGCTTCAGCACATTCTGCATCGCTCACGTACCACTTGGAATGCACTTTCCTGTTTTCTCCCTCATATACGTTCGTTGCAAAAAATAATAGCCAGCGCATAGCCTGAGCGCGTTCTGCCGTGCCCGATGGTGGCAATAAACATTTCTCCGGATGGCAATCAGCAATATGAATCATAATAGCCACGCCTTCAGTCATGATTGAACCATCATCGAGCTTTAATGATGGGACCTGCTGGCGGGGATTTATCTGAGCATACTCCTCGGTGAAATTCTCTTGTTTGCGAAGATCTATCTTTACAAGCTCATATTCTAAGCCAGCCTCTTCAAGTGCCGCACTTACGAAAATACCTCCGGTTTGAACACCGTCGTAAAGCGTATACATTTTCGTTTCCTCCCGATATTTGTTGCATCGTGTCCATACAAACGTTCACCCTTCATTGTGATCTTATTATGGCCATAGTATTCACAAAAGCCCTATTCGACAGAATAGATTATCCATGATTTTGATTCTTTGGCCTAATCGCAAAGCGGACGCATATGAGCGAGGTCTAGGCTTCGGGAAACGGCCAGCTGCTGACATTCATGGGTGTCAACATGAGCGGCAAGTCCATGCCAAAACAGGTATTTAGGTTCACTAAATCGAATGAATCCTATGACCCATTGCTGCCGTTTAGGGCCGTTATATCGAATGAGTAGTTTCGACCCAAATAGCAGTGGCCACAGTAAAACTCGCAATCCGCCTCAGACCGGAAACCTGCGCCCGCGGGTCTAGTACCACTCTAGTTGTTGATCTTCGGGTTTAATGACCCCTGATAGCAGATCTTGTATGAACTGGCTCTGCTCAGATAAGGACTGGTAATGCTTAAAGGCCTTCAAACCGAAGGCACTCGGATTGAGTTCAAAGTAAATTTGCGACATATTTTCTAAGCTTGTAAAAGGCTCTAAATCATATCGCTGCAGGATATCCGCTTGCGAATGCGGTTCTATCGTGGCCAATTGTGCTACGTAGGCAAGGTATTCATGGACGATCAATGAGGAAGTTCCGTTCTTGAAATTCTGATCTGCAATTGCATGAGCGACTTCATGTACGACAAAGCTCACATAGAGAGATTCATTCATCTGCATGCCGAAGGGGGGCTGCTTAGCACTCTGATATTTGGCATGCTCCAAAGTAAGCAGGTCAATATGATCCTTTTTAGCGCCATACAACCCGATATGGACAGGTTGATTCTTGATTCCAGTCATATGTAAATTTATATGAATCTGTCGTTTAAACTCGATGCCATGAGATCGAAAGAATGCATGAGCCTTTTTTGCACCATCGCATACTAAGGCCAGATCTTTACTGGATACTGTATCAACATCGACAAATATAGCAGGGCAGTTACGCGAGAGGCCTTCTTCTGCTGCCACAGGATTACCGCCCCCACTGATCCCGAGAAAAATAACCAGAAAAAAGTATGGATTCAGGCGCATAAAATCATTTTCCATATGACTATGACACCACCTTACATCTCGGGAATAAACAACACAACTTACATAAGCTGAAAATCAATTGACAAAGTTCAGCCTCGGGCATGGAGCGGAAGAAAGCCTACCGTCCCGTGAATGGCCGGAGTTGGCTCATTTTGCAAATTCCTATTTGGTCAGCTAAACGTCTGCATACGCTGAAGACCTGACGATGCCTACAGCCTGTACTGAATGACTCTTGTGGGTCGAAAGCGGTCCTCGCTACTTCAATTCTGAACGTCGGCTTCCCATTAGCTGCCGTTCAATTTTCCAGTTGATTCGTCAGCAATCGGCCAGGAACGGACACTCAGAAACCTACGATGAGCTTCCGAGCAAGACCAGATAATATCCCACCAATTTAGGCCCCATACGGCGACTTTCTCGTTTTAGTGGTAGCGAGGGCTGGGTAAGGTTATCGTCATTAAAAAGTGGTTAGTTTTGTTTTTTTCTTATCCCAATAATGTTGGGACAGTCGTGCTCATGGTCAGTATTTAGGAGAGTAGGTTTTACTCTTCCAATACTCTGGTTACTCTTTCGCCCAATACTCGTCATCCATGCCAATCTCTTCTCTTAATTTTTTTCGTTCTTCTAATTTTTCGATACGCTTTCTGGCTTGATTATTATATTTTTTACGGCTTGCCCGTTTGTGGGTGATGTCTATGAATTTTTCCTGATACTCGGATTCATAATCGATATAGGGATATATTTTAGGTGACATGGGATTAACTCCTGACTATGCCCTAACTTAGAATGTAGTTAATAATGCCAAAATAGATAATAAAAAATAAGTGGGTGCTATAAAAAAAATTAATATGGGGATAAAAGGGGACTGTACCCTTTATCTATAAAGCTCTGCTATCTCAATAACGGACCCTCAGTTACCGACGTGGAACTTCGTATTTCGGCCAACTGCGGTCATTGATATAAGCACTATCACTTGCACTCTAGATACTCGTTGAAAGCCTTAGTGAATCCCATCAGGCTAATTTTGAACACTTCGCCTCCATGAGAAATCCGCAATAGACGCCCTGCTTTCATTTGGTCGATCATTACATCGATATTGGATTCAAATAAGTGTGCGGCAAGTTCCTTGCTGTAATGTTGACCATCACTGGTTATGGTTTTTCCCTTGTCTACTGTGAAATATCCTTTTTGATGAGCAGCAATATGTTCCCCCTGGAAGCCGGCCACTAAATTCATCAAACCTGTTTCATTTGATTTGTTAATCGAAACAAAGGACTTAGCACCTTGAACCAGATTTTTATCGCAGAGCAAACAGGAAAGGAGGCACTTAACTTCATCGGTCGTCGGGTCGGTATATCTAGAAGTCTCCCATTTACCATCCCCCAAGGCACCAACCGGAATTACCAGAAATAGAGCAAATAATATTAATTTTTTCACGCGGCACCCTTTCTTAATTATTTGAACTCCAATTCTACACCAGCATTCTTTTCGTTATCAATTTACATAGATTACTAAGTGAGTATATCCGCTTTGACTCAGCTTTATAATAGGCGTAAATTTTGAACCGTGATAGCAAAATCTATCACCGGAATACGTAAATAAAAAACCCCTAAATAGCGATTTTTAGTCGTATTTTCCCAACATAAAAATAGGCACCCGCTTTTATCAATTACTGGCAACAAAAACGATAATGTAACTTTCGATAGGGATTTGGTTAACATTGAAGGGAATGCTCCAGATGGGTCGACTCCTGCCGATGGTCGATAGATTTTGAACGACTGCTTTCCTCGATAGCCGCCGTTCAAATCCTGGTCTACAAGGACGACTCACGGCACACTGCTGTCGTTCAGGTTTATCTAACTGGACGACAAGTTCATGGACATTCCAACCATTCCTGCCAGCACTATAAACTGGCTCTTCATGACTCATAACGGTCACTAGACTACGTATTAGCATGGATATTCCATCAAGACATATCGTTTTAACTAACGCAGGGTGTATATTGCATACTTCCTGGATTTTTTAGAGTTATGGATGAAATCGTTTCTGCTCAAGATGATTGTGCTATTACCCCTGTGGATCATAAACAATAACGCGTACGCTGGAAAAATTAT
>CAXMTO010000304.1:0-4812 GCA_964196355.1 uncultured Myxococcota bacterium
TTTTCCTCTTCAACATACATTTTCCGGCTGGGAAGGGCCAGACTGGCACCTGCCTTTTCAACAATGTCCATTATCGCAAAGTTCAGCTCTTCGGCGATCTTTTTATACTTCCCGAAGTCGCCGGTTTTTACATAGGAAAACACATCGATGTTAAAGGAAGAATTGCCGATCTCGGTGAAGTATATCTGGATCGGTTCGTCATGTACCATGGAATGCTCTTTGAGCATGTTTTCAATGCCGGACGTAATTGTGCTGATCTGATCTTTGGTGGTTTCATAGGGCAGACTGATTTTGGGGTGGAACCAGACCATCTCACGTAGGGTGTAGTTCTCCAGGTGCAATTTTGAAAACTCACCATTTGGGACCGAAACGACTGTATTATCCAGGGTGCGGAGTCGGGTGGAACGAAGGCCGATCTCTTGTACTGTTCCCAGGGTATTCCCAAACTTGCAAAAATCACCCACCCGCACTGGTCGAGACAAAAGGAGGATAGCCGCGCCGATTATATCCGCGAAGATAGCCTGCGCAGCCAGGGCAATGGCAATACCGCCGACACCAAGGCCAGCCATCAGCGTTGTAACCTTGAATCCCATATTGTCGAGCCAGACAATACAGGCTATTAAAATGATCAATACCTTTACTATCTTTGCTAAAGGGTGAAGCAGAACAATAGTCTCGGACTTATCCTTTTCTTCAAATTTATGAATCTGGTATTCGATAAATAAGTCAAACAACTGGACCAGGATCCAGGCAGAAGCAAATACAATTAATGTGGATGCTTTCATCATGGCCTGCAATACCACCGTGGGGCTGAGCAGGTCTTTCAGGGAAGTAATAATCAATACCCAGACAAAAAAGCGTAAAGGCCCTTTTACAAAACGTGTTATCTGCGGTTTTCTCTCTTTTTTGTTGATAAGAAATACAGCAAGCAACTTAAGGGGAAAAAGAATCAGATAGGCGAAAACCATGATGATTATCATACCCACCCACTGCCATAAATAAGTGCCAAAAAATTCCACTTCAGGAATAAAGCCTGATAGAAAATCACCGAATGGGCCATAACCGGCAAGTTCATACAACTCCGGGATTTTTGCTACTGTAGCATTGGAGATTTTCCAGATTTTTACCCCGTCATCCCTGGGGACATGCTGCAGGAGCAGGGTATAGGTTTTCTTTTCAGTTTCGATCTGTCCCAGAAGGTCCCGGTAGGATGGCAGCCCATCGTTTTCGTATCCTTTTGGATGGTCACTCAAAAGATCAAGTTCTATCCACAGGCTACGGTCAAGGATGACCTTGAGCTGCCGGGCAAGTTCCATTCCCTGGGCATTTCTCATTTGACGCGGCAGGTTACGGAGATCAAGGTGCTGAGCAGCGCTTTCAAAGTCGCCATCTTTTGCAGCTTCAAAAAAGCGTTTCACGCTGGAGCGGGGAACACCGCGGTCAAAGTCGTCTTCCGGGCCTAAAGGTACTACAACAGCAGGTGGTGGTGTATTTTCAGCCTGCTCAACCTTATCCCCATCCGTATCCTTCAGGGCCTGCTGTGCAAAAGATGTCACAGCAGGAAATTGGAAGGAGAACAAAATAACCAGGACAAATGCGAAAAATCGTTGAGATGAAAAGTGGGGATTAAAACTCTGTAATACTCTGTTCATGAAATTCCACTCGTTATTTTTTTATAATATCAACCATATCATTATCAGGTAGGATCATAAAGCAATTTTAACTCCTGGAAGCAACTTCTCAATTAAATGGACTTTTTATCACCGGTGCAGCGCGGAATATAAATGTCCATTCGGTGCCGAAAGTCTCGGGACGGATAACTGAATAATGTACTTCTGCCCTGAATTTCACGGGAGTGTTGCCCATACGCACTGTCTTAGTCAAACCGAGCCCAATTGGCACAGTCCAGCGGTCAGCGCTGTCCGCTTCCCAGTCAATGGATATGGTTGGCCCCATGCCCACTGACCAGGCGTTAGGCAAAGAGTAGCGGATCACATACTGTATATCGGTCCGGTTTGTGTCAGCCCGGTCGTCATCACCGGCATATGACCACCAATGCTGAATAAGGGTGCCTATATTCCAGGGCTTCCCCAGCTTAAAAAGCATGGCAGCAGGTCCGGCCTGATATTTGCCAGCTCCGAGCACATCCTCAGAAGCTGTCGGGAATTTAAAGGTGGCCCCTCCACCCCAGACAATACCGTCTAAACGGCTTGGTCCAAGAAGTGACAAAAGCTGAATATCGCCTAGCCCTGTTTCATGCTCATCCACTCCATCCGGATCGGTTGAATCCAGGACCGGATTGGTGACCAGGGGAAAAACCGGACGGACGATGAATACCTTATCCTTGTTCCTGCCGACCGGAATAGGTAGGCCAGGCTGGAAGAAAAGCGTATTGGCCAGCGTTGTACCTTCAATGGCATCGCCTTCCTTGACAAAGAGCTTATCCTCAAAGGTGAGCGACCAGAGGCTTGTCAAGGGGTTATCAAGCTTGCGACTGATCTCGTCCAAATTTTGCTCTTCACCTCTCAGTGTTGAAACAGACGTACACAGCAACAGAAAACTGATAACGAGCAGAGTATGATAATATCTCACAAGAAAAATCTCGGTTTACATCAAAAATCCACCCTGCCATAGCGACAGGAAGACTATGTTATTGTCTTATTTACTAAGCCTAAGTCCATTTTTGGATTATACAGATAAAATTCATTTTTCATCTAATTAGGTCTTTTATGAGTAGCCCATATTAATCAACATACACTTGCACGTATTGAGTGCCATGAGTCTGATAGTAAGTCCCTCCACACTGATAGCACGATTGTCCTTCGATGACTATCGTTGTGCAGCTTGGGGGTAGGGAGGCGATGTAGATGGTTGACCGGCGGATTGTTCGCCGCGTTGATCGCCGGGCCACTCCGGCTACGCTGCCTGGTGTTGCCGGTCTACCGACCCGCGCCTCGACATCACTGCTTACCAGGTTGACAGGAGACCAGACATCCACTACGAGTCCTGTAGCTACTAAAAAACCTATTGCTATTACCAAAACTTTTGCTCTGATTTTCATTTCTTGTCCTCCTCAATCATAAGCTCTCCCACCTCGTTAACCGGGATTGTCTCAAGCTTCCTGGCTCCCTCAGGTACTGTGAAAGTAAACTGGTCTGCTTTAATCTGCGGCTTGGTATTCCAGTCCCTGAACCGTATTGAATACTGGGGCGCACCAGTCACCCACTTGGTGGTAATGATATACTTCATAGGCAGCGGAGTTTTACCGGTCTGGACCCAAAGCTGCCAGTCTACTTTGGCTGCACGAAATGTCAGGTAATGACATTCAATCCCGCCAACAATGGCTGTACCGAGATAGGCACTGCTTGTAACACCGTCGCTAAGGCTGGAATATGAATTTGCCAACAAGAGATCAGCGCCCGGGGCGTCGAGACCGATCTCGTTCTCCATGGTGTTGAAAGCGTTATCGATATTTCCCGGGTTTTCAACCTGCATATAAACATTCTTGCCCATGCCATGAATTGTCAGAGATTTGCCATCGAACATAATTTCTGCGTCTGCGTATGCACCTTGTCGATGTATGTAAAATTTCCCGGGTCGCTCCATGATAATCTCGGCCCCGCTGCTCAATTGCAGTTTCTGGCCTGCAAGATCGATGATCTCGTTATCAATATCAGCATTCATGCTGAAAGCTGAAAGACCTCCCAAGTAGGAGGACATCGACTTCAAAATCTTATCGGCATCAGGATCAATACCATCCGCGCTCAGTGCTGGAACAGCCAGGAAACCAAAGCTTAAGGTCACTATTGCTGCAAGTGTGAGTCGCTTGATAATGGGACTCATAGATCGTTTTGTTATCATATAAATTGCCTCCAAAAAAATTTATTTTGTAAATATATTTAATTACCGGCACCCCAACCACGGTCAAGGTTATCCCATTCAGGAACCTGCATAATCGCTTCACGTGGATCGAATGGAAGTTTTTTGGGATCGAGCCTTGGCTTTGATGCTTTCACCGTTTCAGGCCGTGCATTCACGACATTTTTGAACGGGAAGTCACGATTCTGTCCTTTGTCCGGATAAGCCTGCTTCATCATCAAGTGGCGGGTCTTCATAATGCTGAACATCGGCTTGACTGGAAAGAGAGGAATCAGCTGACCCTGAACTTCTCGTGGGTCATTATAGAGGTCATAGAACTCGGGACCGCTCAGACCAGGCTGGGCATTCCGCCAATCACGCTTGTAACGGCCTTTAACGGTCGCAGCAAGTTGATTACCGGTGTAGATGAACACGTAGTCGCGCCGGCTGTTGCCATCACCATTGAACAGCAGCGAGGTCTGATCTATTCCGTCAATGATACGATCGGTCGGGATGTGCTTCTGCGCATCGGCAAGGTTTGCGAAAGTGGTGAAGAGGTCGGTTTCGTGAATGATGTCACCCACAATCTGGCCTTCTTCGATGACTCCAGGCCAGCGCGCGAAAGCAGGTACGCGGACGCCACCCTCCAGGAAGTCTCCTTTGCCACCACGGTAGAGCGTTTCCACCATACCTGGAGGTCCGTTGTGCGTCATGGGGCCATTGTCAGCCATCAGGATGACGAGGGTGTTTTCCTCAATGCCCAAGGTCTTCAACTCTTTCATCAAGCTGCCGATATAAATATCGAGACGCGCGATTCCTTCCTGAAGCAACCCTGCAGACACGGTGACCTTTTCAGGAAAACCGGAGAACGGCGTAATCTGTGGCCAATATGCAACGTAGAACGGCTTCTTGGCGTCGATATTCTTTTTCATGAACTTCGAGATGCGCTTCTCG
>CAXMTO010000305.1:0-21007 GCA_964196355.1 uncultured Myxococcota bacterium
TTTAGATCGGAGAAGAACATGCCAGTATATGTATGGAAAGGAAAAAACTCCTACGGAGATAAACGTAAGGGAGAAATTGAAGCCCCGGATCAAGCCTCCGCTTTAGCACAGGTTAAACGTCTTAGAATTTCTGACCCTGTCATCAAGGAAAAGCCAAAAGACCTGTTCGAAAATATTGAAATTTTCAAACCAAAGGTTACCGGCAAAGACATTGTCATCTTTACCAGGCAGCTCTCTACCATGATCGATGCAGGCCTGCCCCTGGTTCAAGGACTTGAGATTCTGCAAAAACAACAAAGCAACCCGACCTTTAAAAAATCACTGGGTGAAATTCGATCTGATGTTGAATCCGGTTCTACTCTTTCCGACTCAATGCGCAAACACCCGAAGATATTCGATGATCTCTTTAATAATATGATAGAAGCTGGGGAGACCGGGGGTATTCTCGACACCATTCTCACGCGACTCTCCGTTTTCATGGAGAAATCGATGGTCTTGAAAAAGAAAATAAAAGGTGCCTTAACCTATCCTACAGTCTGTCTAGCTATATCTATCCTTATTCTTATCGTCATTCTGGTTTTTGTTGTCCCGGTTTTTCAATCCATGTTTGAAGGGTTTGGCCACAGTCTTCCTCTGCCTACTCTTATAGTAGTGGCTATGAGTGATTTCTTTAAAACTAATTTTATATATATTTTCATTGCTTTTTTCATTATCAGTATGATCGTAAAAAAAGTATACAGTACCGAAAAGGGGCGGATTCTGATGGACAAGGCGATGCTGCGTTCACCTGTATTCGGCCCCCTCTTGCGCAAAGTAGCTGTCTCAAAATTCACAAGAACACTCAGTACAATGCTCAGTGCAGGTGTGCCAATTCTTGAGGCACTGCAGGTAGTTGCCAAAACAGCCGGCAATAAAGTTATTGAACAGGCTGTCTTGAGGGTTGGTGATTCAATCGCCGAAGGCCGGCCAATAGCCGAACCACTGGAAGAGAGCGGCGTATTCCCAAACATGGTTGTGCAGATGATTAATGTCGGCGAATCAGTTGGCGCTCTCGACAGTATGCTCGAGAAAATTGCTGATTTTTACGATGAAGAGGTTGATCAGGCTGTAGAGAATTTAACAGCGATGATAGAGCCATTCATGATGGTATTTTTGGGTGGACTGATCGGTGGAATTGTCGTCGCGATGTATCTCCCGATATTCAAACTATCGAGTGTAATGATGTAATTTATATTATCGTGATTGATTTGGTATATTATGTTAATATGTTTGACATTATTTTTTAAAGAGATATCATGTAGTAGTTAGAGGGTTACTCTGTAGTACGCAGCTAGATGAATTCTTTAGTTACCTAGGAGGAGGATATATGACACTGACTAAAGCAGACCTTGTACAACAGGTGTACAAACAGCATGAAGGATTAACAAAAGCCCAGGCGACTGACTCAGTAGAGGCTTTTCTTCGTATTTCCAAAAATTCTCTCATATCGGGTTCCGACCTGCTGTTGAGTGGTTTTGGCAAATTTAATGTTAAGGACAAGAATGCAAGACGAGGGCGCAACCCCCAGACTGGTGCTGAATTGACTCTTGACGCAAGAAGAGTAGTCACCTTCAAGCCGTCGGGTATATTAAGAGATAAGATAAACGTATCCTGATCTGATTTGACAATCTATTTTTACCCCTTTCCTTGTGGTTAGATGCCCTGAGTGGAGAAGCATTTCGTCTTTACTCAGGGTAAGTTGTTTTGGCACATTATTCCCTATTACTCTCTCTGATTATGCTCCCCTTCTATCAGTATGTTTTTTTCCACGAGCTTGAATTCACCGGAAAATGGAATATACACCCCTGGGACAGTGACTGGTATCCTGAAGAACTTAGAAAATCTATACTCCAGACCGGCATAGTGCACCCGCCTTTTCTACTATCGCATCCGGATAAAAAGTTCGAGGTTGTCTCGGGTCACAAACGATTGCGTATTGCTGAGAAGTATCTTGACTCAGACAAAATCGGCTGTTTTATTTTACCTGGAAACCTACCTGAGAAGTCCATCCTTGATCTTCTTTTAACAGATCAATCAGGCACGCCTCTTTCCCTTGCCGAAAAAGCACGTCTTGTTCAGATAGCCATCGAGTACATGACAAAGGAGGAAATTATTGAAAATTTTTTTGGAAGACTCGAGATAAGAGCGCGGACCTCGATCGTTGATGAAATGCTGGGAATCCTTGCCATGGACGTTGATATCATCAAGGAGATACACTGCGGTAGATTACAGTTTAAAATGATCGGGGAACTCCTGAGACTCAAAAACCCTGAAGATCGTCTGGCCTTGGTTTCCCTGTTTAAAGAACTTTCTCTTGGAGGGGGAAAGCAGAAGAAGCTGTTCTCTCTTATTCGAGATTTGGCCTATCGCAGTCGCGCTACAATATCCGATTTCTTAAAGGGCGATGAACTTCAACTCATTCTCAACCACGAAGAGATGAACCCGCCTCAAAAGGCACAGCATCTGGGAAACTTACTTCAGGAAAAACTGACTCCAACCTATCTGGAATCAGAAAACAAATTCGCCAGATTTGTAAAAGATCTTGAAATGCCAAAGAATTTTTCCCTTTCACACAGCCAGGCTTTTGAAACTGACGAAATAACACTCTCCATTAATTTTAAAAACAGCAAAGAGTGTCAACAACTCCTGCCTGAGATCAAATCTGTTTTTAAGAAAGCCAGCAGCTAGACTATGAAGCATAGTGAAATCTGCCGGTAACCATCATATCATCCCCCAGCCTTTTATACCGGACATCGATGAGCCTGGTGGCGGAGCTACCTTCCCGGGAGCTGTATCCAGTTACCAGTGATACGCCATTGTCACCGGCAAAAAGCGGTGCGTAGAAGAGATACGCCGAATCAAACAGTTTCTCTTTCAGGAAGGAGCCATGTAACCGCGCTCCTCCTTCAACAAGGACAGAACAGACCCCGGCTTTTCCCAATGCTTTCAGTACCTCTCTCAAATCAACACCACCAGAACTCACGTCAACAGCAACCACCTTCACACCTAAAATTTTGAGGCTGGATATTTTGTCGACAGATGCACCAGCTGAACAAAATATCCAGGTATGTGCCTCAGACTCTATATGAAAAACCTTGGAATTCAGCGGTAATCGCAAATGTGTATCAATAATTACTCGAAGGGGATCTCTACCCGTTGATTCGGAAATGCGCGTTGTCAACGATGGATTATCGACAAGAACTGTCTTACTTCCCACAAGAATCGCATCAACTTTGTCCCTGATTTTGTGGACTTCACAAAGAGATTCTTTGCCAGTGATCCAGCCGCCCTTGCCTTTCATATAATTGATTTTGCCATCCAAACTGATTCCACCCTTCATTATCGTCCAGGGTAAACCCTGAGTAATGTATTTAATGAACGGTCGGATGATCTCTTCACATTCATCCACAAGGACACCAGTAATCACCTCTACCCCGTTTTTTTCAAGGAATGCCACGCCGCTGCCATCTACCAGGGGATTAGGATCAGTCATACCGATTACGACACGAGAGATACCACTTTTTATTATCAGCTCGGTACAGGGCGGTGTCTTACCGGTATGGCTGCATGGTTCCAAAGTGACATAGATGGTCGAGCCGGCTAGAGGCTCAGTTGCGTTATTTATTGCGTTTACTTCGGCATGAGGGCTACCGGATTTTTTATGGTATCCCTTCGATATGATATGACCGTCTTTAACAATCACCGCGCCGACACAGGGGTTCGGTGAGGTTCTTCCTTCACCTTTTTTCGCCTCCAGTATCGCTATGTTCATGTAGTGTTTGTCATTTTCAGGCATCATCGTCTGCCCTGGCGTCGAGTATACTTTTTAGCTCATCCATAAATTCATTAACGTCTTTGAACTGGCGATAAACAGACGCAAATCGTACATATGCGACTTCATCCAGCTGCTGCAGCCCTTCCATAACCCACTCACCTACAACCTTGGAGGGAATTTCTTTGGCCCCATAATCTTGTAATTTGTGCTCAATTGTATCTACATATTCATCTATATCATCGCGGCTGACAGGCCTTTTTTCGCAGGCTTTCTGCAATCCGATGACAAGTTTATGTCTGTCCCATGCCTCCCTTCTGCCATCCGTTTTCACAAGCATCGGCACCATTACCTCCAACCTTTCATAGGTGGTAAACCGTTGATCACAGGAAAGGCATGCTCTTCTTCTGCGGGTAATTGAAGCATCTTTGTTGAGGCGGGAATCAATCACCTTATTATCCAGGTGACCACAATATGGACATTTCATAGCTGCTCTCCCTTCATTCAAAACAGAAAAGCCGATTTTGCTTATGCAATATCGGCTTTTTCTTTTTTTATGACATAGTTGAGTGTATCTTTACCTGCTGAATTTTTCAATTCTCCTCTGATGTCTGCCACCACCAAAATCACTCCTCAACCAGGTCTCTACAATTGTCATTGCGAGTTCTTTCTCAAGTACCCGAGCACCAAGGCAGAGCACATTAGCATTATTATGCTCCCTGCTCATCCTTGCAGTATACTCTGAATTACAATTTGCAGCTCTAATTTCAAAATGCCTGTTCGCAGCAATAGACATACCAATTCCTGTACCACATATTAAAATTCCAAATTCGCAGGAACCATTTATAATTTCTGACACTGCTTTTTCTGCAAAATCAGGGTAATCGACAGAAGCGGTTGATGAACATCCGACATCAGCTACAGTATGTTGCATGGTGACCAGGAGGTCTTTTACATCCTCCTTTAACTCGAAACCGCCATGGTCTGCACCGATAACTATTTTCACTTAATTCTCCTTACCCCAATTGCCGCTCAAGAGTCAAATTTCAGTTGCTTCCTCACACTTGACGAAACAAAAAACTACCCATCAAAACGCTTCATGACCACGACGGCGTTTGTGCCACCAAATCCAAAAGAATTGGAAATTGCAGCCCTGATATTCATTTTCCTCGCTTCATTTGGAACATAATCCAAATCACACTCTACACTTGGATTTTCCAGATTAATGGTGGGAGGAGCTATCTGATGGGTCACACTCAAAGCGGTGAAAACCGATTCAATCCCACCAGCTGCGCCCAGCATATGACCAGTCATTGATTTGGTGGAACTGATAGCAAGAGCTCTGGCATGATCTTTAAAAACTGTTTTGATAGCCTGGGTTTCACACTTGTCATTAAGCGGGGTTGAAGTACCGTGGGCATTGATATAATCAATATCTTCGGGTGATAATTGGGCATCTTTCAGAGCAACTTTCATCGCCCTCGCCCCTCCCTCTCCATTCTCTGGTGGCGCAGCTATGTGATACGCGTCACTACTCAGACCGTACCCGCAGACTTCAGCATAAATTCTGGCACCACGAGCCACAGCGTGATCATAGTCTTCGAGCACAAGCATGCCGGAACCTTCGGACATTATAAAACCATCTCGATCCTTATCGAAGGGCCGTGAAGCTTCCCGGGGAGTATCGTTCCTAGTAGACAACGCCTTCATTGACGTGAATCCGCCGATCCCCAAAGAACAGATAACAGCTTCAGTCCCTCCGGTTACAATCATATCACTATTACCATATATAATATGACGATACGCCTCTCCCACCGCGTGGGTCCCCGCCGCACAAGCCGTAGACAGGGACAGGTTAGGCCCTTTTGCGTTAAGCACCATGGAAATATGCCCGGATGGCATGTTGGGAATTACCATTGGAATAAAAAAAGGCGTTATCCTTCTATTCCCTTTTGCAAGGCTGATCTTGTGGTACTTTTCGATTGTGGGCAATCCCCCCATGCCACAACCTGTTATAACACCGATCCTTTCACAATTTTCTTCCGTCACCTCAAAGCCGCTGTCTTTTACAGCCATAACTGCTGCTGCAATACCGTACTGCACAAACAGATCAAGATGTTTGGCTTGTTTTTTTTCAAGATAATCGTCGGAATGAAAATCTTTTACTTCGGCGGCAATTTTTACGGCGTGGTCACTGGTGTCAAACCGAGTAATCAGATCAATCCCGCTCACACCAGAGCATAAATTATCCCAACTTTTTTCAACCCCTGTCCCCAGGGGCGTTACCAGACCAAGCCCTGTAACGACTACCCTACGCTTCACGATAGTTACTCCTTTTTAGTGCCTTATAAATTTTTCCACTGGTTTTTACCAAGGAAAACTTTGGTTAAGGCACTTATCCAGACTATACTCAGAAGTCTGAGTTAGCTTCTACTCGCAATCACACCATACGAACGGGGATAAAAAAATTGTTCTGTGTGTAATCTGCAAATGCTATTTCCCTTTATTTACGTAATCGATAGCATCCTTTACGGTAGTGATTCCTTCAGCATCTTCATCAGGGATTTCAATATCGAAACCTTCTTCCATTGCCATAATTAATTCAACAAGGTCAAGTGAGTCGGCGCCCAGATCATCGACAAACGATGCATCGGGTACTACTTTTTCTCTCTCAACACTTAACTGCTCAACAATTATATCTATCATTTCACTTTCAATAGCCACTATCATTCTCCCTTATTTTTTTAATAAATGTTTTTACCTCGTTAGATACATCTACATCTAAACCTTTTTTTACTGCTGCTACATATACATCCCGCCATTCACATGAAGGCTCTGGCCAGTTACATAGCGGCCATCTTCAGAAACCAGATAGGCTACAGCACCGGCAACATCCTCAGTGGTACCCAGACAACCAAGAGGGATATCACCTTTCAGCTGATTCTGCACATCCTCATCCAACAGGTCTGTCATCTCCGTTTCAATATAACCGGGTGCAACACTATTTACTGTGATATTTCTGGAGCCGTACTCCCGTGCCATAGATTTAGTCAACCCGATCAATCCCGCCTTCGCTGCTGCGTAGTTGACCTGACCTGGATTACCGGCAAATCCTGATACCGAAGAAATATTTACAATCCGGCCCCATCTCTTTTTCATCATTCCCTTTGATGCTGCTTTCGAACAGAGAAAAACACCCTTTAAATTGGTGTCCATAACATCATCCCAATCCGCTTCCTTCATCCTTGCCATCAGACCATCTCTGGTAATACCGGCATTGTTTATCAGGATTTCAACTGGACCCGCCTCAGCTACAATATGTTTGAATGCATCTGTGACAGCAGCAGAGTCAGAAACATCAAATCCTATAATTTCGGCGTTCCCGCCATTTGCGGCAATACGTTTTTGGGTTTCAAGAGCAGCCTCTGCCCGGCTCACATAATTGATATATACCAATGCTCCCATAGAAGCCAGTCTCAGGCATATTGCTCTACCGATTCCACGACTGCCGCCCGTTACCACCGTAACTTTTCCATCTAGATTCATATCAACGCCGCTCCTCTATCTTACTGATCAACTTCGGTATAACTTCAAACAGGTCGCCCACGATACCATAATCAGCAATATCGAAAATGGTAGCATTCTCATCCCGATTGATTGCAACTATGGTTTCGGTAGTCTGCATACCGGCAACATGCTGTATGGCGCCTGAGATACCACATGCAATATACAATTTTGGGGCAACAGTTTTACCAGTTTGTCCAACCTGGTGCGGATAAGGAATCCATCCTGCATCAACAACCGCCCGAGAAGCCGAAACCTTTGCAGATACGACATCTGCCAGCTCTTTTATGAGCTCAAAGCCTTTTGCACTTTCAAGACCTCTGCCGCCGGAAATAAGAATATCAGCTTCCTGGATATTTACATCCGCAGCCATTCCACTAACGGTCTCAAGAACTTTCACACGATTTCCAAACAAGTCAGGATCCGGGGTAACATCGACGATTTCACCCTCTCGGGTTTGATCAAAATCGAGCGCCTTCATAACCTTTGGCCGAACTGTAGACATCTGGGGTCGGGATGACTCACAAACTATCGTGGCCATGATATTTCCGCCAAAAGCCGGGCGAGTCTGCAGCAGAGCTCCATCTTCCTCCCGGATCTCAAGCTGAGTACAATCAGCTGTCAGCCCGGCGTTCAAAGTCGTTGCCACTCCCGGAATAAAAGATCGACCGATGGCGGTGGCTCCTGCAAGTACAATTTCCGGTCGATGTTCTGTTATCACTTTGGTCAAAACTGCACAGTAATTTTCGTCAGTAAAAAGTTCAAGTGCCTTGTGATCGACCCGGTGAACAACATCAGCACCAAACCCAATAAGTTTTTCAGCTGTATCTCCTGTCTGATATCCCATGAGGACAGCAGACAGGTTCACGCATCTCTTGTCGGCAAGTTTCCGGCCGATACCAAGCAACTCTGTTGAGACCGGTGCAAGTTCTCCTTCTCTGTATTCGCAGTACACCAGGACTCCCGACCAGGCGTCAATATCTGTTTTAACAATTTTGTCAATTACCAGGCTGAGCGCTTCGACTTCGCAGCTCTCAACACAGGCGCCACAAAGTGTGCAGCTCGCACCTATAACAGCACAACCGTCCTCAATTTCTATAGCACCAAAAGGACAACTCTCTTCGCAGATGCCGCATCCAATGCACAGTTCTTCGTTTACCTTTAACATAATCAGTGATTTCCGCCTGGCTGAATAAACGGGATAAGCTTATCTACAAGCTGGTCTATCTGCTCGTCTAGAGTCCCTGTGAGAATGGCGCGTCCTCCCCTGGCTGGAGGAGGAAAAACATTTACAACCTGGGTTGGAGAACCAGGTAAACCGATACAATCGCTGTCGGCATTAATATCCGCTGCACCCAATACTGTGATGACTGCCTTTTTTGCTCTCATCTTCCCTTTTAGTGATGGTACGCGTGGCTCATTAATATCTTTTACCACAGAAAGCAGAGCCGGAACTGTAATTTGCACTACATCGTAACCATCATCCATCATTCTCTCAACAACCAGCGAGGAAGCACCGGATTCACGAATTTTTTGTACGCATGTAGTATAAGGAATGTCAAGCCGCATGGCCAGGCCGGGGCCAACCTGTGCGGTATCGCCGTCAATGGCCTGCTTTCCGCAGAGGATGAGATCAAAATCTCCGATGACTTTTATCGCCTGCTCAAGAGTATAGGAAGTCGCCCATGTATCTGCTCCGGCAAAAGCTCTGTCAGAAACCAGAACCGCCCTGTCTGCGCCACAACTGATGGCGAGGCGCAAAATATCTTCTGCCTGAGGAGGCCCCATGGTAACAACGACAACTTCACCGCCATGAGCTTCCTTTAATCGAACAGCCTCCTCGAGAGCATGCTGATCATACGGGTTCATGATCGACTGAACGCCCTCTCTGGCCAACGTATTCGTCTCAGGATCAAGACGAACATCTTTGGCGTCGGGAACCTGTTTCACACATACAATTATATTCATACACCAATCCGTGTCTGGCTGATTGCCATCAAAGGCAATTATTACTTGTTTTCATCCATCAGAGAATATTGAAAAGCGGCTAACACCCCACAAGGGATAATAAGTACCTTGGTGATGTATCTAACCGCATAATTTCAAGATACATTCCTCAGTTTCTTGCTTTTATGACAGGGTTTCTGGAGTAAGGTACTAACACCGGTAAACGGTAAAAAAAATCCTGAACTCTTTTCAGTACTCGCTTGAGGGGTATAAGTGCCTTGGTGCTTACTTTAAGTTCCTAATTTCAAACGACTATTCAGATTTCTTGTTTTTTATGACTGGTTTTCAGGAGTAAGGCACTAAAAGTTATTTTGAGTACTCCTTATTCAGTTCCTGACCTATCACGTTTCTCTGTATCTGATTTGTACCTTCATAAATCTGAAGGATTTTTGCGTCTCTCATCATCTTTTCTACTGGATATTCACACATATATCCATAACCACCCATTACCTGTACCGCATCGGTCGTCGCTTTCATTGCCACATCTGTTGCGTATACTTTACACATGGAGGATGCTTTTGACATGTCCTTGGGGTGCGCCTGTATATGTTTTGCTGCTGCGTAGACAAGCGCTCTGCCGGATTCAATGCCAATGGCTATATCAGCCAGAAGATGCTGAACCGCTTGAAAGGCAATGATCGGCTTATCGAATTGTTTTCTCTGTTTGGCATAGGGTGCTGCTTCATCAAGAGCACCTTGAGCTAAACCAATACCCAGTGCGGCAATCCCCGGTCTTGAGAGATCAAGAGTTTTCATAACGGTAATAAAACCAGTTCCCTGACGTCCTACCAGCCTGTCTTTAGGGATTCTGCAATCCTTAAAAATGAGCTCAGTCGTCGACGAGGCCCTGATCCCCATCTTTTTTTCTTTTGGTCCGCAGCTGAATCCGGGATCCCCTTCCTCTACAACAAATAAAGAAGCTCCACGGGGGCCTCTGCTGCGATCAGTTATAGCCACAATAGTATAAATCTGTGCTTCACCGCCATTGGTAATCCACTGTTTCGTTCCGTTTAATACCCACTCATCTCCATCGAGTACCGCTGTAGTTTGAATACCCGAGGCATCGGAACCTGCATTGGCCTCGGTCAAGCCGAAGGCGGCAAATCTCTCTCCAGTAGCGATATCAGGCAGATATTTCTGTTTCATCTCCTCAGAACCGGCAATTATAATGGGATAAGCTCCGAGAAAATTCGCTGCAAAAGCAGTTCCGATCCCCACACATCCTCGACTGAGCTGTTCAAGTATCAAAACAATATCAAAACAGCCTCCACCTAAACCACCGTACTCCTCAGGAATAAGAACGCCAAAAAGGTCGGCTTGGGCCATTTCATTTAGAATAGTCCGGGGAAACTCATGTTTTTCATCAAGTTCCGCACGTTTGGGAATAATTCTTTCATCAGTAATCTGTCGCGCCACATCGACAATCATCTGTTGTTCTTCAGATAAAAAATAGTCCATATTACAATCTCCTGTTTACCACTTGATCAGGACTGCCCCCCAGGTAAAACCACCCCCGAACGCACAGAACAAAACAGTGTCACCAGCTGAAATCAAACCTTTACTATTTGCTTCATCAAGAGCAATAGGAATTGATGCAGCGGATGTATTTCCATACTTAGATACGTTTATGAACAGTTTTTCCCTTGGTATTTCCAAACGTTCTGCCAGCTTATTGAGAATCCGGATATTCGCCTGATGAGGAATGACCAGGTCAACTGAGTCAAGGTCAATCCCCTCCCTGTCGAGCACCACACGAACAGAGTCTTCCATAGCTCTTACAGCATGCTTGAAAACTTCACGTCCTTCCATTATGACGTGACTGCCTGGGTATTCCTCGACTTCAAGGTCCGGATTTAAACTCTGCGGTGCATGCATGCACAACAACTCCCAGAGGCTTCCATCAGAGCCAAATTTAGATCTGAGAAATCCCCTCTCCGATTCAGAATGGCCGACGACGGCAGCTCCGGCACCATCCCCAAAGAGAATGCATGTATTTCTGTCTTTCCAGTTCAGTTTCGTAGACAAGGTCTCAACACCAATCACCAAAATTTTTTTTGCATGATCAGCCTGAATGTACTTGTCGGCAAGGTCAAAACCATAAAGAAAACCTGAACAGGCAGCGTTGATATCATAGGCAAAAGCATTCTTTGCACCAATCTCGTTCTGTACAAAACAGGCAGTGGAGGGCATCAGCATATGTGAAGTGATCGTCCCCACCAGAACAAGGTCTATCTCTTCAGGCAAGACCCCTGCAGCATTAAGTGCTCTCTGGGCTGCCTTTGCAGCAAGCTGATAGGTCTTTTCTCCTTTCCCACCAACTCGCCTGGCTGCAATCCCGGTTCTGTTCTGTATCCACTCGTCGCTTGTGTCAACTATCGACTCAATTTCTACATTTGTAAGGATTCTTTTGGGCAGGCAGGATCCGGTGCCTAAGACAACTGTTCCCATTAACTCTCCACCTGTGATGGGTATTTTCCGGTATCCAGACTTCGCAAAATATCTTGATTAATATTTAATTTCACCATTTTTGATGCACCAACAATAGCATTTTTTATTGCCTGGGAACTTGATTGTCCATGACAGATAAGACCTGTTCCATCAATACCAAGAAGAGAGCCTCCCCCGTACTCCGCGTAGTCAACACGTTTTCTAAACGCCTTGAATGCCGGGCGTGCCAACAAGTATCCCAGTTTAGCGGGAAATGATTTTACGATTTCATCCTTTAGCATATACATTGCTGCTTCAACCAGCCCTTCGCTGATCTTCAGGCAGATATTACCGATAAAGCCATCACATACAATAACATCTACATCACCCTGAAAGACATCCTTCCCCTCAACGTTCCCAATAAAGTTCAAGGAACTGTTCTTGAGAAGTGGATACGCTTCCTTCACAAGGGCGTTTCCTTTGCCACTCTCCTCCCCTATACTCAACAGGCCAACTCTTGGCCTGGAGATGTCGAGAATACGTGAATACGCCGACGCCATAACAGCAAACTGAAACAGATGCTGAGGTCGGCAATCGACATTAGCACCTATATCCATAAGTATGACCGGTTTCTTCCGGGTCGGAAAAGCGGAGGCTATACCAGGACGAGAAATCCCGCTAAGCCGGCCGAGTTTACGGACAGCCGCAGCCAGAGTTGCGCCCGAATTACCTGCACTGACGACAGCGTCGGCCTCACCCTGTCGCACAAGGTCAAAAGCGACCATTACCGATGCATTCTTTTTCTTTCGGATTGCGTCAACAGGATGCTCATCCATCTCAATAACCTGAGAGGCATGAACTATTGTTATAGTTTTGGCTGAATCAGAACTTGCGGCGAGTTTATCGAGGTGCTTGTTCAGAAGCGCTTCATCACCGACCAGACTTACTCTTACATCAGTCTGTTCTGTGGCTAGCAGTGCCCCGGCAATCAGTTCTTCTGGACCATGATCTCCTGCCATGGCATCCAGGGCTATTTGCACATCACTCTCCTATTTTATTCTATATCTGTGTCAAGGCTGAACACAGTCCTGCCTTTATACTTACCACAGCTACCGCACAATCTATGCGGCTCTTTGGGTTCTCCGCATGCTCCACAGGCCGACAGCCCAGGTGCAACCAGAGCATCATGGGATCTTCTTTTTCTAGTGCGCGACCGTGAATGCCGTCTTTTAGGTAAAGCCATTTTATCCTCCAATCAGGTATGATTCACATACCATTTCAAACATAGTTTCAATGAGTACTCAGTTTCCCCAAAACAGCAAAGGGAGAATCCTTTTTGCCTGGGGTGCAACTGCAAACGGAGCGATTTAGCACCACTCCACATTCGGGGCAGATCCCCTTACAATCATCATTACAAAGCGTCTTCACAGGCATTGCAAGATGCGCCTGTTCGTGAAGAATTTCTCCAAGATCAATAACAGGATCCTCCAGGTAGAGAGTGTTAATGTCTTCCTCTTTAACCTCAATATCCTGCAGATCTGCAATCTCTTCTTTTCCTGTAGTGGCGAGATACGAAAAACTTCTCTGCAATCTCTGTTCTACAAGCTCACCGCATCTATCGCAGGCCACCTTCCAGCGTCCCTTCAGCTCTCCTTCCACCACAACGCTGTCTGCATCCCGGCGAGACACTGCTATTTCTATTTCAGCATAGAGCTCACTACTTTTTTCTGTAACTGGAGGTAACTCGCTATTATTTATGGAATAACGACTGATTTTTCTGGTAATTTCTTCTATATTCAACTTCATTTGATACCAAAAACCCTTATTTCCACCTCTAGATCATAAACAAAAGAAAGAAGAAATAACCAATTTATAGAATAATGGCCAGAAAAAAAATACAATCCGTACCAAAATCTGCTTTTTATCACTCTTTAGTACCTTACTTTTAAAATTCTTGCTTTTTGTGACAGAAAATAGATATTCATTTTTGAAATTATAATGTTAGAAACACCTTCAAGGTACTAAAAGGTTTTCCGCCTTGTCGGGTTAGTTTTCTTAGCCGGGGGACGTGTATTGTTGATTCAATATCAGAGTACGCGGGAAGAGGAGATCATGTAATTCTGCACTGTATTCGGCCATAACCAGGGTTTATTTCTCTTATTTTAAAAACGACCTGTTCTTTTCTTCCAGTACCTTTACCAACCCTTCAAATTTATCTTTTCTTACAATCGATTTGAATTGCTGCTGATAATTTCTCACCAGGCTGACACCTTCGATATTGATGTCATAGACCATCCAAAGGTTTTCTGCTTTCTTCATTATATAATGAACCGGGATCTTATTCCCATGGTCCACTAAATAGGTGGTTACCTGGGCTCTGTCACCTTTTATCTTCTCTGCAATAAACTCAACAGTCTGGTCAGAATACCCTTCAAGCTTGCCAATATAGACGTTCTCCATGAGCTTTGTCATAAGCTCAGTAAAGTAGTCTTTCTGCTCCTCATCTATGCTTCGCCAGGTTTTCCCAAGAACCCGTTTTGACATCTCCCTGAAGTTAAACCCTCTCTCTATTGAAGTCATGATCTTCGAACGTCGTTCGGTGAGAAGCTCGTCACCTTTGAGGTTCTTGTCAGCAAGTAGGGCCATCAAATCATTTAACACCGGTTCTAAGCTACCTGTCGGACTATTTTCGGTGGCACCTGCATGGGTGAACAGGAATACAACCAACAGTGTGAACACATAAAATATCTTTCTCATTATCCCTTCCCAATATTTAGTACCTTACTCCAGAAACCCTGTCATAAAAAACAAGAAACTGAGTAATGTGTTTTAAAATTGTGTGGTTAGAAATATTTCCAAGGTACTTATACCCCCTTGTGGGGTGTTAGAAATTGTATTTCCTGCTCCTATACCTGGTTACTCGGCGCTGCCAAAGGCGAATTTACTAATCAAGATACTTATACCTCAATGGGGCCACTAATAAAAGTCCCCGCCTTTGAACTCGGGTCAATCAGCGTAAAACATTAAAGACGCTGATAAAATATACCTGTAATACCATAAGTCAATATCAAGAAAGTATAAATGCGCAGAGCCATAAATAGACTCAGGCCCCTGGAAACAGGTTATTTTTTTCTTGGATCATATGTGTCTCTTAACGCTTCACCAATAAAAATAAGAAGAGCCAGAGTGATTACGAGTATTGAAAACGAAGACAACGAAAGCCACCAGGCATCTATATTTGCCTTCCCCTGGGCCAGGAGTTCACCAAGGCTTGGAGTAGAAGGCGGCACGCCAAGACCCAAAAAATCCAGACTGGTCAGAGCAAGGATAGCCGCGGAAACCCGAAAAGGCAGGAAGGTGATTACAGGTGTCATGCTGTTTGGCAGCAAATGGCGCCACATTATTGTTATATTGCCTACACCAAGCGCCTTTGCAGCCTTGACGTAATCCATATTGCGCCCTCTCAGGAACTCAGCTCTCACATAATCAGACAAGCCCATCCAGCTGAACAGAGAGAGTAAAATGAGCAGTAGGAGTACACTGGGTTGAAAAATTGACGCAAAAATGATCAGTAAATAAAGTTCGGGCATAGCTCCCCATATTTCAATGAAGCGCTGAAATAATAAATCAACACGACCTCCCAGAAAGCCCTGAGTGGCTCCGGCGATAATCCCTGTTACAGTGCCCAGCAGGGTCAATGCTAAACCAAAAAGAACGCTCAGTCTGAATCCATAAATAATCCGCGCCAGGACATCTCTTCCTCTGTCATCGGTACCTAAGAGATTGTCTCCTGTTGGCGGAGAGGGCACCGGCCCGGCAATCTCAAAGTTAATGGAATTATAGTCATGCTTAATGGGGGGGAAAATCATATAGTTTCCCGTCCCCTGCAGCAACTCCAGAAAGATAGGGTCTTTATAATCGGCCTCCGTCTCAAAGTCGCCGCCAAAAGTCGTTTCCGGATATGATTTCAATACCGGGAAAAAATACTGCCCTTCAAATTTCACAACAAGGGGGACATCATTGCTTATCAGTTCAGCAAAGATACTCGTCACAAAGAGTGTGAGGAAAATAACCAGACTGTAGTAGCCTCGTCTATTTCGTTTAAACCGGGTCCATTTTCTCCTCTTGCGAGATACCCCTGCCTCCTCCTGTCTTTTCTTTTCTTTCATCCTACATCTCGGCCGCTTCAAAACTTATCCGCGGATCAACAAGCACATAGCTCAGATCAGACAACAGGCGGGCAAAAAGGCCTATCAGAGTAAAAAAATAAAGAGTGCCAAGAACCACAGGATAATCTCGATTCAAAACCGATTCATAGGCCAGAAGCCCCATACCTTCCAAGGAAAAAATTGTCTCAATCAGAAGGCTGCCGGTAAAAAAAGAAGCGATAAAATACCCAGGAAAACCGGTAATGATTGGAATGATGGCATTTCTAAAAATGTGTTTATAGAGCACTCGGGATTCAGATAACCCTTTGGCTCTTGCGGTAATTACATACTGTTTGCGGATCTCTTCCAGAAAAGAGTTCTTAGTCAGCATTGTCATTACGGCAAGACTGCCAATAGAGGTTGCAGTAATGGGCAGAACCATATGCCAAAGATAATCAAGGATTTTAGCAGCAAAACCCAGTTCTGCCCAATTATCGGAGACCAGACCGCGAAGGGGGAAAAGTGCCCAGAAACTGCCGCCACCAAACAAGACGATTAGAATTACCCCAAGAACAAAACCTGGTACGGCATAGCCGACCAGAATCGCTGTAGAACTGATGAAGTCAAAGCGAGAGCCATCGTGAACCGCTTTTTTTACACCGAGGGGAATACACACTCCGTAAACAATAAGAAAACTCCATAAACCAAGAGACATGGAGACCGGCATTCGGGAAACGACAAGCTCGAAAACGCTTTTTTGGTAGTAATAGGAATTACCAAAGTCAAAAACCAGGTAATGCTTTATCATGGTGATAAATCTCTCTGTTGGAGATTTATCAAAACCATACAGTTTTTTCAGCTCCTCCAGTTTTTCACCTTCCAGACCTGAGTGGCCGCGATAAAAACCGGAAACGCCACTGCTCACTTCCCCGGCCCCTTTGCCGTACCCTTCAATTTCGGATATCAATTTTTCTACAGGACCGCCGGGTACAAACTGGGTAATAATGAAGGTGACGAGCATAACACCGAACAGAGTCGGTACCATCAACAGGATCCTTTTGACTATATATAAAATCATTATCTCTTCAACCAGTTTTCCAAAGCATCTTAACCAAACGCAATAATACCCGCGATAATCAGGAAAAGCTCACGATAAGGCTATAAGCCAGACAATGTATATTAATTATGACAAAAAAAGAATATTTCTTGTCTTTTTTCTCCCATTATGTCTTGTTTAATTCCAGGTTGAGGCGATATTCTTAGCCTGAAGACAAAGACAAGAGTAAACTTAGACCCTAAAACTACGTCCAAAGACTGGTATGAAAAAGCTTGACACCCTCATTGAAAACGAAGCAGATCTGGAACTTTTTGTACACCGAGCAAGGCAGACAGACGCGATTGCCCTGGACACTGAATTTGTTTGGGAGCGCACATTTTACCCCCAGCTGGGCCTGATCCAGGCTGCACTGTCCGACGAGGACTGTTACCTGATTGACCCCTGTGCAATCAAGGACCTTACATCTTTAGGCCAGTTATTATCAGACAGAAGTGTTATCAAAATTTTCCACGATGCACCTCAGGACCTCGTCATATTACACAGGGCAACGGGAGCCATTCCCCAAAATATCTTCGATACCCGGCTGGCTGCTGGTTTTTCCAATCTGCCCGAAACTTTGTCGCTGAGCAATCTCGTCAAAGAACTACTTGATATTACATTAAATAAAACGGAAACCCGGACAAACTGGCTGCAAAGGCCTCTGAGTTCGGAACAAATTTCCTACGGTCTAAACGATGTTCGATATCTCCGAGCAGTAAGAGTGCTTCTTCTTACTCGTATAATTGGTCCCAAAATTAAATCCTGGCTCTTTGCAGAACTGAACCTGCTTAATAATCCTGCGAACTATTCAGGACCTGCAGTGAACGAACGCTTTTCTAAAATCAAAGGCAGCAACCATCTGGATAGGCAGGGTCTCGCAATTTTGAAGAACCTTACTGTTTGGAGGGAAGGGATTGCCAGGAAGTTAGATCGCCCCCGAGGCCACGTACTAAAAGACACTGTACTTATCGAGATAGCAAAACAGAAATTCGACTCCATAGAGGCAGTACTGGAGAGTGGTATCCTGTCAACCAATGCGTACAACAAATACGGAAAAAATGTTGCCGCAATAGTAAAAGAAACATGTACTCAGGCGATAGACACCTATCCAACTCTGCAGAGTTCTGTCCGGTTAAATTCCAGCCAGAAGGAATCACTCAACAAACTCCACAGTCTTATACAGTTAAAATGTGAACTCTTGGGAATTGCACCTTCCCTGGTCGGAAGCAATTCTGAACTCAAACTGCTTGTTAAGATGTTGAGTTCTACTCAAGGTCAAAATAGCATACAGTTGAAACAGACGGAAGGCTGGAGAAAAAATCTGCTGGAAGATTTTTTCAAACAATGCAGGTAACAATCAGTGAACATGGAAAGAACACAAAACCAATTTGGAGACTCTATGCCTAACTCTATTCATCCGAACAGACTCACTTATGTCATCGCTATAGTACTTTTTGCTGCCTTCTCATTCTCAGCACAGGTTGTAATGGCGGGAGACATTAAAGGCTGGGAAATCAATTCAAAATACAACAGCTATTATAATTACAAAGAGCTCGACTCGTTAAAAGGTATTCTTACGAAATTCAAAAAGGTCACTCCGCTTCCTGGCATGCTCGCAGGTACCGCTTTTATTCTCAAGGAGGGTGACGAAGATATTCTCGTTCACCTCTGTCCGCAGTCCTTTGCAGATGCAAAAGAGACAGGTCTTCGCAGGGGCGTAAAAACAAAAGTTAAAGGAAGCTGGGCTTACATTAACGACCAGGACGTTTTCATTGCCTCCAAGGTGAAGCAGGGAGAGCATTTCCAGTTCAAGGTCCGCCTGACTAAAGACGGTACACCATTCTGGACAATGACTGCAGATGAGCTCGCCAAAGAAAGGGCAGCTGAGTAGTGAAAAAGTGAGAAATCAATCAACCTTTTTCGGAAGCTGATCCAAATACCAACTCATCGGATCTATTAATTCAAAACCGATGTCCAGTAACTTCTTTTTAACGTTCACGACATTATTGGTGAACAGGTAAGGAAAAATCGCCCGTTTTTCCCCATCCCAGGATTTTGCGGTAAGAACACTACCCAGAGAGATATTTTCTTCTGCCACAATATCTACAATTTTCTTCATCTGGCCCGGTATGTCGTGAGCCAGAATGCATAGCAGACTTCCCGGTTCATTTATGCCCATGACATTGACAAATGCGGTCAATAAATCTCTTGTTGAGAGTAATCCTTTCAAATATCCCTGCTCATCAACAACAGGAAGAGCACCGACTTTCTTTTTCTGTATAGCCAGAAGAGCATCCTGTATAGTGAAATACCCGTAAATAGTCAGCGGGTCTTTGGTCATTATGTCACTTACCAGGTAGTTCATTATTTTGGCAAGCGTCTCTTCGTAATCCTTCTTTTTCAAAAGCGAAGAAGGCATCGCATCCCTCATGTCACGATCAGTCACTATCCCAATCAGCATCCCCTCGTCATCAATAACAGGAAGGTGCCGGATAGAATTTTTTGACATCTCGTCTTTTGCCTCTGCGATTGTAGAATCCGGGTCGATGGTAATCAGGTCTGTAGCCATTCTTTCGCTGACAAACATAATGCCTCCAAAATATGTTATTTATCTTAATTTCCTGTTTTAATCTCAGTTCGTTTTTCAGCTGCAGGTTTATCTTATCCCTGCAAGTATTTTAATGTGATTTTCCACCAAAACGGGCAGTATCTGAAGATTATATCCCCCTTCGAGAATAGATATGACCCGCCCTTGCGCATATGTATTCACCAGGTCAACTATCTTTTCAGTAATAAAATCATATCCGCCAGTGGACAGATTTGTACCAGACATGAGGTCGGAGCCATGGGCATCGAAACCAGCAGAAAGTAAGATTACCTCAGGTTGAAATTTTTCGAATGCGGGTACCATATCCTGCATAATTTTTTTCTGGTATTCATCATCTCCTTTGCCCGGCAATATGGGTGAATTAAGAGTAAAACCGTCACCTTCAGCTACCCCCGTCTCAAATTCTCTACCGGTTCCAGGATAAGCAAACGACGGATGTTCATGGACAGAATAATAAAAAACAGAATCATCCTGATCAAAAATATGCTGGGTTCCATTGCCATGATGCACATCAAAATCTATAATCCCAACTCGTTCAATCCCGTACTGTTTCTGAATATAACGTGCCCCAATTGCCACATTATTAAAATAGCAGAACCCCATAGGTGTATCCACTTCCGCATGATGTCCAGGGGGACGTACAGCGCAAAAAGCATTGTCCAGGTTTCCACTCATCACCTCATCAATCGCCCTGAGCACTCCTCCAACAGCTAAAAAAGCGATATCATAGGTATCCCTGCAAATGCCATTGTCGGGGTGATCAAATTCGGGGAGGCCAGAGATACAGGTTTCCTCGAATCTCATTATATAACGTATATCATGCACTTCCTCAATCCATCGCTGGTTTGCTTTCTCGGCGGGCATGACAGTGAGTTTTTCCAGCAATCCTGATTCAGACAGTCCTTTATAAATTGCCCTCAATCGATCCGGTGATTCCGGATGATAATCACCAGTCAAATGTAATAGATACCTTTCATCATAAACAAAACCTGTTTTTTTCATTGAATATTCCCCTGGTTTTCAATCGAAAACATTCTCCTTACAATCACCTTTCCCTTACCTCCCACACATCCGCGCGAAAAACGGGACCCGGTTCAGTGCCGAAGTATCCCTCTAACCCGCATTTCTCATGAACATTGTGTTAATTTTCTGAAACTGTTTTCATTGTAACAGCTTGCCACCCGTTCGATTTGACGAGAAATTTTACACAATGTTCACCAAAGGCCAGCAGATATGATCACATTTTCCAGGTCGCTACCCCAGCAAACATAGACTACTATAGTTCACTGGGGTGCTTCTTGAATATGTAATCATCTTTGCTGGTGACAAATCCGGGTTAGCTAAAG
>CAXMTO010000306.1:0-13370 GCA_964196355.1 uncultured Myxococcota bacterium
ACTGTTTTTTATTGACACTCAAAATAAACCCTGTTAATGATATTGCAACTTTACGACCAAGTCGATTTATGGGGCTATAGCTCAGCTGGGAGAGCGCTTGACTGGCAGTCAAGAGGTCGTCGGTTCGATCCCGACTAGCTCCACCAGTAATTAAAAGGACTTAGAGAAGAAATTCTTTAAGTCCTTTTTTGTTTTTACCTAGTATTTCTATGCTGTTTCTATGACAGAAATCAGTACCTGCAACTTTCGCATTGTAGGTTTTTCTCGGCTATAATGGGCAACTAGCAGATTATTTCAGTGGGGATTTTAACCATCTTCAAGGACCAAGACTGCATGTAAGAGCTAGGTACGTTGTGCGAGGTAATAAGAGCGAATCATTATTTGTGAATTACTTGAATCCTTTCACCTTCAAGAAAATTTTTAGTCTTGCTACAGACTGGTGCTGTTGTCCTCAGCACAACACTCACTGTTGGCCGATATTTTTCTTCCCATCTGACATAATGATTCGGCTCTTTCGATCTATCACAAGAGCTATGGTATTTTTATCAATCTGTTCAATGACAGTCCTGGCAGGCAATCCGAATTCTTTTGGATTAAATCTGGTATTCATTATTCAGATTATATGTCTATGATATCAAGAATTTCTTTTGTGTCTTTCTTGACTCTGATAATTCTATCGTCTATCTGTAATAACTCTGTTCCTGCTTCGGGCTTCAAAGAATTACCTTTATGTTTATTGGTAATCGGTTTACCGATCTTATAAAGGCTTAGATCTAAAACTTGACCTTTAGCTATTTTCTTTTGCCAGCCTGGAGGTAGTTCACCCGTCCGAGCAAGTTTTTTTTCCAATCCTGGAGGCATCTTCTTTTGTTTTTTATATTTCCCATTATTTTTGGCGTAGACGGGAAATGCCATAATTAGACAAACAGCAAGTATGATAATTTTTTTCATGTTACTTTTTTCCCTCATTTGTTTTTCGCAACTTCCCATGTCAGTGTGTAGCTCTGTCTCCCCAAATTTCTTTTAGGCGTTTATCACGACCACACCGCCAGCGATAAGTTTTGTAGCGGATTGGATTGTTTTTGTAATAGTCTTGGTGGTAACTTTCCTCATCTTTGATGGGGTAGAATACTGATGTGTCTAAAATTGGCGTTATAACTTTCTTGTCGGGAAATTTCTCTACAACGGCCCTTTTGGATTCTTCTGCAATTTTTCTTTCTATTGCGTTATCCACGAAAATTGCACTTAAATAACTAGATCCTTTATCGCAAAATTGTCCCCTCGCATCAAAAGGATCAATGTTAATCCAATAGTGCTCTAACAATTTTTTGTAGCTAACCTGACTGGGATTATAAGCAATTTCAACAGCCTCAAAGTGTCCGTTATGGTTACCGTTATAGGTGGGATTTTTTAGAATACCGCCTGTAAATCCAGATATTACGTTGGTTACCCCTTCAAGCTTTTCAAAATCTGACTCCATACACCAGAAACACCCTCCAGCCAAAATAGTTTTATCAGCTACAGCATTGGTCGTGATGGACAGCAAGATTGCCAACAGGAAATCAAACAGAATAATTTTCATAACAACTCCTCCCTTTAATGTATTTTTTTTCACAATAAGCAGAAGTGTTCTGTCGCACCATTTGTTACTTGATTATTTCAGTCGTTCAATTTCGTCGGTACGTCGGTAACGACTGAAAATTTCAATCTTTTTTTAACACACTGTCAATATCCCATCTTATCAGGGATAACACCACGTACACCACCTCTGGGATTCGGGGTATCCCCATCTCTTCTTGGTATTAAATGTATGTGACAGTGAAATATTGTTTGCCCTGCTGACTCGCCACTATTCATACCGACATTGAATCCTGTTACGATGGAATCCTTTTCAGTTATTCTCTTTCTGCAAATCTCAATCAGCCGATCTGCATCCCGTTTTTCTATTTCAGTTAGAGAAAAATAATCCACTGTATGCTTTTTAGGGACAATCAATAGGTGATTATCGAAAACGGGGTATTTGTCTTTTATAGCAACCCCTATGTGTCAGGATAGTTTTCGCCTCAAAAAAACTGTTTAATCCTATGGGCGAAGCGAGATACGAGAATGCAAAAAAGGTATTCAGAAGAGTTCAAGGAAGCAATAATCAAAAAGATGATGCCACCTCATCCGGTATCTGTCTCAAAATTATCTAGAGAATTTTTAACAAAAAAGTTAATTGAAATACTATGATTACAAAATAAAATCTATAGCTGCCTAGCTCGATAAACTATAACGTTATCAGAAATACGATATCTAGTGCCAGGAGAAACATAAAAGCTATCCCCCCGACTAATCTTAATAGTCTCCGCTGAATCAATAAATCCCAAACCCTCAAGACAAAAAAGAATCTCACTACCCTCACTCTCAGCATGGAATCCATCACCAACTACAGACAACTCAAACTCCTTAGCAGGTGTATGATAAACGCCATCTTTCGGAACTATTATCTCAGGCACAAACTCCTCAAACTCCAAGATCCCAACTAACCCTTCCTTGTCGACATACTTAGAACTAAGTCCCCCCCTAAGAACATTATCAGAATTACCCATAATCTCAATAATAGTGCCCTTGAGATAAGCATGAAGAACGCCAGGCCCCAAAAAAATTCCTTCACTAGGCTTCAGACGAATAAGGTTAAGATATGCAGGAGCAAAAACCCCAATATCTCCAGGATACTTATTAGCAAGTCCAACTATCCAAGAAAACTCAGGCTCGCTATATCTCGAACTGCACTCAATCGACTCTCTTATCAAAAGACCTTTATTCTCGTGGTTTAACAATGCTTCAAAAAAAACTCTCAAATCCCCACTTTTTTCTAAATCATCAATTTCTCTAGAAAAAGAATTCAAACACATCATTCTAAACATCTTAACAATCTCATTCACCATTCTAAAGCCAACAAGTCCCCAAAATTCAGTTAAAGCGATCGCAAGCTCAGGCTTCTCGTTAGAGTCTTTATAGCTCCTCTTGTCATGATCAATGTCCAAACCAAGTTTAGACTCACGCTCAAAACCCAAAACAGCATCTTTTTTCTTTGGATGAGCCTGGATAGAAAGCGCCTCTTTAGCAGACAAAACTTTCATGAGAAAAGATAATTCTGGAGTTCTCATTTTTGAAATAAGCTCTCCCAAGGACTGCCCATCAGCAATACTCGGAGCCTTCAAGTGGGCACCCATCCAAAGCTCTGCTTGGGGCAGGCCATCAGCCTCAACACTAAGAAGATTAGGAATATAATCAAAAGTTCCCCAATCATAATTCATAACCTTATTTTCAAGTTTACATATCATCAAACAAATATAGGGTGGTGAGGTGATAAGATATCGCTATCGATGGGAGTCTTGAAAAAACGACCAGCTAGCCGCTAACCATTCTTAAATGATAGTAGGTTATCCTGCCAGGTTAAGTTTTGCAATTTTTTTTACCGAGTGTATTCCTTAATCAGGAAAGGAACTAAAACTGACCAATAAACCATGTTTTTTATACAGAAGTCTGTAAAAGGTTAAAACCAATTTAAGCGGTGGTATGAAAATGTGGAAAACTGGCGTTTTTAAAAATGTAGAATTAGGTGAATTATTTTTTGCTCCTCGACCAGTATGTCCGGAAAAACAGGTAACACTTCCACTGGTGTTTTGATTTAATAGGCCATCAACATACATCCATATTTGTTCTTTTATATCAGGCTCCAGCTGTGACATTTTTGCCAGGCAATCCTGAAATTTCTTTTTCAGAGTGCCTACATATTTTGTTGCTTTTATTAATTTTCTGGAATTATCTGGGATTTGATATTATTTATTCATGTTAGGATAATCTTACTTTTCAAAGGGTTGAGAAGACCTTTATGTGTTGTTGGGTTTTTGAGACACCTTATTGGTTACATTTACAGGAATAGTATAAACTTTCAGATTTGCTTAAATGGTTAACATTGCCAATAATAGCCTCTACCATTGCGATAACGTGTGTCTCTGCAGACTAACAGTAGGCATTTAATTATTAAGAATAATATGAAATTGTAGAGCTTATCACTGTCTGTCTCAGCTTCGAATTATCTTATTTCCAGCTAAAGTAGTTGTTACGAATATCGGGAATAGTCTAAAATTGTGTTTTTTATTAATTGATGAGGTTGGCAAGGGATATCGCTCCTCAAGCTGCTGAAATTTGAATCGAGTCTGAGTTACAATCGACAGATGATGTGGCCTGTAATCGCTGCCAAGATAATCAAATCAAGAAACATTTTTGATGGTAACGTGAAACGCAGTGGTGTGTGGTTCTTGCGTGTCCAGGAGTTAAACTGCTTAGATTATCTAAGTGACCTAGATGAAGCAGATGCATGATTTTTATGTGAGTTTCGACTCTACCTGTCATTTTTGGGCCTGCTGTCCCAGCCAATTTTCCAGAAATAATCTTTAATCACGTCAGATCTCAAGGCAATCACACCTTCGATCATTTTCTTGAAGCTATCTGAATTAAAAAAATTACTCCTTCAAAAATTCTGCCAGTCCCTTACTGTCATAGAAGGCTTTCTCGAAAAACAGGCCAGCGCCCGGTGCAGTATGATGAGATGGTAAAACATCAGAATGCCCTTCGAGCATATTTTGAATATTTTCCTCCGTTAGGCGGTGACAGCCTACCTCGACCATAATCCCAACCATCCGTCGAACCATATGCCAGAGAAAATGAGACCCGACAACCCGGATCTTGAGAATTTCCTTCTCTGTAAAAACCTCAACTTTATGAATCAATACCTTGGTTGATTTTTTCAGCTCCTTTTTTTCGGCAAAAGCTGCAAAATCATGCATGCCTGTCATCCGCGATCCGGCATGCTGCATAGCAGGTAGATCCAACGCCTCTTGCACCCACCAGTCATAACGTTTGCCAAAGGCCGATTTTTCTGTGCGGAGCTGATATACATAGCTTCTGGCTATACAGTTATGACGTGCATGAAAACGTAAGCCCGCCACCTCAACTGACTTTACGGCAATATCTTTAGGCAAGGTCTCATTGAGCTTTCTTGCAACTTCATGCGGACCCATATCAGCTACTACCTCGAGATGGGCCACATATTCAAGAGCATGAACCCCTGAATCGGTTCGACCACAGCCTTGAAGATCCATAGGGACTTCATCAAAAACACGCACCGCACCCTTCAGTAAATCCCCCTGTACAGTCCGGGCATCCACTTGTTTCTGCCAGCCGCTGAAATTGGTACCGTCATACTCAAGTGTAAGTCTATAGCGGCGTCGTTTGTCTTTTCTACTCATGATTTACTCGTACGTTTCCTTACATAATGAATAACATGTAAGGATGGTCTGTTTTTTTTTGCCCTGAATGTCCATCTGTTATCCCCCTGTTCTTTTCTCATCTGACGAATTCATCAGGTTTCAGACTTTGTTCATTCTGTGTCCTGGCTTTACTTGAATTTCAATACAAAATGACTCAACCTGCTGCTCTTTGGCTTGATCAATGTACGTATTCATCTCGGCAAGGTGAATCTCCTGCAACGTTTCAACAGTATAGCCGAATTTACAGTCAAAATCCCAATAATCGACGCCCTCCGGCAGCGCTTTTTTACGCTCTCGTTTAACGTATTTTTTAACATCGTGTCTTACACCTTCCACCAGTCTATCGACTTTAATTTTCGGGTGGGTCAATTTGTAAATTTTCCTCATTTTTATCCTTTTGAAAATATGAAAAAATCTTTCAAGTGTCATTCACTTCTTCATAAATGTAATACAGTCGTATTACAGAATCCTGACGAATGGTCAAGAAGGATGGCCCTTGTAGTTTAGAAAATGGATAGGGTCAAGCTTACCATTAATATTTCCATCTCCAAGGTTAATTTTACCAAAAAGACCTCTAAGAGCTTGTCCGAGAACAGCAATTTTTTTCTCAAATCGAGGCATTCAGAAAAATTTAACACAGGCATATAGTTGCTATTCCAAGGATAAAATTTTGCAAATATCGAAGAGTTGGGCAAAAGGGCTGTCTCGGGCAGCCTCCTAGAGGTGTCCGGTGGCAATATTTACCACTTCCTGACAGGGGGAGGTTAAGATGTTTCCGGTAGCGTATTTTCAGCAACTGATAGTTGAATTTAACATTGCCACAACAAAGCTAAGCAATGTTGCCTTATACTCCAACGAGAGGTGCTTCCTGTACATTTACTGCGTGATAATTCCTCAAAATGTGCCGAAAAAGGAGCATTCTGGCACGTTTGCAATTTCTAAATTATTTTCAAAAAACCAGCTAGAAATGGAGCATTCACGTTTGGCTTTATCTCGTTTTTTAACATTACTTCCCGAATTATATGCGAAGCGACCGTTCTTAGTCAATGGAACAGCGTGGCACAAGGCAATTAAATCATCAAAAAAGGAGCTTTCTGGCAATTGCATAAATTTATAATTCTCTCAGTAAACTATCTGCAAATGGAGCACTTCGACATCCCAGATGGTGTCTTCTCAGCTAGGAATATTGGATGGGGGTATTATGATTATATCAGCGACATATTTGGTGAATACGAGAGTGAAACTGATCAACAATAGGGCAAAAAAAACGTGTCACCTATACCCGCATTGCATCAACAAATAGAAATCAAGATCTCCCCTATCAACCGGTAAAGACTGAGTTGAAATCTGGTGAATCTGGGAAAAATCTTTACAGATGACTGATAGCCACACCATCACTCTGTACAACACTCAAAAGTGCGGATTATGAAGTTTCTTTATAATTATTGTTTTAGTAATAAAATGTATAAAATCAAAGGGTTTTGGAGAAAAAAAACTTTTATTCAAAAGAATTGAAAGCTGCTTTTGGGAGAACTAATTCTTGGAACGCGGCTAAGGTTGCCAATGACTTCTAAATGCCGTAGATTGAATCGTATTCGGTTTCTGAATAATCACTTTTAAAGACTATCTAACGAGAGGTTCCTATGGATTCTGCGGAAACGGGATTGAAATCCTTGGCCGTACGCTTGGGTGCCGATTTGGTTGGTATAACCAACAGAGACCTCCTTTCTGACGGCCCACCCTCTACTGATCCACGCTATCTTCTTCCATCGGCAAACTCGGTTATTTCTTTTGCAATCTCCTTGGATAGGGATATCGTACAGGACTTCATCAGCAAAAAGAAATGGCGGCCCCATTGCGAAAACCGAAAAGCGATCGCTCAGAAACTTTATACTATTGGAGATAAACTTGCCGAACAACTGAGATCAGAAGGATACGAAGCCGTCAACGTTGATCTCAACAATAACTATCGCCCTGAGGAAGCCACCGCCGACGTAACGGAGATGGTAGAGTTTCATCCAGATTTTTCCCACCGCTATGCTGCCCTCGCAGCCGGGATTGGACGTTTGGGCTGGAGTGGCAATTTACTAACCAAAGAGCACGGTGCACTAGTGGAGCTTGGGAGCGTTTTAACGTCCGCTAGCTTGAAGCCCGACGCACCAATTCCGGATAAAGACCATCCTTGCGACAGCTGCAAGATGTGCAGCCTGGTCTGTCCTGTGGGAATGATCCAGCCCAAGGTTTCTAGCCAGGTTACAGTCGCCGACGTTACTGAAACAATATCTAGCAAGCGGCCTAACACCTGTTGTTGGATCGGTTGCACCGGTTATGAAGGGTTGGCAACCTCCTTGACTTGGTCTAACTGGAGCCCTTATCGTCTCGGTCACCCCCTGCCAGAAAACAGAGAGGAGCTTAATGCACTGTGCATCAGTCTACAGAAGGCGGACCCTCAAATGCAGGATGTCAACAACAGCTTTTCCAACTATCGAAATGCGATCTTCGATCCTGACTGGTTCTACTACACCGTATGCGGTTTTTGTCGTAGCGTCTGCTCTCCCCGCCGGGAAGACCGACTAGCCAATCGCAAGCTGATTATCAATTCGGGCACCGCTGCCCTGAAGTTAGATGGCTCCCATAAGGTGGTCGACGAGGACACCGTTGAGATGCGGACTCCGTTTGGACTGCGTGTGGTTGTAGGACAGGAGGACTTAACAGGAAGTCAAGTAAAGGCTAGAAATTGGCCGGGCCAATTCCCTTTGGACCGAGCGGTGATCGAATATCTCTACAAGCAAATCAATTCAGAGGGCACAGAGAGCTGTGTTGATGATTAACTCGTTTATATTGCCATATCGAAGGTCTGAATGTTTCGGCAATCCCCAAGTAGTAGATACCTACTGTTCATTTCTCATCTGGCGTGGGGGGTTCAATAGTCAAGATATCTCCAATAGATTAACACATCACATGAGGGGCGAGAGACGTAACTTACCATACAATTTTTTAGGACGATATTTTTTAGTACCTTACTCCTGAACTTCTGTAAGAAAAAACAAGCAACCGAGGCATGTCTTTTAAAATTATGTTGTTAGATATATCACCATGGTACTTATACCCCCTTATGGGGTGTTAGGACACCAAACCACATGATACATAACCTTTTTCTTTTATGTCATCGAATATGTTTGGGGTTTTCATTTATTGCTCTCGACATGCGCGGCAGTAGTTTTTGCTGTTAATGCTAGTTAACTTAGTCTCCATTACTGCCTCACCACAAATATCACACATCTTAGAAGGAGCCATCCGCGCTTTAGGTGGTAGTGGAATTTTCATATCCTCTACGGTGAAGAAGGCTTCCGGTCCTCCATCAAACAGAGCTTCACAGCGTGTTTCGTAAAGTTTTTCATATTCACTTATTTCTTCTGCGGTAGCCATGGTTTCACGAATTTTTAGAGCAAGAGACTGCTCTTTTCCTGGGATATTCTTTATATCTGCTCGCAAAACGAGGCGAACGCCCTCCCCGGTTGCACGGCTCCCGAATGTGAATGCCATCTTTCCTATATCACGATAAATGAGATTACCTTTACCAAAAGTACATCCTGTCAGCACCTGAATAGCATCGCAACAGCAGGCATCCGTCTCGGTAATACAGATTAACTCTTCATCGGCGGCACGCTTTTCCTTGAGAAGTTTTATGGCAAGTTTTGAGGCTAAATAACCAATTGTCAATCCCATGCAAACATGGCCATGAAAATTGGCACATGCCTGGTAATCATCTCTTTGCTGAATTTTATCTGGTATCTTCATTTTCTCTTTTTGTGGATGAGTGGTATAAATTAAACGGTTGTAACAATTTACCATATAATTCCTGTTTTAAAAGATATGATCAAGTTACCTGTTCCTCGCTTGAAAATTAAATAATTCTAACACCGGTAAACGGTAAACAAGCCAGCACTCTTTTCAGTACCCGCTGAAAGGGTATAAGTGCCTTGGTGATTACGTTAAGTTCCTAATTACAATGCACTCTCCAGATTTTTTGTTTTTTTAACAGGTTTTCAGGAGTAAGGCACTAACCAAACATTCAATGCTGACAGCGGGAACAGCCCCGCAAACTGTGGGCAGAAGGTTACATGAAGAAAGGAGACATAAGATGCTAACAGGGATTCATTTTTTATTGAGCTATACCTGCAATCTGGCATGTGATCATTGCTTCCTCTATTGCAGTCCGTCTTCCAAGGGGACGATGACAGTGAATCAGATTCAGAGAATACTCAGGGAATCTGAAAAAATAGGGAGTATTCAGGAGACCTATTGGGAAGGTGGGGAGCCGTTTCTGTTCTACCCTGTAATGCTTGAAGGTATTCGACTCTCTCGTGAAATGGGATTCAAGGCAGGTATCGTATCAAACGGCTATTGGTCTACATGTGCTGAAGATGCAAAATTGTGGCTTAGCCCTCTTTCCGAACTTGGCATTTCGGATTTGAGTGTCAGCGATGACGATCTTCATTATGGGGGGATTCATGATAGCCCAGCCAAGTGTGCCCTCCGTGCTGCAAAAGAACTGGGAATACCTGCGTATTCAATCTGCAAAGCAAAACCGAAGGTACGGAAAGACAATGACTTAGATCAGGGTAAGGGGACTCCTGAGATAAGCGGCGGAATAAAATTAAGAGGAAGAGCGGTAGAGAAATTTGCTGAAGGGCTACCTACGAGAAAACGCGAGGACCTTAAAGAGTGTCCGTATGAAGACCTTGTTAATCCAGCACGTGTCCACATAGATACCTATGGTAACGTTCAAGTCTGTCAGGGTATCAGTATTGGGAATTGTTGGGATACACCACTTTCTCAGCTGATTCAAAGCTATGATGCCCAGAAACACCCTGTTTGCGGCCCTTTGGTTCGTGGCGGACCAATCCGTCTGATCGAAGAGCATAATATCGACTTGAAAGATGAATACGTTGATGAATGTCACCTCTGTTATTCCGCGCGTCTAACATTACTTGACAAGTACCCTGAATATCTTGCACCAAGGCAGGTATACGGCCTTAAATAGAAATTACATAAAATCTAACACCCACACAAGGGGGTATAAGTATCATGGTGATATATCTAACAACATAATTTCAAAAGACATTCATGCAACTCTATTCACGCATACTTGGCGAAGGCTCCCCTGTTCTGATATTACACGGACTTTTCGGGATGTCCGATAACTGGCTCACCATTGCCCGGGCATTAGTCGAAAACGGCTATTGCGTCCATGCACTGGACCTGAGGAATCACGGCCAATCGCCAAACTCGATGACCCATAGATACACCGACATGGGTGACGACCTTGAAGAATATCTTGACCACAACTCTCTCGATGTCGTTCACATTATTGGCCATTCCATGGGTGGCAAGCTGGCGATGATCTTCGCGCTACTGTATCCGGAAAGGGTGGCCAAACTCGTGGTGGTAGACATAGCTCCGTCTGCCTACGGTGACATTTCTTATCACACAGAAATCGTAGATACCTTGATGGACATCGACGTGACTGCTCACCGTGAAAAAGGAACTATCAGGAAGAAGTTGACGGCAAGGTTCAAAGATCGGAGACTGGCGATGTTTCTCACAAAAAATATCGCCTGGGACGACCAGGAGAAGCGCTATATCTGGAAAATCAACCTTCCAGTCCTGAAGAAATACCTGCATCATCTGCAGAGAGGGTTGGATGAGCTGACGATCCATACCCCATGTCCGGTGCCGACCTGCTTTATTAAGGGCAATGACTCGGATTACTATGGGCCGGAAAATGAACCAGACAGGTTGTTATTCTTTCCCGACTCCGAGGTTGTCGGTGTCGCAGCGGCAGGGCACTGGGTGCACAGCGATCAACCGCGACGATTTCAAGAAATCGTTCTGTCATTTTTCCATGATTTGGTGTAATCATCAAACCCGAGTGGCAGCCGTTTTCTTGACGATTCTTCCCTGAAATAGGCCGACGCATATTATACGTTAAAATTAAAAACAAAATACAATGACAAATATCCAAATATTAATCACAAATGATGATGGAATCGGATCGCCAGGACTAAAAGCTGCTGTAGAAGCAGTCATTAGCCTCGGTGAAATAACAGTTGTCGCGCCAAGCACTCAACAAACTGCCACTGGCCGTGGAATGACAGGTAATAAAGAATCTAGTTTGTTTCCCGTAGAATATAACGTTGACGGGAAAAATATTAAGGCATTTCATTGTGACTGTTCACCAGCACTTATTGTCAGACACAGTTTAATGACAGTTTTTAGAGGTGAAAAACCTGATCTTGTTATTTCCGGCATAAACTATGGTGAAAATTTAGGTGCTAATGTCACGTGCTCAGGTACAGTTGGGGCAGCACTTGAAGCTGCATGTAAAGGTATCCCAAGCATAGCAGTTTCGAAGCAAACAGATATTGCATCTCACCTTAAATATACTGAGCAAAATTGGTCAACGACAGCTTACTTTCTTAAACATTTTTCTGAATTATTACTTACTACTGAACTAATGTATGATGTTGATGTTTTGAAAATTGATGTCCCTGCTTCGGCTACTCCAGATACAGCATGGAAATTCACTAAACTAGCCAGGGCAGGCTATTATTTTAAAGAAATAGAAACCCCAGATCTGGAATCTAAGCTCAATGCTGGAAATACTGTAATTAAAATCGATGAGAGTAAACTAAGCCCGGATACAGACATTCATACTTTTGCGATTCAAAATTTGATATCGGTTACTCCTCTAAGCATCGACATCTCATCCAGGGTTAACTTTGATGATTTGCAAAATCATATAAATAATTCGAACCAAGCATTCAACGCTGACGACCGGAACAACCCCGCCGCGGGTTAGTTGCACTATAGCAGTCTTTTTTTTAGGCCAACTTACTTTGTAAATCAAGTTTTAGTACCTTACTACTGAAACCCTGTCATAAAAAACAAGAAACTTAAGAACTTCTGTTAAAATTATATAGATGGTTACACCACCAAGGTACTTATACCCCCTTGTGGGGTGTTAGTTAAAGGAGCTAAATATTCATAGAGTAATCCCAGTAATTACAGTGAATTATAAACTTGAGGGAAAATTTCACCCCTAGGAAACCCCTAAATGTTGTTCATTATTTGAATATAATTTGTGGGAAGAGAGGTGTTAATTGATCGGAATATCAATAACTTGAGAGAAGCCGGGAGCCCAGAGCAGCAGGCCCCCGGCGAACAGAGGATTTACAACCAACTTCTCGGTTGGCTTTGAATATTACCTTTTTTACTCCAGGGGAGGTACGGCCTGATTTTGCATTCATCAACTTTTGATACAAATTTGATACCTACTAACCTCCATTAACTTTGGATAATATGTAGTACCCCAGACTAAATCTGACAGATTTTGAGTATTGGTTTCGATGTGAAGTGTCTGTCGGCACGTAAGATTATCGATCCAAGATGTTCTGGAAACATCAAGGGTTTCAAAATGCTCTATTTGATGACGGATTTTTGGTGATGATCCCGGATTTATAAAAGTGCAAGAATGCTCCTTTTCTGGCATGTTTCTGAGTATGATCAAATAAAAACTAAACAGGAAGAAGGTATACAGAGCTGTCTTAACAACTGTCTTTAACCGCTGAGTAGAATCTTTACTCTTTCTCCTTAAACATAATTCCTTAGATTCGTCTCGGTAACATCATGTCAAATATTGTCGCAAACGATATCTTGGGGTTGGTGTGCAAATTGGTTGCGTATACAGGAAAATTCTGACTTTCTTAAATTAATCTGCGACCGTGATCCATTTGGCAAGAAATGCAGAATCGGTTGGCCAAACAACCAGAGCTTCACTACCACCATTACTTGCTATTTGGGTTAGACCTGTTGTCCAACCGAAGATTCTTGAAGGATGGTGGACTATATCTATTCGTACAGGCAAAGACCATTTGCCTTGATTGAAAGTCATATACAACAAAGGTTGCTCGTTTTCCTTAAACCACATATTGTCGCGTGCAGTAACAATGCAATGAAAGCGGTCGTTCCCTGCTGGAACCAAAC
>CAXMTO010000307.1:0-10564 GCA_964196355.1 uncultured Myxococcota bacterium
GTCGATGATAAAAGAAAAAAAATGGGAGTGGATTTTTGACAGAGGGGATCAGACTCTTCGCTGCTCACTCTGTAATGGCCCTGACTACGACTTTGAGGATTGAAAAAAGCTCACTGCTTTTGTTTTTTGTTTTTTATTACAGAAGTTCAGGAGTAAGGTACTAGGAGCTTGTCCGAGAATGCCATTTTGTCCAAACTCTGCGTTATTTCCAAAAAATAATGCTCGTAATATTAACTATATGACTGTGCGTATTTTTTGAAAATGCCTTGATTTTAAACAAAAGGCTTATTCTCGGACAACCTCCTAACACCGGTAAACGGTAAAAATTCCTGAACTCTTTTCAGTACCAGCTTGATGGGTATAAGTACCTTGGTGGTATATGTAACCACATAATTTCAAATTACATTCCTCAGTTTCTTGGTTTTTATTGCAGTGTTTCCGGAGTAAGGTACTAATGAACAAGGTCCTTACAGAACTATTGCATGTGGCATCCGTTAGTGGTTAGAATTTAGAGTCAGTTATTGGCTCCTCTATATTGACATCTATCCAGTGTTGATCCCACCATTCTTTGGGCGTCACAAACACACCATTTATAAGCATGGAAAAATGTAAATGATCCCCGCCAGCCATTCCGGTTGTACCGGTCAATCCGATGATAGACAGCTGGTCTACCTTGACTCCGACTTCGGTGTTAATTTGGCTCAGATGAGAGTAAAGACTGAATACCCCCTGGCCGTGATCTATCATAATCATGTTTCCATATATCCCAAGATAGTCTGCAAAGATTATAATTCCCTGATTAGCCGCTTTAACATCGGCCCTGCGGGTTGAGGCGATATCCATACCGAGATGAGTCTGGTTATCTATAGCTTTACCGTTATAATAATATGTCCGATAATCAGCGAACCCCGCACGTGAACTGCCGGCCATTCGTAAAAACCGTCCTTTCCAGAATCTCTCTTTTCTTGGATTCTCACATAATGCACTTATTTTTTTGTTATTCTGTTTGCGTATTGTGTTGTTGGTATAGAGATATTTCTCGAGAAGAGTTCCAGACATCTCTTGATAATATTGTTGAAATTCGGGTATTTTCCTGTTCAGAAAGCCATCGCTGACATTGATTTTGTCCTTCTTTTTTCGATCTGCCTTGTAGACGGTTGAGAAGGGCAAATTTGCGTTGTTGCCAGCCTTATCGCGCGCGGTAACATTGAGAGAATCTATTTTTTCTGTGTCGAAGGGGAGGGCAAAAAAGGAAATGAACGTATCATCTCTACCGTCCCCGATAAGAAATCCAGGATTAAAGCGGCCATTAACCATCACACCATGCCGGGCACCATCATCAGAGAGACGATAGATAGCAATTCCCGCACCTCCGGGAATGATGTATTTCTCACTGTGCAGTATCTCGATACGTGGTGGTATGGTATCAACGGTGATCTCCTTGTGAACAAGCGTTTTATTTCCCCTGAGCCATCCCTGTAATGAAAAATCAACAGCTTCAAGGGTCAGTGTTAATTGTCCATCTTTGAAACCAAGCTTTTTAGGATCAAAAGGAATGGATTGACTCTGTTCTAGCGGGCCTGCCTGGCCAATGTAGGTTGTTCTCGGGAAAGTCACGGTGTGCAGAAGTTTCTTGGTATCTCCCTGTGTGCCGTAAACAGTAATGGATCTGATGCCACTTTTTCGATCGGATACCGTATATTGAATGGTACTGTTTTGTCCGATGTCTGTATTGGTGTTGTCAAGACTGGCAGCTGGGTTTTCACCTTCAAAGAAGAGGAAAAACGAGCCTATAACAACGATGGAGATAAGGGACAACATAAAAATCAAAAGGAACCGACGTGGTGCTGCTGATCTTCTTCTGTTTCGAAAGGCCATAAGGTGAATTCGTCCAGTTAGGAAAATTAATTATGCGGTGACAGTTTTTTAACGCTGCCATATTATTTCATATTTTTCAATATGAAGATCTTTGGAAGGGGCTATGATGATACGCTTTCCTGTATCTTTTTCTAGTTGTGCCACTGTAAGCTCTTCCTCTATATTAAGCATATCAGCAATTCTGTTGTGTACCCTCAGTGTAACAGTCGATCCTTCGGCTTTACGCACATTTCTGCTGATTTTACGAAAAATTTCATAACAGATAGTTCGCCTGGATTTGATCATGCCCTCACCCGAACAATAATGACAAGGCTCGCACATAAGTTGAAGAAGATTTTCCGAATTCCTTTTTCTGGTCATCTGAACAAGACCGAACTCTGAAAGCTTGAGAATATTGTTTCGGCTTTTGTCCTTTTTAACCGCATTTTTGAAGGTATTAAAGAGCTCTTCCCGATGATTTTCATCTTCCATATCAATGAAATCAATGATAATAATGCCACCGATATTCCGGAGCCTAAGTTGATAAGCGATCTCTATAGCAGCTTCAATATTCGTTTTAAATATGGTCTCATTAAGATTCCGTTTGCCAACAAAACGTCCGGTATTTACATCAATAACTGAGAGCGCCTCAGTGCTTTCAATGATGATATAACCACCGGATCTCAGCCACACTTTTTTTTCAGTGGCTCTTGAAATTTCAGCTTCTATATTATAGGCCTCAAAAAGTGGCAGATCTTCGCTGTAGAGAGAGATTTTATCTCCTAATTGAGGAGCAAAAGTTTCAACGAATTCAAGGAGTTTTTTGTGGCCTACCGAGTCATCGATAAGAAGCGAATCAACATCCATCGTAAAATAATCCCTGATGGACCGTAAGGTAATATCAAGATCCGCATAGAGCAGGGACGGTGCAACTTTGCTGTCAACTTTGTCAATAATATCGTCCCAGAGTGCCATAAGAAACTCAATATCTGCTTCGAGTTCCTCTCGAGTTGCGTGTTCAGCCACTGTTCTAACAATAAAACCGGCTCCCTGGGGACGAATTTCTTCGATTTGGTTTTTTAACTGAGCCCTGGTTTCTTCGTCTTCTATTTTTCTTGAAATACCAATATGATCAGTCAGTGGGATGAAGACGAGGTTACGGCAGGGAAGAGTTACATGGCAGGTCAATCGTGCGCCTTTAGTGCCAATAGGATCTTTGCTGACCTGAACAATGATGTCCTGGCCCTCAATTAAAATATCTTCTATTGGGAGGTTGTGGGGGCTGGTATGATTATTTGAAGGATCAGCGTCGGACGGTGTGGCTTCTGATGGATCCGGCGCAACATAGATATCAGCAACATAGAGAAATCCCGTCCGCTCCAGGCCAATGTCCACAAAAGCAGCCTGCATTCCAGGGAGAACACGAACTACTTTTCCCTTGTAAATATTACCCACGAGCCCTTTCTCACTGTGCCTCTGCATGTGAAATTCACTCAGGGTTCCATCTTCCACAAGTGCCAGGCGCACCTCGTGTCTTGTAGAATTAATAAGTATATCAGTGGACATTTTAAAACCGTAATAATCTTATATTTAGACTTCCCCGTGGGGAAGGATTATGTTACTTGAATATTGCAGTATACAATATTGTCAGGGAATAATGCCATATTTATAATATTTTTATATAATAGTAAAATAAGAAGTCTCTCGATGATCTCATATCCTATATCAGTAATTATTCCGACTTATAATCGTGTGCAGTTAATTGGTCGTGCTCTTGATTCTGTTTTAGGACAGACGGCAAAATGTTCTGAAATTATAGTAATTGATGACGGATCGACGGACGGCACCTTCGATTTTCTTAATGAACTGACAAGCATCTCTGAAATCCCTCTTAAAATATTGCAGCAAGGCAATAAAGGACCCGCTGCAGCCAGAAATTGTGGCATTAAACATGCAAAGAACAAATATATCGCCTTTCTCGATTCTGACGATCATTGGTATAAAAGAAAAATTAAAACGCAGTTCAAAGTTTTAACTGAAAACCCCGAATATTTAATCAGCCATACGAAGGAAAAATGGTTGAGAAGAGGAATACATCTCAATCAGAAAAAAAAACATATCCCCCGCCACGGAAACATTTTTGACCACTGTTTAGAGCTTTGCGGAGTAGGCATGTCGACTGTAATGGTTAAAAAATCTTTGTTTGACCAGGTTGGGCTATTTGACGAAACTCTTCGCTGCTGTGAAGATTATGATTTCTGGCTGCGTGTCAGCTGCAAATTCCCTTTTTATCTTATTGAGTTACCACTAACTGTTAAAGAAGGTGGCCGAGATGATCAAGTCTCCTGCATATATCGAATTGGTATGGATCGTATACGCATTTATGCCATGAAAAAGATAATTGACTCAAAAATACTTGACGAGAAGCAGCATTATCTTGCACTTGAGCAATTAATCCGAAAATGTACTGTTTTCGGTAAAGGCTGTCTCAAACATGGCAAGAGAGAAAGTGGGACATATTACCTCGAGCTTGCCGAATCATATAAGGGATTGTATGAAAAAGGGTATTTGTCTGGTGAAAAAGAGGAGAAAGTGAGTGGGTGAAAAATCGTGGAAAGATCCGTCACGTTTTATTGATAGAATTTATGTTGAAGAATCCTGTATTGATTTGCCTTATACCAATGAAATTCTCAATAGAGCCCAATTGCCGTACACTTTAGTTCCAGACAGAGGAAAACCAAACGATCTTGATAAAGATTATGTTAATAATCTTACAGCCGGCAAACGGCAGCTCTTTCTCTGTAAAAACAGAGGGTCATTTTTTAAACCCTGTCCCGGTACCCGCGAATACCAGTGCTGCGATTATCAGGTACTGAATACAGGGATGAATTGCCCCATGGATTGTGTGTATTGTATTTTACAGGCATATCTTAACACGCCCTGGATGACTTTTTATGTCAACATCAAAAAACTTTTCAACGAACTCGATCAAGGTCTTCATAACGACCCGGGTAGATTTTTTCGTATAGGTACCGGTGAATTCACCGATTCAATGGCTATTGACAGATTGACAGGATTGAGTCCGCTGCTGGTAAATTATTTTAACAAACAAAAAAATGCGGTACTCGAACTGAAGACGAAGAGTGGGGCTGTAGGAAACCTGGAAGGCCTTGACCATAATGGCAGAACGATAGTTGCCTGGTCTCTGAACAGCCCGATCATAATGAGAAAGGAGGAAATTCGCTCCGCTACCCTTGATGAACGTCTTGATGCCGCCAGATATTGTTCTGACTTAGGGTATAAGCTGGCCTTTCATTTCGATCCTATCATTGACCACTCGGGCTGGGAGGTCGGATATGCCGAGACTATCGAGCGACTTTACGGAAAAATTCCGGCAGAATCGATTGTCTGGATCTCTCTTGGAGCATTACGATTTATCCCGAGTTTAAAAGAAATCGGATTACGGAGATTTCCACAATCAAACATATATTATCAGGAATTTATCGAAGGACTTGATAATAAGGCACGATATTTCAGGCCCAATAGAGTAAGACTGTACAAGTTTATCTATGATTGCCTGAAACTGAAAGCCTCTGAAAAAACATGTATTTACTTTTGTATGGAGAGCGATGAGATCTGGAAGGAAGTTATGGGGTTTACTCCCGGAGAAAAAGGCGGCATCCCCTACATGCTCGACCAGGTAGTAATAAGAGAGTAAATTTACCCATTCAACAGTTGTGATTTTGCAGATGAAAACTTTTATAGCTTGTTCTTTACTGCATCTATCGTATATTTAAACGTTAGAATTATAGATGCAGATATTATCTAACACCCCACAAAGGTGTATAAGTACCATGGTGATATATCTAACAACTTAATTTCAAAAAACATTCCTCGATTTCTTGTTTTGTATTACAGAAGTTCAGGAGTAAGGTACTAATACTGAGGAGATTTGTATATGATTAATAAGGTGATACTTGTTGGAAATTTGGGTGCTGACCCTGAGCTACGATATACCCAGAGTGGTACTGCTGTCGCAACGTTGAGTGTTGCAACAAACAGGCGGTGGAAAGATAGAGACGGTAATCAGCAAGATGAGACAGAATGGCATCGTGTGATTGTCTGGGCACAAAGTGCTGAATTTTGTGGCAATTATTTGTCCAAGGGCATGAAAGTATATGTGGAGGGCCGACTCCAGACCCGCAAATGGCAGGATCAGACAGGAAATGATCGTTATACGACTGAAATAATATCCCAGACCATTCAAAATCTTTCCCCGAAAGGAGGTGAAGTGGGTGGTGGTGGATATGAAGAACCGCCAATGCCTTCTGACCCGAAACCATTTGATCTAATGGGGGGTGACAACAGTACAGGTGAAGACGTGCCTTTCTAACCCGACAAGTCGGAAGACCTTTTAGAGAAATTTTACACAATGTTCACCAAAGGCCAGCAGATACGATCACATCCGGAGTCTCACTGCGTTCGCTTACCTGCAGCGTCGCTACCCCAGCAAACATAGACTACTATAGTTCACTGGGGTGCTTCTTGAATATGTAGTCGTCTTTGCTGGTGAGAAATCCGGGCTAGTTGCGTAGTATCAGCTGCCAGCCTTAATCCTGTCCCATTTTTCTGTCCAAGCAACCTGGTTGGCATTCCAGTAGGCAGGGTCGGCGAAAAGATAGCCGTCGAGCTTTCCAGTTGGATCATATGCCGGCATTTTGGCAATTTTCTCTGTCAGTTTGATTTTGCTCGGATCAAGACTTGGAGGATAATTCTGGCCTTCGGCCACGGCGATGGCCGCAGTAGGATCAAGCATGAAGTTCAACAGCTGCTGAGCCACATCCATATCTGTTCCTTTGAGAACAAAAAGATACTCCATCCAGGAGTAGGTTCCTTCGGGTGAAAGGTAGCCGATCGAATGCCCTTCCTGCTGCAGTGCTGCAACTCGTCCGGACCAGGCGACAGTGGCGTAGATCTCTTCATTTGCCAGCAGGCTCATTAGTTCAGCACCGGAACTCCAGTATTTTTTCATCAGGCCGCGCTGCTGCCGAAGTGCTTCCCACACTGCGTTAATATCAGTTATATTGTTGGGGCTCTGGCCGGTATGTATGGCGGCATACCACATATTAGTGCGAAAATCTCCGCCCCAGCTTCCCAGTTTGCCTTTCAGTTCCTTGTCCCACAGCAATGAGACTCCAAGCTTCTCCGCCTTTTCCTGGCTGATATGCTTGGTATTGTAGGCAATACCTGTCTGGCCGAGATCGTAAGGTACCGCCGACAGGGTACCCTTGGTGATTTCCCTTAAAGGCTGTATCATCGATTCCATAACATTTTTGAGGTTTGGGATCTTCGATTCATCCAACACAGAGGCAAATCCGAGATCGGCATACCGTGCATAGTCAAAAACCGCGCTCAGGTGTGCGATGTTGAATTCTCCTCCTGGTGGATAGGAGGCTTTGACTCTGGTCAGGAAAGAGTTCATATCGCCGAACTCACCATCTATCACCTTAATTCCAGTGGCTTCGGTAAACGGTTTAAATGCGTGTTTCTTGAAAGCCTCCGAAACACTCCCGCCCCATCCGTCAAAGCGAATGGACTGTGCAGCCCATGCATCACGAATCGCTCCGCCGAAGGGAGAGCCAAGAAGCCCTATCGAGGCACCGGCCATGGTGAGGTATTTAATAAAATGTCGTCGACTCACTTTACCTTCCATGTACGCTTCATATACTCGGTCTATTTTCTCTTTTGATACAATGCTCATCAGGTCTCTCCTCCTCTATGGTTTATGAATTTTCACCTTACCTTTGACAATTTACGCGACAGGTAACCGGCAAGCAACGGTGTGGTAATGGTCAGAACTATCATTACCGTACCGAGGGCATTGATTTCCGGGCTAATCGAATTCCTCAGCATACTGAAAATCTTGACGGGTACCGTCTGGTTCTCTGCCGTGGCCCAGAACAGAGTTGCTGTGATGTCGTCAAAGGAAATAGTGAATGCAAACAGGGCGCCAGCCAGGACAGCTGGCAGCAGCAACGGCAGCGTCACCTCTCTAAACGTTTGAAAGGCGTTGGCTCCAAGCGATTTCGCAGCCTCTTCGTACTCCTTTTTGATACCGACCAAGCGGGCTTGTACAATCAGCAGTACGTAAGGAAGCGTGAGCACCACATGACCGATCAACAGCAGAGCAAAACTTTTCGGCTGTTGAAGGAAGCGTAAAAAGAGGAGCAATGCGACTCCAAGCACCACTTCCGGAATCATTATGGGTGACAGGAGAAGTGTATTTAGAGTGTTTTTTCCAGGAAAATCAAAACGGATAAAAGCAAGAGCTGCCATTATGCCTATTGCTGTTGAGATTACAGCCGTCATGGATCCGAGGATCAGGGAATTCTTGAATGCCTCGAGTATCGATTCGTTCTGAGCGAGTTTAATAAACCAGCGCAGGCTGATGCCTTCCATGGGAAATATCCCGAATTGTTTTGGATTAAAGGCCAGAACGACAACAACAACGATAGGTGTAAAAAGAAAGAGATAGATAAGAAAGGTATAAATTTTGATCAATGTCCATCCAACTGAAGACCGCTTCATTACTTATTTCCCCTCAAAACTCTTGAAGATCTGGTTAATGCCCATGTAACGGTTATAGGTCCACACAATGACAAACAGCAGAGACAGCAATATGACGCTGATGGCTGAACCGAACGGCCAGTCGAGCGAATTAATAACACGTTTGAATATCAGGTTTGCTATCATGTCGTTTCCGGGGCCGCCCAAGATCATCGGTGGGAGGTAGGTGCCGGCCGTCAATACAAAAACCAGTAAGCTTCCCGCGCTTACCCCCGGTAGGCTGAGCGGCAGTGTAACCTCTCTGAATGCCTGCCATTCCGTACAACCCATACTCCTTGCAGCTTCGAGAAGATTTTTGTCGATCCCTTCAAGGCTCACATAGATATTCAGCACCATGAACGGCAGAAGATACATAAGCAGGCCCATGAGCACAGTAAATTCATTGTAGAGCATGGAGATCGGCTCATCTATAACGCCTAGGAACAGCAGAAAGTGGTTAATAAGCCCTGAGTCTCCCATGATGTTGATCCAGCTCATTGTCCGGATAATGAAGCTGACCCAAAAAGGGAGCATGATGAGCAGTAGGAAAATATTCTTGTAACGGCTGGTGCTCCGGTAGAAAAAATAGGCGGGAACATAACCCATGATGACGCAGATAATAACGGTTTCAAAGGAGATTCTGATTGTTCGTAGGAGGATGCCGGGATAAAAGAAATCTTCAAAGAATTTCGCATAATTCCCAAACTGAAAAGCGGGAATATCAGCCCCGCTTGGAGCTCGCAGCCAGAAACTATAAACAACAATGAAACAGACCGGGATAATAAGGAGGAAAAAGACAGCGCTCAGGGAGGGTGACAGGAGGGCAAACGGTTTCCATTTCTCTGATTTCATTTTTCCTCCCTGTTCATCTTCCCTCGGAGATAATTCTCGTGTCTCGCCTTTCGCTTGTCCTTTTTCATATTTGCATAGTAGATAGTAGGTAAAACACTTCCGTTATAAAACGGGAGGCCAGTGAGCCGTCCTGCGTCACGGCTATTTTAAAATCATGTCCGGCAAAGAAAACTTGGACAGCCTTGCGGCCGTTTCCTTCACCAGCTCTGAATATTTTTCTCTTATTTCCTTACCGGTGTGCTGCATGATCGAAAAATCAAAGGAGACCGCCCCGACTCCATCGCCACAGACAGGATCATAAACTGGTGCCGCTATGGCCAGTAGCCCCGGAAGGTATTCTTCCTTATTCATGGCCACCTGGTGCTTTTTGACTGCCATTATCTCCTTAAGCAATGAGTCTTTGTCTGTAGCGGTCTTCTCGGTTCGAGTTACCAGTTCCATTTTACTTAACCGTTCCAGGAGCAGGTCATGTGGCAGAGTGGAGAGATAAGCTTTACCAAGAGCCGTGTTATGGAATGAATTTATAGTTGAATTCGGCAGACTGTAGGTAAATGTCTCCTCCGCCTCCCTGTTATAGATACGTATGAGTGAGTTCCCTACGGCGAAAGCAACCTCGATACTGATATTGTGCAGCCGGTGCACGCCATCAACGACGTTCCTGATCATTTTCAGATGATCGGTGGCCCTGAGCAGATTATTGCAGAACACAAGGCATTGTGTGGAAGGGTAGATCTCCTTGGTTTTGTCATCTTTAGCCAGATACCCCATCTCCACCAGAGTGTTGATATAGCGATAGGTGGAGGTCATATTCAAATCCAATCTCCGAGCAATCTCGCTTTGTGTTAACACCCTGGTATTATGATCAAAAAGAGAGATAACTCGAAGCCCTTTCTCAAGTGACTTTGAAAAGTAGTCTTTTCCTTTTGACATTATTACACCGGGAAATTACAATCGCACCATTATAGGAATGCGTTTACTATTATAGTTAACATTACATTTTTAAAAACGAATGTAAACGGTTAATTTTTTTTCTACAGAATTGCAATAAACGGAGACACATGAATGACCAGAAATGAGGTAACACTTAAGATCGTTTTCAAATATTCGGGTGACAACAACGAGGTTTCACTTGGGCGGCTGACCTCCACCACTGTCAGCTTTCTTGACCAGATGGCAACCAGCCAGCTTACAAGCTCCACTTTTTTTGAAATTATAGGAGACGGACCAGGGGCGGAGAAGTTCTCCCGGC
>CAXMTO010000308.1:0-3256 GCA_964196355.1 uncultured Myxococcota bacterium
CATGGTTCTACCCTTTAGTCTTCTCTAACGATACATAAACCTCAGCATTGAGTGTGTTGCTCACAGTACATATGGATTTGGCTAGTTTCAGAAGTTTTTTTGCTTGCTGTTTATCCTCTGTTAACCGATCACTTACCCATACCTGGAAAATTCCAAAACGGGATGGTAAATCTTCTGCTTTCTCAGATTTCACTTTGACATGGAACGGTTGGAGGAAGATTTTTTTCTTTGAGGCGGCCATTTGAATCGAAATAGCAATACAACTTCCCAGTGAATAAAGCAGTGAAACTGCTGGAGATGAAATATCCGGGGTAGCCTGGCCGACTTTATCAAGTGATTCACCAAATTTCAGTATTCCTTCATCATCAACGCTAATGTAAACAGGACCAAATGATTTAGGTTTTTGTTGAATTTTCATGAGGTAATGATAGTTAGGATATGTTGAGACCTATTAAAATACTAATTCAGGTAAATACAATGCGATGATAGGAAAAAACGTCAAAATGACAACCGAGAGTAATAAAATAAACCAGTATGGGATTGTCGCAATTGCGACTCGACCGAGGCTGACTTCATTATTGGTTATTGCTGACAGGACTGAAAGGTTGAGTCCAACAGGTGGTGTTACCTGCCCGATTTCAATCATGATCGTGATAATGACTCCGATCCATATAGGATCAAATCCATATCCTGTAAGCAGTGGAAATACCAAGGGCAAAGTCATGATCATCAATGACAGTCCATCAAAAATGCACCCTAATACTACGTACAGTATAATGATAATTGCAAAGACAGCATATTTGCCAATATCCCCGGATGTTGTGGCTTCAAGGATGTCTCGCGGCACGCCGAGTACACTGATAGACTGTGAGAGGATGGTCGCGCCCAGAACAATAAATCCAATTGATCCAAAGACTAGTACTGATCGATATACTGCCAGACCCAGCTCTTTGATAGTCAGGCTGCCCCAAACAAAGGAAATCAAAATTGCGACAACAACACCAACGCCTGCTGCTTCCGTCGGCGTAGCAATGCCTGCAACAATGCTGCCCAGTATTGCAAGGATTAAAATGATAACAGGCCAGATCTGCTTCATCCCGGAAAAAATATCTGCCAATCCATAAGCTTCAGTACTACTTGGTGAAATATTTGGTTTTCTAATACATAAAATAAGGATGTAGAGCATGAAAAGTCCACTCACCATCAGACCGGGAATTATACCGGCAATAAAAAGCCGACCAATTGACGTTTCCGTCAGGGCACCGTAGATGAGCAATGAAAGACTCGGGGGAATCAATAATCCTAAGGTTCCTCCACCTGCCAGGCTACCTACAACAGCTTCTTTATCATATCCGGTTTTTACCATTTCAGGATAAGCCACTGATCCTACAGCTGCCGCTGTTGAGAGGCTGGAACCGCTAACAGCGCCAAACACTGTGCATACCGCAATATTTGAATGCAAAAGACCGCCAGGTACTTTCCTGAAAACCGGTGAGAATGCTGAGTAGATTCTCTCACTGATACCACTCCGTAACAAAATTTCGCCAAGTAATATGAACATCGGTACAGCACTGAGGATGAAGGAATTAAAAACATCCCATATTGCATCAACAGCTAGAGAAGTTGCACCGTTTACAAAAAAGTAAAGAATCGTAAGTCCGGTAATACCAAGAGCTGCTCCCAGAGCTACGCCAGTTGCTGCCGTACTAACCAGCATTCCAATCAGTGTTGTTCCAAGCACTATAAATCCTTTTGATATTATAGGGTAAATTGCTGCTGTTGGAGCAGGTTAAGACTTTTCATCGTTTGTTTCTCTCACCCATCCAAAAAACAAGGCAATGAAGATCGAACCCATCAAAGAAATCGAAACCGGAAGAGAGAGCATCCATGGATATAATAATATTCTCGCTGTCTCAGTTTTGAGGTTATGTTTGATGGCAAATTGGAGCCAGGGAACAGCTTCAATCAACAGCCAAGCACAAAACGCAATTCCAACAAAATAAGCAATACGGGAGATGATTGTAAAGGCAACCTCGGATCGCTGCTTTAAAAACTGAGAGACGATTGTTAACCGTATATGAGTACCTTTTAAAGTAACCATGGGAAGTGCAAGAAACAGTGAGACACTCATCAAAATCCCGACGATCTCTTCAGAGAAAAATAATGGATAGTTGAAAAACTTTCGCATAAAAACGCTGATCACGATGATTGCTACGATGGCCACCATTCCGAGCACTGAAACCATAGCTAGAAAAAGGGCTAAAAAATTCAGCCCTTTCCCAATCTTATTTGACAGCTCCACCTTCATTATTGATCCATTGCTTTGACTAACCGCTGTCTATATTCAGGTGCTTTTCCACCTGCTTCTTTAGCTAAATCTTTCCATGTTACTTTAACAGCATCAGTGTAGGCCTTTCGATCTGCAGCCGGAAAATCTTCTAGCCATGTGATTCCCTGAGAGACGAGTTTTTCCCGCGCCGCCAGTTCTTTTTCGTGGTCATCCGCGTAATGGTTGGTACGATCCCAGATTGCCTTTCCTGCATCGGTTATCGCTTTTTGATGTGCAGGAGATAAACTGGCCCATTTTTTTTCCGACATACCGAGGATATAAGGACCTGATGCCATTGGGTAAAGGAATGCAGCGTATTGGGCAACTTCTTGCAAGGAAACAGTATGCGCATAAAGAGCAGGATAAACAGCACAATCAACCACACCTGTCTTCATGGCTACATACATCTCTTCTTGCGGAATAATCTGCGCAGAAATCCCTAGACGTGTGAAAGAGACTACCTGGTCTTTTGCCCATACTCGCAATTTTTTACCCTTGAGATCTGCAAGAGTTCTGATGGGTTCCTTCCTGCAGAAAACTGAAGCTTCAAGCATAGGAAGCGCTACGAAACCGGTTGCCTCTATTCCCCACTCCCTAAATCCTTCCTCATAAATTTCTCGAACAACAGGAAGTGCCTTGCGTAATTCATCTTCAGTGCCAATGGACCCTTGAACAAAAACTGTGGCAAGCGCAGGTGAATCGCGTCCAAGATAGTTCCCCCATGCCAAACTCATATCAACTGCACCTTTTGGTAAAAAACGAAGCACATCGGTATTTTTAAGTCCCAGTGAACCACCGCTGAATACTTTGATCTTTACCTCGCCACCAGAATTTTTCTCAACGTCCTCAGCATATTGGAGAAGCTCCTTCGATTCTGGACGGTTTTCCGGCAACGGGTTATTGAAGCGCCATTCTGCAGCTGAGGCA
>CAXMTO010000309.1:0-43838 GCA_964196355.1 uncultured Myxococcota bacterium
GATCGGATCTAGTTTTCTACAGATAAAATCCTTTCGATTCTGGCTATTTGTTTTTCAACTTTACTGATCCGACTATCGAGGATTTTTCTCAGGTCAGCAATCTCTTTGCCTGTGGCCGTCAGCCCATTATTTATTTGCTCTGGCATCCCGGCCTCAATTTCAGCTACCTTGGAGTAAAACTTGCTTAGCTTTTCATCATCCATATTCCGTTGCATTGGGTTTTTACCAATGTAAGCCATTACTCGGTTCACATCGTTTGTGTTTGTTTTCTGAAGAACAACCATTCTGTTTTTCTCCTTTTTTCTTACTTCTGGCTGATATAGCTGTTTCTGGGGCGCTAGGGTGAATCTTGATGATAATAATCCTGTCTAACTCGAACCCCTTCTCGATTTTATATGCACATTGCAGGGCCTTTCGTATCTTCTTCGACTTGTTCCTGATGGTCACAACTTCACCCTTCGGGCCAAAGAAATGGGCTCTCTGACGGTCACCTCCATAGACGAAGACCTGAAATATTCCAGGCAGGTTATCTGACCGGACATACGCTTCCATCTCTTCAACTCGTTGGTGTGTAAAAAACTTCTTAGCACGTGGCATGATTAACTCCCCGAGCCAGGGCCTGGCATACCAGTTGGCTGATTGTATTTGCCGCCCTTGCCCTTTTTCTTGTCTTTCTTCTGCTTGACTTTAAACCTGTTCTCAAGCTCCAAAATGCGGTCTTCAAAAGCTTCAAATTCGAAACACTTCAGAATAACGTTACAGGAACCGTTTATGGCGGTCTGCTGTTGCGGATTCAGAAGCTTCAACAACTGATAGTTGATAATTTTACGCATCAGCTGTCTTACCTTTTCAGGCGTATCAAGATTGCCAATAGCTGCAACTTTCTTTGTCGCATTTCTCGATTCTGCTATTGATTTTGCTGTCATAACTTTTTTCCTCCTCTCTCCTTAAAATAATTGTGTTGTTTTCCAATAATTTCCCAGCGAGAATCACCGTTTAAGTTTTCCCGGTAGGTAGACCTGGAAAAGGGTTTATTTCTCGTTTTATCCAGTAGAATCAGCTCCTGTGTCCGTGTACTCTGGTAATGGCCTACACTTGCTACAGAAGGCAAGACAGGGAACCTTTGACCAAACACTATGTGACTCAAATATGTTGCCTTCATTAATGTGCGTGGTTGGTGGCCTCATTTTACCACCTCGTCTTAATGATTGTCAGGCAAATATTAGGGCATGCCGTTCAAACTCTTTTGTATTGTGTTATTTTACCCACTAATTTTGTTTTGTATTTTTAGCTATTAGAGCCGAACATCTCCCTTTGTGAATCAGAATATGTCACATGATTCAAATAACATAAATGCAATATCTAGAATTTCTGCACTACTACTCGGGTGGATTCCTTAAAGGTGACTCGGTTAATCAATTTTTACCATCACAGCTAAGTCCATTTCTTATTTTGAGATCTTCTAGGAATTGAAATTAGTAAATCCTAACGGAATGACACCTCCGTTCCCGGTTTCGGGAACGACCTCGTTCCGGTACCCGTTCCCTGATATCACGAAACTTTGTGGAAGTGGGGATCTCCGGCGGGAATGGGTCGTTCCCTTACCCATTCCTTCCGGGAAACGGAATGGGCTCCTCTCTAAGAGCCCGTTCCCCCGTTCCCGTTCCCGTTTCGTTCCCGATTTCACGAATTAAAATAAGTAGAAATCATATCAGTTTTCTTATCAAAAATAATTGGGTTGTTCTTCTTCAGAGCAAAAGCTTTTATTTTATTTCTTGAATTCTTCGACCCCACATATATTTTCTTTTCCACAACAGCTTCGACAAACGCATCGAGAGAAACTCCACCATCCTTCGTCATATCCTTCGCAAGGTCGATAAGTAACTCTTGATTGGCCGAATAACGTATTACTTCTTTGGCTGTGGTCTTATTATTAGCCCATTTTATACCGCCAACAATTTCTACAGAGGCTGTTTTCCGGGTCTTGGGTGCCCGAAGTTTATCAACTTCAATCGAGAACTCTCGTTTTGTATTATCAATTTGTTTAATCCAAATGACACCATCAGTATTATCTTCTATCGAGGAATGTCCACGGGACCCTCTTCCATCAACCTTACCTTCGTGAGACATTATGACTATGCACCTCTTCTCGGTGCCGTAATTGGTTTTCCCAAGGCGATAATTCTGGTTGTATTGATGCATATAATTCTTGGTGCGGTCCTGGCTCCAGGAAATCAGATGCTGCGGAGCTGCCTCACCTGTGACGTTTTGAATGGTGCAGCGGATACAACCCGTGACTTTATACGCAATGATGATGTCCGAAAATTTCTAATTCAGAAGAAACCGGCAATCTCCATCGATGCAGTAAAAGAATACCTTGCACCTTCCAGAGAAGCCTCACCTCCGCCCCCAAAGACCAAGTGAACAATGGGCAGAAGACGGAAAAAACCGGAATCGTATACAAACCGTAAATATCGCAGTTTGCTTGAGATTGCAGATCTTGTTCCCAGTTTTGTGAGAGTAAAAGAGACTGATCTCCACATTCTGGCTGATCGTGATGTGACTCGTTTGGCACAGGATCTTGCCCTGCAGTACAGATTGCAGGTAGAAACCTATATTGCTAAAAATCCCCAATTCGCAAGCTCCCTGGTCCCCCTCATCCGGGATGATCATGCTCCGCCTCTTATAAAAGAAATGTTCGATGGTTGCCGGTTGGCCGGGGTGGGGCCAATGGCCGCAGTTGCAGGGGTGATTGCCGAGTATGTGGGCAGGGCTCTTATAAAGAAAGGATGTCAGGAAGTGATGGTGGAAAATGGCGGGGATATTTTCCTCTGGCGGACGACCGACTGCAGAGTGGCAATCTTTGCCGGTGAATCCCCTCTGAGCAACAGGGTGGGAGTACGACTGAAAGGTTCCAGTATGCCGATTGCTGTCTGTACTTCTTCCGGAACCGTTGGTCATTCACTCAGCTTTGGAAAAGCTGATTCGGTCAGTGTGATTGCTCAATCTGCCGCCCTGGCAGATGCTGTTGCTACTCGCCTTGGTAACGAGGTGGGGCAGTCTGGCGGTGGAGATTTGGGGGTCAAGAGAGCTCTTGAACTCGGCCGACAGATCGATGGTGTGCAGGGTGTAGTCGTTATCTGCGATGAATTGATGGGCGCTGTAGGGGAGATTGAGCTGATTAAGCCTTCCTGGCCTCCTCAAGAAGCTGCTCCCGATACCTTCCAATAAATGTATCAATATCCTTCTGCCAGCTGACAAAAACGGATAGTCCCGCATCCAGGAGTACGCGATTGGCAAGGATAGAATTTGCCGGCCTATGGGCGGGGGTAGGGTATTCGGCAGTTGTACAGGGACTCATTGTATATGGCACCCCCATACCATCCAGGAAGTAGCGCGCAGCTTCATACCAGCTTGAATGACCTTCCGCAGTAGTGTGCATGATTCCGCTAAGATCTGAATGCAGTAATTTCTGTATCTGCAGGGCAAGAGTGTATGACCATGTCAGAGATCCGTGCTGATCGTTGACGACTTTTAGCTCTCTGTCGGGATCGCTGATCGCCAGTTTGAGCATGGTTTTCAGGAAGTTTTTTCCAGAACCCGAGTAGAGCCAGGCCGTACGCAGTATAATATGGTCTGGTGCATACTCAGCCACCATCTTTTCGCTTGCTAATTTTGATTTACCATATTGAGAGAGTGGGTTGGGGCTATCTGTTTCCACATATGGCTCTGGTACTTCCTTTAATCCATCAAAGACATAATCGGTTGAAATATGGATTAACCGGCTGCCCAACCGTTTCGCTGCCTGGGCCAGGTATTTGGGGCCATCAGCATTGATCTGCCAGGAGAGGGTTGTCTCTTCTTCACAGCCGTCTACTGCAGTATAGGCGGCACAGTTTATTATTACATCCGGATGGTTCCTGTTTAAAAAAGTGTCAACGCTTTCCCTGCTGGCAATATTCACTTCGGGAATATCGCACCCCACTGTTTCATAGTCAGTAGAGAAAAGAGTAAGGCAGTCTGACCCTAACTGTCCATTTACGCCAATAATTGCAATTTTCATATGATTTTCCTGTCAGGCTAAAGCCTGTTAACTCCGGTCACGGACGTCGGCCGCGTCAGTTTTTATTTACATTTTTTCTTCAGCTGCAATATCGGTAATATATTGTCCGTACTGATTCTTCAGCATGTCAGTTGCCAGGGCAGCCATCTCGTCAAGTGTGATATAGCCAAGTTGATAGGCAATCTCTTCAATACATGCTATTTTGAGTCCCTGTCTGTCCTGAACTGCCTGGACGTAACTTGATGCCTGCTGGAGGGATTCGTGTGTGCCGGTATCCAGCCAGCAGAATCCTCTGCCAAGAGGTTGAACCTGCAGGGTGTTGCGTTTGAGGTATTCATTATTGATATCCGTTATTTCCAGTTCGCCTCTTATAGATGGTTTTACCTGTTCGGCAATGGAAACAACGTCATTGTCATAAAAGTAGAGGCCGGGAACAGCATATTTTGATTTTGGAACTTCCGGTTTTTCTTCAATACCTATTGCTTTGTTATCTTTATCAAATTCAACAACACCATAACGCTCTGGGTCTCGGACCAAATATCCAAAGATTAATCCGCCATTGGTCAACTGGGCACTTTTTTGTAAAATAGAGGAAAAGTTTGGGCCAAAGAAAATGTTGTCTCCGAGGATGAGGCAGACTGAATCATCTGCGATGAAATCTTTGCCGATAAGAAAGGCCTGAGCCAGTCCTTCCGGTCGGGGTTGCTCAGCATAACTCAGGGACAGGCCCAGGTGGGAGCCGTCCTTGAACAGTTCTTTGAACCCGGGCAGGTCATGGGGTGTGGAGATTATAAGAATCTCACGGATGCCGGCGAGCATGAGTACCGATAGGGGGTAATAGATCATTGGTTTGTCATACACCGGAATCATCTGTTTTGAGATAACCTTGGTCAATGGGTAAAGCCTAGTGCCGGACCCTCCGGCAAGTATTATTCCTTTCATATTCGTGTAAATATAGCCTTTTTTAAATGTCAGCCTGGTTGATTTTTGATGTTGGGCGTGTTCTTATTACTTGGTGCCTGAAACGAAAAGTCAAAAATAAAATTTAATCAAACAGTTAAGCTGCTTTTTCAAGATTAAGGTTTTATTAATAGCTAATAGCTTTGCAACAAACAGCTTTGCAACAAATCTGAGAGAAGGTAGTCTCCATTCAGACGCTATTTATTGATTTATAAATGAATATAACGGAGCGCAATCAAAAAGGAAGTAAAAAATGGAATTGTCTGCACCGTCCTGTTTCAAAGCATATGATATAAGAGGGAAGGTTCCCGAAGAGCTGGATGCTGCGATGGCCGAAAAAGTCGGCCGGGCCTTCCCCGCTGTTTACAAGCTGAAAAAAGTGGTTGTGGGATATGATATTCGACTAAGCAGTGAAGAAATTGTTCGGGGACTTGTGAAGGGACTGCTTGATACGGGGGTGGACGTTCTTGATCTTGGCCTGTGCGGTACAGAGGAGATTTATCACGCAGCCTTCAGCATGGAAAAGGCCGGTGTTGATGGTGGCGTGATTGTTACAGCAAGTCACAATCCTGCCGATTACAACGGGATGAAATTTGTAATAAAGGGCGCTCGCCCGGTGACAGGGGAATCAGGCCTGAGAAAAATGGCCGAAATGATTCTCACAGATACGTTGCCAGGAGCCACTGAAGATGCCGGGAAGAGAGAAAAGATAAGTATTAAGAAAAGATATATAGAACATCTCCTAACCTATTTTGATGCGGCAAAATTAAAACCGCTCACAATTGTTGTTAACAGTGGAAACGGATGCGCGGGAGCTGTCATTGACCTTCTCGAACCGTACCTGCCTTTCACCTTCATTAAAGTGCATCATGAACCCGATGGCAATTTTCCCAATGGGGTTCCCAACCCACTGCTCCCTGAGAACAGAGAGGAGACTGCCGGAATAGTTCGAAAGTATGGTGCTGATATGGGTATTGGCTGGGACGGTGATTTTGACCGCTATTTTTCTGGGACCAAAATGGTGAATTTATAGAAGGGTATTATATTGTCGGATTGTTGGCGACTGAGATGTTGAAACAAGAATTCGGCGCTAAAATTCTCTATGATCCCCGGTTGATATGGAATACTCAGGAACAGGTGAAAGATGCAGGGGGAGTGCCGGTAATGACACGAACCGGCCATGCTTTTATCAAGGAGAGAATGCGTAAAGAGGATGCTCTCTACGGAGGGGAAATGTCCGCCCATCATTATTTCCGTGATTTGTGCTATTGTGATTCCGGAATGATCCCATGGCTGTTGATTGCTTCACTCTTGAGTAAGGGTGGGGTAAAGCTCTCAGAACTGGTCGCCGACAGGGTGGCAGCATTCCCTGTCACCTTTTGGGTTGATACTTACTTTTGTAGCATTCCTATCCATTTAACTAAGGGGCTGGGGCATGAGTGTGTTTTGGGTTAAAAATTTTCAGCATAAATTTGGTGCATATGTTTAGCAATGCGTTCGCTTTCTTTGGCGAAATAGACAGGACTCATTACATGGGACGGTGCTTCAAAAATAACATGAACGCCGGGAGGAGAAAATGGTGAAAAGGATGCCAGAAGATACTTGGGATAACTTGATTTCAATTGTTTGTCATGAAGGAAAAACTCCCTCAACCATTTTTTGTTGCCGATATACACATCCGTTACCTGCTCGACATCCTTCAGTATGATGCCGCGGAATTGCATACAGGCTTTCAGTGAGTGATGTCGCCCCTCACTGAAAGCACCATACCAGTATAAACTGATATCCGATGGTTGGCCGGCAAGCCTGACTTTATAGCTATTGAAAGACAGCTGCTGGGCCATAATTCCGAGGGGAGGGTGCTCTACTTCATGCCTTATGCCGATCAGACTATGCAGCATGAACGGCGCAAGCAGTAAAATTAGCAACGCCCACAGTTCCAGTTTTTTAAGGATAATCGGCTGGGGTTCGTAATTCGATCCCTCTTTAGTCAGCAACATGTAGACGTGAATCAATAGGGCGGCAAGCACAATAAACGACCACTCGGTGTGCATGGCGAGCAAAGGTACAGTTCCGGAAAGAATGATCAGACCTCTCCAAGTAAACAGGACGTGCACCGCAACAAACCGTGGGCAGATCAGCAACCATGGAATCCAAAGCGATTCCGTGCGAGACCAGGCTATCAGCAACGCCAACATGGCCCACAAAAGATAGGCCGGCCATCTGGGGGGCGAAAGAGTAGCATCAATACGGTTGTGAGCAAGATAGAAAAGCGCGCATATCGCTGCCAGACTGCCTCCAGGAAAAAAAACAACGAGTGCCACCAGAGCCAGGACCACCGCCATGTAGAATATCTCCAGCCATTGGCGGCTGTCTTTCTGTTTGAAATCCGGCACGAACAGAACTAGAAAGGGGATTATCCATACAAAGCCGACGAAGTAATGTAGCTCTTGACTCTCCCAGGACGGATAGAAAACATAACGGTAGGCTGCATAGGTTAAAATCCTCAGGAGGTTGGCCAGTAGTGCTGCTGGTATACACAGAATCAGGCGCATTAGATGGGGCCAGCCGAATCGTTGTTGTCGGTTGATCCACAGGGTAACTCCTAGGAGTATCACCAGGGTGTTTAGACCTGAACAGTCTTCAGTCCAGGGTAGAATCAACTTTCCCAGAACCAGAAAACTTCCCTGATCCGTCGCCTCGATACCCATCAACTGCACGACAAATATCACCATAGGCCGCGAGATATATGAAAGCACCTCAGTAATACTTGCCAGATGCAGCAAGCTAAAAATCGTTCCGTACAGAAAAATGTTGGGGATTATTTTACGGAAGTTGTCAAGTCTGAAACCCAATTGATTACCTCTTGGTTTGGATACCTTCTTTTAATTTCTTGTCCCCATCGATCGATTTCAAGCCGGTCCTCAAGTTGTACGCCAGAGAGGAAAAGAATCAGGACGGACTCGTTTGGCAGCGCTATTGGGTCGGTATTTTGATGCTGATTGCTAATCGCTTGATAGTCGCGCTGCATAAAAAAATTGCGGGTTTCAATCAGCTGCTTGATTGATGAAACAGCTATTTGGCCCGTGCTGCTGTTCTGGTGTAATTCTGTTTTTAGTTTACTCTTGAATGCTCTAAGCTCCTCCGGATAGCTGTCCCTGGCCAGAACCTGGCGAAGTGGTTTCTCAATCTTCGTAGAAACCCGGCCGGACTTCAAGGCCCCTAAGATCATCCGGCGCATCTCCGAAGACATACCGGCGTGCTGACCGATCTTTTTGATACATTTAACATCGAAGGTTACCCACTGTCCTGGATCGGTCTGCAAGTAGTTTGCAAGAGCCGAGTAGAAATCGCCTTCCTGGGACTGGAATCTAGCGGTTATCAAGGGAGAAATGCTACCGGCATCAATCGATTGGTTCAGTGGACCTATATATCTATTGGGCTCATTGGGTCTGACTTGACGATGTAGGCGATAGGGTGGATAAAGGAAGTGAGTCGGAATATCCTTTATGGCAATTCGGTCGAAGGTCGATAACGCCAGCAGCGGTTTGTTAGTTATCATTAACACAAATCCCTTTAGGTATAGAGCTGCAGGATTTTTCACGTCCGTGATAAATCGAATGACCTGATTGATCTTGTCACTGTCTGCTCCGATGGCTTGAGTCAATTCACCTACATTTCGCCATTCCAGCCCATTGAGCATTTCAGTGCTGATCACTGCCTTGGCGTAAATATTGCGGGTAGCGTCGTCAACTGCTGCTGAAGGGTGCTCTATTCTGGGGCTTGAGATGTAGCGCTGTGCTTTGAAAGCAAAAAATCCTGTAAGCGCCACCACCATCAGTGCCGTAAATACCTTGATATATTTATTTGCTGGATTTTGCACAGTTCCGTTGTCTCAAGAACAAAAATACTGGAATGACCGCAAGAAAAAGCCAGGATGGTTCCGGTGTACCGCTGGGTGAATCGACACTGTAGCTAATGTTCGCCGGGGCGGCATCTCCCAAGCCGATATTGGCGGAGTCAAGTGTAGTGGCGTCGGTGGATGACAAAATGGCGAATTCCTCAAAACCTGCAGAATAATCGAAGAAACTCTCGTTCTCACCAGCGTTGGCCGTATCCAGAAATGTCACTCGCAGGTCTGCTCCGATGATTTCACCATCAAACTGGATGTTCTCAAGAATAATAACGTCGTCAAAAGCAGAAAGATTAAAATTGCTGGTAGAACCAGTGATATCACTGCCGCCGGCGCTGCCAAATAACGTGTTGTACTCCTGCGCCTCAGTGGTGCCCTCTTCCAGAATCATGGCCGTTGTGTTGGTGTAAAACTCGGTATAGGAAAAATCACCCTCCGTCGTCCTGATTATTAACTCCATTTCCTTGATGGCCACACCAGCCGTGGTGCTTGACTCGTTTTCGGATGCAGCTTCATTCAGGTCGACACCCAGGTATAGAGTACCACTTTGCAGATACTCCTCCAGCTCGGCACCAGTTGCATCTTTGAAGATATCTATAACGCCGTCGCCATTCTTGATATTGTCGGTCAGCACTGACGGGATCTCTGCGAAGGCGGAAACAGCGATGAGTAGTGGCCCTAAGAAGAGTGTGTTAATAAATGTTTTCATATTACCTCAACAGGATCATTTTATTGCCTTGAAAAACGGGGTGCTGCTAAATCCCGATTTTTTGTTTGGTCTGTCTCTGACTTATTCTCTACATTACTGAGTTCTCTCCCAGAAAATAGAATTCGGCAGTGACTATACAGTATCAATTATTCAATATTTATGCCAAAAGTTGTGGATGTCACTAACACTATGTTTACGCATCAGAATTAATCAGGTCGAGGCCCTATGGATAGTGCTGCACTGTCATCTTAAGAGGTGGGCGGGATGTGATTCCTCTCATTTTGATTGGCAAACAGGATGCTTCGTTGACCGTTACGCCGATGAAAAAACAGGTTGTCCAAATGAGACACCCTGTCAGGAAGAATCTAACACCCCACAAGGGGGTATAAGTACCATGGTTATATATCTAACAGCATAATTTAAAAAGACATTCCTCGGTTTCTTGTTTTTTCTTACAGAAGTTTTGGAGTAAGGTACTAAACTTCTCGTATGCCCACTATCAGCATACCTTGCCACCTTGTGGCGTTAAGCTTTTCCTGGATGGTGATCTCAATAATCGTGAGACCTGGCTCACAGCTCCCTATCATGTTACGGAAGACACCGGCAACAATCGACGACTTGCCTCGGAAATAGTCACCATTGCCGAAGCTACACTCTATCAAAAGATTAAGAAATATGGGCTGTAGATTCTAGCGTCCTCTAGAAGCCGGTTTTGCGATCCTGTGACCAATGCGAATAAAGTGTTTTTCGATGAGGTAGTAACTCGCTGCCGCGCATAATGTTAAAGCTATCAAATTTACCGGCCAAAGCTGTAAAAAACGCAGGCTGTCAGATGCGGAGTCGTGCGGCACAAAAACACAATACCCATTATTCCTACCGTAATCTCCAATGTCCTGTGGAGAGTGGAACCGGCAAAAAAACCGGCATTGAAAATCAGCTTTTTAAGTTGAAAGTTCAAATATTGTATTTACCGAATGTTTAAGGTAAGGTTTACCTTATGTTTTTCGTGCCTTTGAACCGGAAAGGCTTCTTCTGTAACGTATTAAAAAGGCGAAACTTTAGCACAACCAGACAGCAATGGAGAAGAATATGTCGCTATATGACGATTTTATTGCAGATGACGCTGTTCCTATTATTTTTGCGAATAGTGAAGGAATCGTCACCGATATCAACCGTTCGTTTGAAGAAACGTTCCGGTGGCCAGCCAGATTACTCGTAGATCAACCGCTTAGCCACATAATTCCAGAAGATTTGCGTGATGCCCATAATATGGGATTTTCAAGATATATTATCACCGAAAATTCCACCATTCTCGACACACCCCTCAATCTGAAAATTCTGTGTGGTGACGGCAAAATCCTTATGGCGCAACATCTGATCGTTTCATTGGAAAAAGATGGAGAGAGAATATTGGCAGCGAAGATAACAGTGTTATGATAACTTTTTTCAATTGCTTTGGTTATGCGAGAAAATAAGGAGCTTGTTCACTCCCTTCAAACAACTCTAGGCAGGATGGAGATCGCCCTGGGCACGATCCATGAGGCAATTGTCTGGGTCAATACACATAATATAATCCAATGGTGTAACAAGTCTTTTGATAAAATCATCGGCATTCCCCACATCGCGGTGCTCGGTGCCACCTTGCATGAGATTTTACCCCTCAAAAAAAATGGACAACCAGTTCCACTTAGCCAATATCCCTGCCAGTTGCTTCGGGGGGAATCCACCATTAATAACGAAGTCTATCTGTTTCTCAACAATGAAAGAGAAACCCACCTTGAAATATCAGGCAATTATACAACATTTGAAGAAAGCAAAATAACAGTCCTCACTATCCGCGATATCACCGCTCTCCTAAAGAGCCAGTTGGAGCTGAAAAAAGCAAAAGAAACACTGGAGGAATCTGTTAAGCGGCGAACGGACGAACTTCAACTTGTCTCAAACAAATACAAAAGCATTGTTGCCGAAGCTGTTGACGCCATAATCACTATCAGTCAACGGGCTGAGGTGCTCAGTTTTAACCCTGCAGCAGAACAGATGTTTGGTTATCATGAAGACGAGGTGATTGGAAAAAATGTTAGCCTTCTCATGCCCTCGCCTATTCGTGAGGAACACGATCAGATCATAAAGAATTATCTTACAACCGGTATCAAAAAAATCATTGGTGTCGGCGGCAGGGAAGTCACCGGCGTTCGCCGGAACGGCCAGCAGTTCCCACTTGAACTAGCGGTAAGCGAGGTTCAGTTGAAAGATCAGGTGATTTTCACGGGCATACTCCGCGACATGACGACGAGGAAACAAGAGCAAGAGACACTTAAAAACGCAATGCTGGAAGCTGAAGAAGCCAGCATGGCCAAAAGTGATTTTTTAACTCACATGAGTCATGAGATACGGACGCCCCTCAACGCAATCCTCGGCATGGCTGACCTGCTTGAAGATTCAAAACCGAACAAGGAGCAGGAAAAGTACATCTCCATTTTCAAAAGAGCAGGAGACCATCTGCTATCGATAATCAACGATCTTATGGACCTGGCTAAAATTGAAGCCGACCAGTTCACTCTTGACACAATTCCCTTTAATTTGAAGGAATTGATTTCGGATACTCATGCTATAATGGAGACGGAGGCTCGTATAAAGCATCTCAATCTGCACTATAGCCTCGAATCAGGAATACCATCAACAATTTTTGGCGACCCCACACGGCTGCGCCAAGTTCTCATCAACCTAATCGGAAATGCTATAAAATTTACGAATAAGGGGTCCGTCTCGCTCCATGTTCGTCCTGTTCAACCTGCAGTAACGCATAACAGCAAACCTAAAAGGATTGAAATTGAATTTACAGTGAAGGATACGGGTATTGGCATCTCGAAAGAAAAACGAGAGCTCATATTTGATCGTTTCAGCCAGGCTGACCATAGTATAACCAGGAAATTCGGTGGAACAGGACTTGGTCTCGCTGTGTCCAGAAGTCTGGCTGTGCTGATGGGCGGCAATATTATTGTCAGCAGCGTGGAAGAGGCGGGATCCACCTTCACTTTAAAGGCACACTTCGGAATCAATGACGGTGATGAAGGGCAGCATGAAGACGAGAAGTTAAAAATCATTTCGCCACGTGTTCCCCAATCATTTCCAGGACCACTCAAAATATTGCTCGCAGAAGATTCTGCTGATAACCGTTTTCTTTTTAAGGCTTATCTTAAGGACTCTGATTGTACGATCGAATTTGCTGAGGATGGGCAAATTGCAGTCCAAAAGTTTTTAGAAACCGACTTTGACCTCATTCTCATGGATATCCAGATGCCAGTACTCGACGGTTATTCGGCTACGCGACTAATACGCTCTCATGAAAGGCAAAAGAATGTGCCTACTGTACCGATTATTGCCCTGACAGCCCATGCTCTGTTGGAGGAAAAGGAAAAGTCCATACAAGCAGGGTGCAATATGCATGTTGTTAAACCGGTAAGCAAACAGAATTTTCTTGCTGCCATCCAGAGGGTAATAGCAGAAAATGATTTCTCGCCTTCCCCTAAGAACGCTGCTTCACCACCCCTGATTACGGTTAATATTGACCGGATGCTCGAAGATTTGATTCCCGGCTTCCTGGAAAATCGTCGACATGACATCATCAAGATTCGTGACGCAGTTCGACAAGGAGATCTCGAAACAATAAAGCATCTAGGCCACACGATGAAAGGGACGGGAGGAGGATATGGCTTTGAAAATATCACCGAAATAGGAAAAAACATTGAAAATGCCGCCCATCAGAAAAGCAGTGAAATAATCCTCCAGCTTGTAGAAGAACTGGAAAAATACATCAATACAGTCCACATTGTTTTTGTTGACTAAAAGGGGAAATAGATAGTGGAAACAATTCTTATTGTAGACGACAGCAAAGAGAGTCGCACTCTGCTGTCCCTGATCCTCAAAAAAGAAGGTTTTAACCTGCTGGAAGCTAACGACGGGAGCCAGGTGCCGGCAATATGCCGACAACAGCAGCCTGATCTCATTCTACTTGACATCCTCATGCCAGGGATGGACGGTTATGAAACCTGCAGGGAACTCAAGGCCGCCAGCGAAACCGAAAACATTCCAGTTATTTTTCTGTCCGCAAAGGATGACGCCACGGACAAGGTGAAAGGACTTGTTCTCGGCGCGGTAGATTATATCACCAAACCCTATGACAAGGCAGAGGTTGTCGCTCGGGTGAAAACGCAACTTAAAATTCACGCCCTTACGGAAGAACTTTTTGAATCAAACAGGATACTGCAGGTTAAGCAGGCCAAGCTCGAGGAAGATCTTGCCGCCGCCGCTCATATCCAGAATGCCCTGATTCCAGTTGCCCCTCCTGAACTGAACGACTTTGCCTTCTCCTGGCAGTTTATCCCATCTGACCTCAGTGGCGGCGATATTTTCAACATCCACGTGATAGACGAACAGACCCTTGTCGTCTATCTCATAGATGTGAGCGGTCACGGCGTCCCTGCGGCGATGGTAACGGTCTCCATCGCCCAGTCTCTTCAGCCCTATGGACGGTTGATCCTCAGAAAAGATGCTACCCAATCTGGCAGTCCCGCAATCAGATCTCCATCTGAAGTACTCCGTAAACTCAATGAAGAATATCCTTTAGAACGTTTCGATAAATATTTTACTATCAGTTACGTTATTATCGAAAGAGTTACCGGAATAATCCGCTACAGCAACGCCGGACATCCTCCGCCCCTGCTTCTTCGCGCTTCTGGCGCCTTGGAGCAACTCGACGCAGGAGGCCCTATGATTGGTCTGGGTGATCTGCTGCCCTTTGAGGAGGGAAAGCTCCATCTCGCCAGAGGTGACAGGCTTTTTCTTCACACCGACGGCATCACTGAACACTGCAGGGGGGAAGAGTTCTTCGGAAGCAAGCGACTTCAAGCGGAACTTACCCGAACCCAAGATATTCCCCTGGACAAAGCGTGTGAGACTATAGTCGGACAATTACACAATTTTGGCAATGGGCTAAAACCATTGGATGATATCACCCTTGTGGCTCTTGAGTGTACAGGATAGCACCTTGTCGCTTTTACCTCTCTTTCTTCTGAATTGATTTGCCTACAATACAACGGTGGCACAATGTGCTGTTGGAAAGGTTTTGGTGGCCCATTCTGTCTTGCCAGCAAGGTAGTTCAGAAATCTCTCCTTAAATCAGCTACTCGACCAGGCAATCAGGCCCGTTGATCTTTCAGACGCAACCTGTAGTGATCGTCTATGTAAAAATGATCCGACTGCAATCGCTCCAGATCTGAAATCTTTTTTACCGGGGCAAAACGAGACCGCGGGACATTTAGAAGACCTGGTCGATCAAAACAATTCAAAGCAGCTCCCATGGCTGTTTCAATTTGTATTATTTCAGTATCACAGATGGTCTTTCTGTTTTGGATAATCGGCAATTTCATTCTTCCTTCGTCCATAATTTTTTTCAGACTAACCAGATCAATCCAGAGATTATTGGTATTAAAATGGCGAAAACGCTCTATATCCTTGAATTCTGAACGATGTTTTTCAGGAACCTGGGCTATCTCCAGCAAGGAGAGTTGCTTATTGTAGAAGACTGGAGCACCTCCCTTCACATCTTGGGGGGTTTTTGCTGTTACCTCCATAAGGAAGTCTTTATGTTCAGCAATCATTGCCCCGAGAATAACCGGCGATATCTCCGCTGAAAGGTTGTCAATATTTGAGACAAAGACAAAGCGCAGTCCTAACTCCAGTAGCGAATCTACGAGGCCTGATCCATAAAAACTCGTATAGAAATCACCGTGCCCCGCCGGGCACCAGTCCATTTCGCCGCCGGTGTCAAGCGGCATGAAATTATCCTCCCGGATGCGAGGATATTCGTTCTGGATAAAATTCATGATAATCAGCGGTGTTTGACCGACAATTTTCTCCGTTACATGGTCGGTGAAAAAACTATTCATCAGGATAAGTGGAATTTCAACATTGTAGTGGTCATTGGCCGCCATTATCTGACGCATGACGATATCAAGAAAGCTTATCCCGTCTTTAGCCTCTATCATGCATTTGGGCACCTGTCCTCCCATGGTGGTTGAACGTCCGCCATTGAGTTTCAGCACAGCGCACTGGCTGAGGAATTGACCACCCAGCTCTTTGAGCCCTAGATAATCACCGCTTCCCTTATCAGGGAAATTGGGCACAAACGTTTTCGAAATCGGTGCGATTTTTTCCCAATCTATAATTTCTTCACCACCATCCATCAGGCGCCGGGCAGCGAGGAAAAAATCAATATCCTGAGGTCTTATTCCTCTTTTTGCCATCCGGCGTCGAATGATGTCTTCAATATTATTTATTTTCATGGTTTTCTCCTTGTCTCTTTCAATTCAGATTTCCTCGGCGTTCGACGCCAAACTGCACTCGTTGGGTTGAAAACAAGGGCACCGTAGACTGCTAATTTCCACAAAATATATAGTGGGGAAAAGGCAAGAAAGAACCACAGTTTCCAGGATGATTTTTTTTGCAGTTGCCCAGACACCACATAGAAAAATATCGCGCAACTCACTGCTGTCAGGAGAGTCACTGCAGAAGGTAGATACAACCATGTCGCAATCCAACTCAATAAAAGCGCCAAGACTATGAGAGATAACGGTAAAATGAGCAGATCGGCAAGAATAAAAACACGGTTGTAACCTCCGCGCCAGACCTTGCCAAACAGCTGTGGCACCATAGCCCTGGCAAGAGCAAATCTTCCGCCCTCCCAGCGCTTGCGCTGACCATCGGCCTGTTCCCTGCTTACCGCCATTTCACTGGTTATTATGGCTTCGGGATTATACCTCACCCCTATATTCTGCTCAAGCAGCATAGCAGTAAATTCAAGATCCTCGACAACCGAATGGGCTGGCCAGCCATATTTCCTCAGGATTTTGGGTGAAAAGGCCATGCCGAGTCCTTTCAGAAACGCTTTGTCAAAGAGCCTTTCGTTACCCGCCATGCGGACGTGATTAAACAGGTTAAAGGCCGCAGAGTTTAGCGCTGTCCGCCAATTGTCATATGGATTTGCAACCCCGTTGAAACCCTGCACCACTGATACCTCGGGATGAGAAAGAGATTCACTCAGGGCCCGGAACAACAGCCTGTCCGGAATGCTGTCCGCATCAATGAACACTATCCCTTCATAGTCTTCCAATCGGGCTCCATATAGGCGTAAGAACCAGTCCAGTGCCATACCCTTACCACGCTTTTGCTCATTTTTTCGTTCAAAAACCTGGGCTCCTGATTTTTCTGCAATTTCTGCCGTCGTGTCGCTGCAGTTATCTGCTATCACTGCGATATCCAATAAGTCAGCAGAATAGTCGCACTTTCTGATATGGCCTATGGTCTGCTTTATCTGCAGCGCTTCGTTGTGGGCGGGAATTACGGCCAGAAACCTGAGAGGCACCGAATTTCGCACTACCTTCGGGCGAAAGCCCCAGGATGCCAGAGTGAGCATCAGCAACCAGGCCGAAGCGATCACCAGGTAGGCCACTACAGACATAACAATTATATTGATGACAATCATTGACCTTCTCCGTATTTTTCAAAGAGTCTTCGCAGGTACTGATTATTTTCGTACTGGTTAAATCCATCAAGCACTGCTTTTCTTGCGTCGCTACTGATTTTTCTGCTAAGTTTTTGATTTTTAAGAACACTTTTCATTGCATCAGCTAACTCAACGCTACTGCCCGGCGTGACAAGTAATCCCGTCTTGTTGTGTTCAATAAGTTCCGGAATACCGGTTATGCGTGTCGATATGACCGGAATTTCCAGTGCCATTGCTTCCATCAGGACTACCGGAACACCCTCTGCAAAACTTGGCAGGACAAACATGTCAGCTTTCCGGTAATACTCCATAACCCGATCCTGACCGAGCGCTCCGGTAAAGGTGACTTCCTCTTCGAGTTGAAATCGCCGGACTTGCTCTTCAAGAGATCGACGATCTTCTCCCTCGCCGATGAAGGTGAGCCTGAACTGCACACCATCTTCTTTAAGTGTCCTGGCAGCGTTAAGAAGGATGTGCTGCCCTTTTGCCGAAGTAAGCCGTCCCACACAAAGAATTTCAGGAAGGCTGTTTGCCAGACGTTGGTCGGGTCTGAAAACCTCTGGATCAACACCGCAATGAACAATATGAAACTTATTCCACATTGTAACAGGCACCAGGCGCCATAGCTGGCTGCGACAATAATGACTGATGCAGCGCACAAAACGGGCTCGTCTTATTTTCTGCACGAGCATCGTAGAATCTACCTGGTAGAAGACATCTGGACCATGCACTGAAATGCTGTATTCCATTTCATTATAACAATTAGCAAACATGGCAATAAACGCGGTTGGATTTGCAAAATGCTCATGAACGTGGTCAATGTTTTTTCCCTGAATATAATCAAGAAAAAGTATGGCTTCTGCGAGATATCCAAACGATTTGAAGATGCTTTGGGACCCCTTCAGGCAGAGACTAAAGGCCATCACCAACATTTTCATGAAACCTGTCGGAGAACGAAACAGAACGTAGAAAAACGCCCTCACTGCTGCGAAAAAAGTAACCTCTTTCAAGAACTTTACTCCCGCCGCCTCACAACGTTCTTCCTCTGTCATTTTACACAAATCGGGGGCGCGATCTACACTCACCGGAAACACCTCTAGACCGTTTTGCCTCAGGGATTGAATTTCTCTAAAAATAAAAGTATGTGAAATCGCAGGATAGGGATTTGCTAAATAGGCTACTCTTTTCATCTTTCCTCACCTCTTTTTTTATAGCGTCTAAAAAGTCTGAAACAACAACCGACCACAACGCCTATTATCACGCCAAAATTATTGGCGAGAAGGTCCTCCGGGCTGAATGTACGTCCGTTGACCATTCTCTGCAAATACTCCAGCCCAAATCCAAGCACCGGGATGAATGCGGCACAAAGGATGGCGGTTCGACGACGGTAGATAAAAATAAGAGGGAGTGCAGTAGCCACCGAACTGGTCGCAAAATGAAATATCTTGTCCAGATAAATGTTCTCGCCGGGAGACCGCTCGCTGCCAGGGACAAGGGCGGAGCAGATCATTGCTCCTAGCAGAAGAATCCAGCAGAACAGACCGATCTGAACACTGTTTAATTGTGAAATTTTCATGGCAACCTCCTTCTTTATGCCAAAAACCGTGTCTTTTTCCCGTCAGCCTGATAACTGCCGAGGTACCGGGGTTTCAAATACTTAGCCAAGTCAATGCTTACTTCACTCTGATTTTCCGCTACGGGAACACCCTTCGACAGCAAGCCGCAAATCCCCCCGTTAAACAGCATGAAGATCGGATTCACCATGCCGTTAAGGAGATTGTCCACCATATAGAGAGCCAAAAGCACAGCCATGACCGAGATTGCTCCATACTCCCTGGAATTCCATTGCCCGGGATTGGATCGATAGAGCAGAAGCAGAACCGGAAGTTCGATGACGACAAGCAGCAGAATGAGTCCATAGATTCCCCTGGTGCCCAAAGTTATTATCCACAACCCGTCAGTGACACTTATGTCCTTTCCGTCTTCATCAAAAACACGGGACCGGTTCCAACCACCCCATCCAAAAAATGTCCCCTCCAAAGCTTTTTCCACCAGGATCTTTTCGTTATCAAACCTGAATTGAAGAGATTGCCCGCGCTCTTCGCTTATTTTTTCAGCAACCAGGCTCGAGAGGTTTTCGCCAGTCCACAAGCCGGTTGTCCTGGCCACCATATAGCAAGGGGGAAGTGTGAGAAGCAGCCAGACAATGAGAGTGGTTTTCCACTTGTTTGAGATATAGAGGGTTGACAAACCGACCACGAACAGGAAAAGAGCGCCAGTCGATTTCATCAGTACCATTGTCATAAGCAGTGCTGTCAAAAGAATCCACAAAGGGATTTTTCGAAGATAGTTCCCGTACGGTAAAGCAGACAAACTTTGCGGTAAAACACGGGCATAAGCAAGCCACAGTCCAAGCATAGTTGCAGATACCATCCACATGGCGACCATCAGACCGTGTTCCATGAATACCATTGGTCGAAAGCCGCCACCGCGCATAGTCTGAAGAAATGAGTGTTGGTGAAAACCGTAGGTCAGGCGGTGAAGCTGCGGGCTCATTACCATTTCTTCTATACAAAACGGAATATAGACTAAACCGCCAATGAAAACAGTTATCCCTAGAATATTGAGGCCTTTCAGGTCGGCAAAATATACCCTGGCGACAAAATAGGGCAGGCCCCAGGTCCAGGTTTGGTACATACTTGAAGAGAGTCCGTCATAGACCCCGATACCGTTAAAAACCGAAGACAGGAAGGGGCTGGTGCACCAAAGCAGCATGGGAATATCAACCCTGTTAAGGCGGAAATCAAGCAGGCGGTCCCTGTCGAAAAACCATGCTGCAATCAATATCGCAGCACAGGAAACTGTCACCTTGGTAATATCAGGCAGTCCCTTTATGGGGATACTTGCCACCGGCAGAAACATCCAGCCAAAAACGAAGCCAAGCGCTGCCGCCTGGCGGGGATGAATCTTTGAAAAAAACCAACTCACCAGAGGAACCCAGCTGAACATGGCAATAGGCACCAGAGTATTTCCTGCCCCGCCCATCATCAGCTCGTTCTCCTCATAATCTTCGCGAATATGCCAAAGCCAGTGGCTCCCGCAGATATATTCTGCAGAACGACAACGTTCGCGCCAATTTTGACTTGATCGCCGGCCTGTACCCTGTAGAGCTGTCGGTGCCATAGATCATTTATAACTTTTCGGGCACGTTTACGATTCCAGTCCGGTTCAGTTGCTGATATTTGTACTTGCCTTTTCATTTTACCATCATCCTTGCGTAAGTAAGGGGGCATCTTTGCTCTTTTCTACTACTCGCTTAAACATAATAAGCAAAGCATGTGCCAAAACAGCAACAGACATATATGTAACCGTTTTTTCAACATATAATACAAATTTTTAGGTGCGGTATCCAGTACGAAAGTATCTCAAAAGTGAGGGTCCTTGCAGATGGGTCTGTCATTTTGCAAGTACTTAAAAAAAGATTGTGCCCATAGAGGCACACCATGATTTTGTAAATACCGGGCGAAGAAATTTCTGGGAATGGCTGGAAAACAGCAGATAAAGATGAAGACCTTTGGTGCCAATAATCCCGCAAAACAGATTATCGGCGTCGAGTATGCGTTGTCTTAACCTTGGATCTCAATGAGCTGGATAGTATGAATCCATCGCGCCCTGCTGCCCTGAAGAGTCAACAATACTGAACACTATTTGGTCTTATTGTTGAGCGAATACCTATGGATAGAATAAATCTCGGTAAATTAACGATTCCGGCCGAGTTTTTCCCGTAGTTTTGCCCCCGAGGCTAGATGAGCCACCCTCGTTTCGGTATCTATTGGAGTAGAAGGAATTCTATTAACCCACTAAAACAAGATTTTACTCTCTGGCTTTTGCACTATTCGCATCAACAAGGCTCTGATATTTTGGCGCATTCTTTATCATATCCTTTGCCCCAACCTGTTCCAATGATTCAAGATGTCCCCATGACCCATATCGTGAGCGGCGTATCCCGATATAGGAATAGGCGACAAACAGTTTACAGTTGACTTGTGGGTTGGTGTGTATGGCAAAATTTTTCATGTACAGGTCATACATCATCGGATGTATCTGGGCATCCCAGACTGCCGAGTTGTAATCCCAGCCCTGCTGCTGCCACGGTTGCATGTGTTGGCCTCCTTCATAAACAAGAAAATCAATATTATACTTGGCGGCATAACGGGCAGTTTGCTTCGTCCATGAGCCCGATTCTCTCCCATAACGATCCTGGGCCGCCTGGATAACCATCTCCGGTGTGACATCTTCAGGAGCCATTTCCAGCCATTTTTGGTGATCCTCCTCACCAAAACTAAAATAACCAGCGGGAGATACTGCATCACATCCAATACCGTCTGTGTCAAACAGATACTTGAGTATCCTTCCGGTATTGTTAATCCAGGCATGCTGAACCGCCGCAACCCGAACCAGCCTCTTTTCCTGCCCGGTAAATACTTCACTAAAAATCCGAAAAGTCCGTGCCATCATAAAGGCATCTTTTTCCGGATGATCAGCCGGTTTGGGGTTAATAGCCTTAAGACCCTCCCGGACTGTTTTTTCCACTGAGCGGGTCTCTCTCTGAAAGCCTTGGGGCCAGGTTGGCGCGATTCCATTGTGGAGAATCCAGTGGGCCTGCTCAAATTGCCAGTTCCAGGTTTCATTGGAATATTCAATATAACATTTTAGATTTTTCCGTAGTCCAACACGGATCAGTTTTGCCATCTGCCTGATATATTCATCGCTTGCCATGTGCGGCACACAGAACCAGGCATCAGCATTCAGTTCATTGGCCAGATCAATCGCGTACTCAAGACTGATACCGTTTTCCAGGCCTTGGCTATAATATTCGGGACTGCTTCGATCACCCCAGTGAATCTGCCTGGAGTTATTAGTTTGGGTCCAATCCATAAACCTGAGACAATGAAATGATCTCAGACCTTCAAGATAGCTTGCTCTATAGAGTGGCATCTCCTGCTCACGACCTTTATATTCGGCCGGGATCAGTCGCATATTCCGCAGTGGGTCAGTTGAGTCGGAATAAGTTATTTCCAGATAAACATGCCCACCCTTACCTGTTAAGGTGATAGAGGAATTGTCATTTTTTTTTATACCATCAAGGCCATGCCAGCGATACTCCCCCTGCCCTTCATGAAGCAAAATGTGCTCCCCCTGGATATTGTTATTTACAAGGAATCGTATTCCTTGAGGCTTGCCATTGACAAAAACCGGTAATTCGCGGGGCCAGCTCTGTTCATCCCGGGGGATTTGTTCAAGCAGTCCTGTCTCCCATGAAGTATCCTGGCCAGAAATATCAAAACTCAGCATCCTGCTTGCTGTTTTCATAATATCATTAAAAGGAACGGCTGAGGTCCAGTAATTTGTTGCCCGGAGATTCATCCCAATGGGAAGCTTCCTGGAACTCAGGTTTTTATTTTTATCTCTTTGTTTTCCCTGTAAGGCAGAGTTGCCGGTTGAGATGAAAAAACAGGTAAACAACAAAAGAATTACTTTAAACAGCTTCACAGTTTACTCCGCTTTAGGCATTGTAGAAGAAAGCTCTCCTCTTCTGTATCAGTTCAGGTTCAAGCGCAGCATCAAAGCTGCCATTTCGCGCCAACAGTAAGTCAAACCAGGGGAGGTTTTCGGTTTCATTTCTAAGAGATTTGACATATTCGTCGGTGCGACCAACAGGATGTGCCGGGACACCTGCCACGATGTCGCCATCGGCCACGTCTTTTGTTACCACGCTGGCAGCCCCGACAATAACATTGGAACCGATTGTCACGCCGGGCATGACTATGGCTTGGTGCCCGATGAAAACGTTATCGCCAATATCAATTTTACCCACCTTGTCCAGAGTAACCCCGTAGGCCTGTTGTAACATGTGAATCGAACCATCATGACAAAACAGAGAACAGGCGCTGAGCATGACATTATTACCCAGACGCACATAGGCTGGATCTGTAATGTTGGCAGTGCGCATTATCCAGCAGTTATCCCCAACACTCGAGAACCCACCCTGTTTGCGAAGAAATTCCGCATACTCTTCGGGAATGGGATTGCAGAAAAGAAGATAGAGGCGAGTCAGACGCCCATGAGTGTGAGCTACATGGCGCAGGATCATTTTTATAAGGTGCATGATTATCAGTTCCTCGTGGCAGAGTAAATAGAATTTGCAAATTTCAGGAGTTGCTGTTCCATGTTCTCCAGGGAAAACTCTTTTGCTTTTGCCTTGCCGTTTTGCCTGAGTTTTTCTTTGAGATTTTTATCTGTCAGTAATCGATGCAGGCAGTTGCTAAGCTGTTCTACATTGCCATCATCGGCAATCAGAGCAGTTTCTCCATCTATCATATGTTCAAGCCCACCTCCACCTGTGAACCCTGCGACTGCACAGCCGCAGGCCATTGCCTCAAGAGGTGGCAGGGCAAAACCTTCCGGATAGCCGATAGCCAGAAAGATATCCGCTCCCCGGCAAAATTCGGCAATCTCTTTCTGGGAATACCGGTTCTCAAGGATGACGAACTCTACCCCATGCTTCACCTTTTTCTCAAGCAGATCAATAGCCCTTCTGGCATCAGCAATATTTTTTCGGTTGAGAATGAGAACCCTGTTTTTTATTTTTGGCTTTTCCGGTGGATAAAAGATTTTCAAATCAATACCGTTAATTACCACCTGCCCTGGCAGTGATGATTTGTCCGCCATGTATTCTTTTAAATAATTGGAACAAGAGAGCAGTGAGGAAAAGCCGAAATCCTCGTATGAACGTCCAGGACCAGTACCACGTTCAGCCAGAGCCCAATTCTGGATAAAAGCCACTTTGATCTTACAGGGAAATTCTGCAGCCACAGACGGGATTATTTCGGGACAGATAAGCACATCATCTTCTGTCATCACCTGCAAGGCTTCTTTGCGATACATGGCTCTTGTCTCATGGGGAAACCAGTCAATGATGAAATCTCCTAAGTGGAGCGGTACTGAGTTAAAACCATTTCTGTTGAGTATATCGCAATGCTGGTAAATGATTTTCGCCCCACCGATTGGCACCTGTCTTTTGCCGCGGAGGACCCGTCGTTTCCAGTATTGCAAATGGCTTTCACCGTCCAGTCTTCCCCTACTTTGCTCTGGAAGCAGGTAATAAAAACATGTCATTCTGATCTCCTCCTGAGGTGATAAGTACTCATATTTTAAGCCCAGTCCAGTACCCCATAACCGGCTCTCTATTCTCTGGCTTCTTCCCAACACACTCTTGTTTCTTTGTTTTTGGGATTATTTTTAAAACTCACAAATTCGTAAAAACCTGAACCAAGGTATTACCCCGTTTTAATGGTTGTTCACGCAGCCACATCTTGCAAAAGACGAACCATATTTTGAAAAATCTATAAACAGCCGAAACTAACGACATATAAGGAGGTATACCGTCGTTGGTTGAACTTAAGATATGTTTCATATTAGCTGTTATATATGCCCGGTTCTATCATTCTGCGAGATTTCAGGTGCCACGATGGAGAAGAGAGGAGGACAGAAGTCTTGTGTTTGCCCAAGGCAAAAGATAGAATGAGAAGAAATCATGAAGAAACCATTCCCAAAACTCTTTTCAGAAAACCTTGAACTGGATCCCCGGCACATCTGGGCGACCATCCGCTCCTGGATGGAAGTGGATAATTTTAAACATCTCCGAGAAGGGGGAAAGCGGAGGCATCACTGGAACCTATTGGAAAGCCAGCTTAAAATTTTCGCCCACTTATTAAAGGCGGCAGGACTCTATGGCAGGGGAGTAACCAATGCCCAATCAATTGAGGTAAAAAGACTAGAGATCCGGTCCACAAACCTTCCTGCATCCTTTGACGGCTATACTATTCTCCATATAACCGATCCCCATTTTGATACGCTCCCAAATTTTGAAGATCTGATTATTGATGCAATTAAAGACATTGAGGTGGATATTTGCGTTTTCACCGGTGACTACAAACTGGCCGTACACGGTAAATACCTCCATATACTGCCGGCCATGCACAAAGTAATTTCAATCCTTTCCGTCAAGGATGGCATTCTAGCAACTCTTGGAAATCACGATACTGTTCTTATGGTTAATCCATTTCAAGAAATGGGTGTTCGAGTCCTTGCAAATGAAACAATAAGCCTGCACCGCGATGGCGATTGCATTCATTTTACCGGTATAGATGACCCTCATTATTACTACACCCCCATGGCCGCAGAAGCTTTGGAAGGATCGCCGACAGGGTTCAAAATTGCTCTTGTGCATTCTCCTGAGCTTTATGACTTAGCGGCTGAGTGTGGATACTCATTGTATCTTTCAGGACACACCCATGGCGGACAGATTACACTGCCGGACGGGAGACCTATTATTACCCATTTGCATAAAGGCAAACATCTCGCCAAAGGACGCTGGCAACATGGAAAAATGGCGGGATACACAAGTAATGGTGCGGGAACATCAGGTATTCCAATTCGTTTTAACACCAAGGGGGAAGTTACAATATTTACATTGAATTCGGCATAGACCAGAGATGAACTGGACGGTATTTTCTCGAGGGACTCCAACTGAGATCATACCATTAGACCAAAGTTCACAGCAATAGCATTGCACTCTCACATTTCTATATACTTGTATAAATCACTCCCTTTTAAGGATGCCTTTACTTCTTCTAAATTCTCTATGAGTGTTGCAAGGTTATCTGGATTTATTTTTTTATGTGAAGATTTTGATATAATAGGGGCAACCCCCAGGAAATCAAACATTTTATTGTTTTCTGAGACCATTTTTTTTTCGCTGGAAAAATAATCTTCGTAGCACAGCCTGATAACCCTATTGTGTGGAAGTTGCTCAATAATATATTCCTCATAGTCTCGTTGAGACTTGTACAGCTCCAGTTCCGATAGCATATCATTAATATCGATACTTACAGATCGTGCTTTCAGGTTAGCTTCACTTTTTATGACACCTGTCTTCGTCATCATTACGAGAGACAGGTATCTTTTTAAGATATTCTCTCTATATAAATAAATAACTTTTATATTCTCTCCATTTATCAGCCAGTCTTCAAGGTGTCTTTGCTGAATAAGAAAGGAAAAGTCTTTGACACCTATGCTCTTTACATTACCCCTCTTTTTAAAATTAACCGTAACACCTCTTCTAAAGTGCGAAATTGATGATATGAGTTGCGCTATATAATAGATAAACGGAGAACTATAAATAAAGTCAACATAGTTTTCGTTTGAACGTCCTAGCCATGAAAACTTTTTAAAAGCCCTGTAAGGCAAGGTCCATTCTCCCAGAACCTCACCAAAATTAACGACTTCCGGATGCAAATTAAGCGTATTAGCGACAAAATTACTTCCGCTTCTTCCGTTGGTTAACAAAATATGTCTATCAATCATTATTCCGGTTCCTTTGCATTTCAAGTAAATTTCAAGAGTGAACTCACTGGTCTCGCAATTATGTATAGGATATATCCCATATATCTTTTGCATATTCACGGATGGTGCGGTCGCTGGAAAAAGATCCCATTGCAGCCACATTGAGAATGGCCTTGCGGGTCCATTCAACCGGATCTCTGTACAGCTCGCTGACCCTATCTTGGGCCAAACAATAATCGGCAAAATCCGCCAGGACCATGTAATGATCGCCCTGATGGACCAAAGAGTTATAGATTGGTTGAAAAAGACCTGCCTCCCCCTGGCAGAAGAGATCGCCGCGCAAGGCGTCAAGCACTCTGGTCAAAAGCTGATTTTTCGCTAAATATCCGGTGGGATCATCGCCCTTTTGTTTTTTTTCCAGAATTTCCTCTGAAGATAGCCCGAAAATGAAGATGTTCTCCCTTCCCACTGCTTCCATTATCTCTATGTTCGCACCATCCATCGTGCCAATTGTCAAGGCACCGTTCATGGCAAATTTCATGTTTCCTGTCCCCGAAGCTTCAAATCCGGCTGTGGAAATCTGCTCTGACAGATCTGTCGCAGGGATAATCCTTTCTGCCAGAGAGACTCCATAGTTTTCAAGAAACACAACTTGCAAAATCTTATTCACTTCTTGATCTGCATTGACAACATCAGCAACTGCACAGGCCAGTTTTATTATCAATTTAGCCTGCGTGTAGGAGGGCGCGGCTTTGCCGCCAATAATAACCGTTCGTGGTACCGGGTCCCGAGCGGAGCCATCTTTTATTCTGAAATAGCAGGCGATTACTTGGAGCAGATTAAGTAGCTGCCGTTTATACTCATGGATTCTTTTAACCTGAACGTCAAACATCGATTCCGGATCAACATTAATATTTTGCTGTTGAAAGAGATAATCAGCGAAAACAATCTTATTCGAGAGTTTGCAGCCCATCCAGTTTTCCCTGAAATTAGCATCATCGGCTAGAGGTTTCAGCTGTTCCAGTTCATCCATATCAGTGATCCAGCCCGTCCCGAGATATTTACTGATAAGCAGCGAGAGAGAGGGGTTGGCCTGGTGGAGCCATCTCCTTTGGGTAACACCGTTTGTTTTGTTATTGAACCTTTCAGGAAACTGGTGGTGAAACTCAGGCATCACATTATGCTTGAGTAATTCCGTGTGCAGCGCAGCCACACCATTGGTAGAATGACTGCCGACAATGGCAAGATGGGCCATACGCACCACTTTAACAGGTTGTTCAGCAATTATTGAAACCCTGCTGATGAACTTCTCGTCCTGGCACTTCTTTCTCACTTCTTCGAGAAATTGGTGATTGATTTCATAGATAATCTCAAGGTGCCGTGGAAGGAGATGAGCTAAAAGTTCAACACTCCAGGATTCAAGTGCTTCAGGAAGCAGGGTGTGGTTGGTGTACGCCATGCTTCTCCTGGTAATATCCCAGGATGTGTTCCATTCAATACCATGCTCATCGACCAAAAGACGCATTAATTCAGGAATGCCGATTGCAGGATGGGTATCATTGAGCTGGATGGCGATTTTGTCTGGCAAAGAACGAAGATCGTTGTTGTTCTTAAGAAAACGTTTCAAGGTGTCAGCAAGAGACGCTGCCACGAAGAAATATTGTTGCTTCAATCTCAGCTCCTGCCCCTGTACTACGTGATCTGAAGGATAGAGGACCTTTGAGATTGCTTCCTGTTCTGCCTTCTTCCTCACCGCCCCCAGGTAGTTACCGGAGTTGAAACAGCCCAAATCCAATTCATCGTGAGACTTTGCCTCCCAGAGTCGCAGTGTATTAATGGTCCTGGTCCCGTAGCCTGGAACCGGGGTGTCATGAGGTAGAGCCATGACTACATCACGATCACGCCACCGCCGTCTTGTTCTGCCCGCTGGATCGATATATGATTCGCAGAAACCATAAAAACCGACCGGCACCATCTCTTCCGGTCGTGATACTTCCCACGGGTTACCTCTATACAACCAGTTGTCCGGCTTTTCCAGCTGAAATCCGTCGCGGATTTCCTGACGAAAGATACCAAATTCGTACCTGATACCATAACCGACAGCAGGAATATCATGGGTTGCCATGGAATCAAGAAAACAGGCAGCAAGCCTTCCGAGACCTCCATTGCCAAGGCCCGGATCAAATTCCTGCTCATAGATATCCTCTAGAACCATGCCCTGTTGATACATGGCATCACGAAGAGTTTCCTCAAGATCCATATTGAGGACGGTATTCTGCAAATATCGTCCCATTAGGAATTCCATGGAGAGATAGCAGACCCGTTTAACGTTTTCCTCTGTGTGTTTTTTTTGGGTTTCGAGCCAGCGATCCACAAGCTGTTCCCTGCAGACCAAAGCCAGGGTAAGATACGCATCATAATCAGTCTGCAGGTCATCATCCTTTGCAAGAATCAGGCGCAACGTTTGCTGATAGTTACTTACAAAGGGGTTTTTCTTTGCTCTGTCTTGATCTCTTTCTTCTTTCATGTCGGTCACCAAGGTCTAACGTTTCATAAGATCTGTCGGTATCACATCTTAGTTCCTGGCTGCCTATTGCAGGGATTCAGCATACTGGCCGGGTTGTCTCCGCATACAACGCAGCGGTTTCAATATTGGAAGGGGCTTTCGGCATTGAGTTTCCCCGCAGTCAGGCCTAAGATAAGACAATAGAATAAAGGTGAAGGTGTTGTCTCATCTTTTAAAATTTTCATTAACTAGAACGAGTACTTTTTTTTGTACTGTTCATACGCCTGGCAAGCCACTCTTTTTCCGGCGACAATATCCCTCTTGTTACGACCAACAACACCCCGCTCAGCAAGAGATGCCCAGCACCAGCGCCTATCAATACAAAAATGGCAGTAAACCTGCTGGTCGTACCAACTGTTATAAATAGCGGGAGCATATATGCCAGAGCGATAGCCGAAGCAATAGAGAGCAGCACCGGTTGAAAAATCTGTTTATAATATTGTATCAGAGAAATGTGAAAAAACCGGTTAGTAAGCCAAATAAAATACACTGAGGCAATGGCAGTGCTGCCTGCAACCCCTCCGGCTGCGCCTGCCAGGCCAAACCATACTGCCAGAACAGGAGTCATGAGCAAACAGAGCAACAAATTAAGAACCCCATATTTCAATTCCCAATCCAACCTGTTAAATCCTTTTGCGGCTGCACTTCCAGCACCTGTGAGCAAATTCACCATCACTCCCGCAGAGATAATGCACATGACGACGGTTGCGTTTTCATACCCGGTGCCGAGCCAAATATAAATCGCATAAGGTGCTGCAACAAACAGGTAGGTAAAAAGCGGCGCAGAAAGCATAGCCATATAACGTGAGGCGCTCATGAAAAGCACTCGCGCCTCATCCATATCTTTTTTCCCCTGCAAATAGGACAGGGCTGGCATCAAGGCACGACTGATTTCAGTTGGTATTCTTGCCCCCGTTGCCGGCATTTTTCTCCCGATTTCATACATACCGGTAAATGCAAGACCAAGAAGCCTGGTGATGATAATTTTATCAAAGGTCGACATGAAGATACCGATAAAGCCCAGAATCTGCATTTTACCACCATAGGAAATCAACAGCCGGCATGACGGCTTGTCGAAATAGTGCACACTGACCTTCAGCCCGGGCATCATTTTAAAGGCAAAACCCATGTTAAAAGCTATGGCCAGTATATATCGGATGAGGAATGCTCCCATCATGCCATAAATTCCCCATCCCAATAATAAAAAGATCACAATCAAGGCTAATTCAACAAAAGAGGTGAACAGCTTTACTTTTGCGGTGAGCGTCATGAGTTGCAGTCCATCGAGCATTCTGCCAAAGCAGCTCAGGGAGATGTCCAGCATGAAAACCAGACCAGTTCCCATGAATACAAAGGATGCTTTCTGGTGCAAACTTGTTTCGATCTTCAGCATTTCGAGAATCAGGGGCATCGCCAACCACATCACCAGCATGATGAATGATGCCAGGCCAAAGGTAAGCAGCAACCCTGTACTGAGTAACCTGTTAATTTTGTCGTTTTCTCCCCTGGCGTGAAATTCAGCCACATATTTGATGTAGGTGCCTTCCAGACCAATTGAGGTGAGGGCAAGAAAACTTATGACGACAAAACAAAGCGTCCACAAGCCATATTCAGCCAGAGGAAGATAATGGAGAATAAACGGCGTAAGAAGAAATCGGCTCAAGAGATACCAGGTATTGGCTATGATTGAGTATATGGAATTTCTTGCGGTTGTTTTGCCAATACTGTTACGGTTCATGAATCAATCCCGAGGTTATTCGCTCTTAAAATTTTTATGCCTGTAATTGCGTAATTTTTCAGGTATGGCATCGAGGTACTTTTCAAACCAGGGCTGGATTTTCTTTCCACCCCAGTTTAAAACTGGAGCCAGGGCCGGAATATCGAGACGAACCAAAATCTCCGCCGACTGTTTTACAGCTCTGAATTCCGATGAATCGCCCTGAATAATCAGTATTCCAACGTCACTATTGGCCGCCAGGTGTTCGGTTAAATCGCTCTGTAAGACCGGCGCTGAGTCAATACAGATAAAGTTGTAGTGTTTTCGAGCTTCTTTTAATAATCGGTTCAGTGTTCTTGCGGTAAATCGATCTGGTTTCAAGGGCATAAAGGACACCAGATAATCGACCCCTCTCTCATGATCATGCTGTATGGCTTTTAATGGATCGCAAGGATCTTCACAATCTTCCTGCCCAATTTCACCTTCCGCTGTATCCCATTGCTGGACCGTAGCGTCAACCACCAGTACCTGCGACGATTTATATGCTAACGCCTGAGCGGTATTATGAGTGATTTCAGTAGTTCCGCTGCAGCTGTCAACAGCCGTAAACAAAAAGATCTGCGCCTGTCTTTCTTCGTGTTCACGGTAGATCCTGGTAGCCAGGCTTCTCAATGCCTTTGACGTGGCGGATGTAGGTGCAGTACTGAGAACTGAGTTAAAGGCTACTCCCGACGGGGCCTCTGAGATTGGCCATGTTGGCGGGTGGCCGAGAGCCTGTATGATAGCTTTTGAACTGCGGATGCGGTTGTCAAAAAACTCAATCAGAAGAAATGCCCCCCCTACACTGCCAAAGGAGAGAGCAACGCATGCCATCAGTAATTTTTTAATGTTAGAACCTGCTGGATTCTTGGGTTCCTTGGCAAGTGACTCAATGGTGACACGTAATGGCGCCCGCGCTTCCGCTTCAAGTTCATGAATCCTGGTATCGATTCGGAATAGAAGGTCCCGCGCATGATCAAGATCTGTCTTAAGAGAAGCTCCATGGAGCAAAGCGGAAGAATTACTCCCCGAAGCGTCTTCTGCTTCAGAGAGAGCCTCCATTATTTGCTGCTCACTTGCTAAGGCCTCCTGGTATCTGTTGTGTTTTTTTATGAGTGACTGCTGCAGCTCAATGTCCCGTTTCCCGTAGACTATCGAATCAATAGTATTACGCGTTTCTTCCCGAAGTGTTTTTTCATAGTCACGCATAGCCTCCATGCGCTGTTCCACCAGTTGCCGGTCAAAATTGTCCTGCGTGACTCCATCAATGCTCCCTCGCAATTCCTGGAGTTGCTGGTACGTCCATGTACTTGTAAAGCCGATGGCCCTATCGGTCATCACGCCTTCATCGACGAGGGCAGCGAGAGGCAGCTGCTTTAACTCCTCCGCAGTCTTTTTTTCAAACCGGTAATCATTTTCAGCTTCAATCCTGTCACCATAGAAGTGAATGTACGATTTCTGCAGTTCCATTACTCGTTTCTGCCATAAATTAAAATCCTCAGCGAACGAACTGCTTAAAACGGTTGCGGCAATTTCCTGAAGCTGTTGTTCCTTGTGTTGAATATCTCTCTTCAAGCTATCTTTTTTTGAAGTCAAATACGACAGTCTGCGCAGATCTTTTTTCTCGAATTCGATCAGTATCTTCTTGAGGTAGGTAGCCATGAGAGCATTGAGCATCGGTGCCAATGCTTCCTTCTTCGGCCCCTGGATAGACAGTTTAACAAGATGGGTTCTGGAAACAGGAGAAATTGAAATTATTTTCTGTAGAATAGCGACAGATTCTTCAACGGTCAGATGGGCAGGTAGAAGAGCGGCCCGCTGCTTAAGCGTGAGTGCCTTGAACGCCCCGGCTATGATATCAAACTCACTGATTCGCGCCGCCTGAGTGCGAACGAAGTCATGGTAAAAACCGGTGATAGAAGGATCTTCAGACTTGGTGATGAGTGAAGGAACCACTGGATCAATTTTGAGCATGGCATGTACTTCAAAATTGGGCTTTTTTATCTTCAGAACAAACGGCGCGAGCATGGTCAGCACAAACAGGCCCAATGTTACAATTATCACGGCATACCTCAAGCCAAAACCAATTATGTCGAATGGTTTTGAAGCTCTACTTCCAGGCAGAGGATTATCGCTTGAGCTGTTATTCATTGCTATTAGTCGTTTTGACATTGAGAAGTTTTTCCGTGAGTCCAAGGTTATCAAGGATGTCCGCTGACATACTCAAGACACTGAGCGAGGGCAGGAGTTGTTCAATGGCATAGTTAAACTTTCGCATTCCGGTTGGCCCTACATAGACGATATCATCCTCCTGCAGAGCGAAGTTTTGGCTGAAATCCCCTGTCTGAAGCATGGCTTTCACGTTGATTTGCTGGACAAGACCTCTTTCACCGTCTTGGCGCACAATGAACACCTTCTCCAGATCAGCATCATTAGTATATCCTCCTGATATCATGAGAGCATCCACCAGGTTAAGGCCGCGCTTCAACATCACCGGTCCAGCATTGTTAACCTCACCCAGGACCATAGCCATTTCATCCTCGGCTTCCGGGATAAAAATTACGTCATTGTTAAGGATTCTTGCATTAAGAGCCATGTTGCCATTATCCAGAAGATCGCGTAGATCAACCCAGATTACCGTGTCATTGCCGCGGATAATCGCACATTTGGTGAGGAATGTGTCTTTACCTATATGGGGCAGACCGCCAGCCAGGGCAAGCGCTTCGAGGAGCGTACCGTTGCCGGGAAAATTAACAACCCCTGGTTCACTCACCCGACCGAGCACGAAGGCTTTGTTGTTATGAAATTCCCGGACAAGGACTGTGACTTCGGGATTTTCGTAGTCCTTCGAGAGTATCTTCTTTATACCGGCAGTGGTTTCGGCAATCGTCCAGCCGGTGACACTGATTACGCCTGCCCTCGGCAGGGAAATAACTCCATCAGGAGCAACGATAACGTTATTACGTGATATTTTCGGTCGTCCCCAGATCGAAATATCCAGGATATCTCCCGGTCCCAGTCGGTAGTCCTGGTTTTCCTGCTTTTCTTTGGATAGGGTTTTTATGAACTCAGCAGAAGCAAACTTTTGACTTTCTTGTTTTTTATCTACCTGGAATGTATTTGAGGGGGGAGTGTTAACCGTAATCTCTGGATCAAGGCCCAAAGTCGCGCAGCCGTTTAAAACCAGAAGACCCAAAAGGGCCCAGACCAGATGTGCATATCTTATGTGTGTCATTTGAGTTCTCATAGTATTCTGTTTATCGGATTTTCGTTTACACAATCCATTAAGCAACTTGCATACCACTCGAACAAAAAAACCACAACACATTGAATTTAAACGTTAATTTTATAAAAAATATTGATCCTGGACCGTTCAGCCTCACAATATGAGAGAGTGTGGAGCCCGCCCCCCTCTAAGAATGACATATCGTGGGCAGGCAACAATAGGGTTGGGGAATCACTCTGCTCGTTTCATCGATAATGACCCTGCGAAGTCCAGGGAAGTAAGGAGATAGACTACTCGAAAATCTTTGGCGGCAGGTATTACAGTTTATCCTGCCCGGATGCAGTCGCAAGTTTGCTTCGTTTATTTCGCAAAGGACGCTTGCAGAGTTTTCCAAGATAGTACCTGCCAACGCCGAAGATATCAGGCAGTACAACAATGGAACAGTGCCAAGCATACACTCTCGCCTGGTTACGGCTGAGCTGTTTGTCTTCCATAAAATATCTGACTCTGAATATACGTGGATACAGCAGGAGAAATAGTGCAGCCGCCAGAAGTAGTGCTGCAACAACGAAGTAGTTAAGGGTGGAAGGGCAAAACAGGAGAATTATCAGTACGGTAGCACTGAGACCGACAAAACCACCTCCCCGCATAACGATTCTCTTGAATTCCTTTTGCCAGAATAGTGAATCCGTGTCAGAGAATCTGTCGACAACAGCTGCGAATCCATATCCAGAACGGTATGCTCTTTTCCAGTACTGCGAAAATCTGAAGATAGCAAGATCATGGTAGGTCATGTTTATTTCGAGCTGCCTGAGACGCCACCCTGCTGAGCGTATCCGTCGGCTCAACTCCGGATCTTCCCCGCCGACCAGCACCTCGTCATAACCGCCGGTTTCCATAAGGACTCGACGACGAACCAGAACATCACCGCCGAAACTTCCTGCATCCCCCGGTTTACCATTCCATTCAAGGCTACCAATCCAGTTATATACCGAATGATCAGGGTGCATTTCCTGCCTATAGCCGGAAACAGCGGCAACATCGGATGGAAATTCTGTAATCGCCTCTCTTAACCATTTCGCATCAAGCACCGTATCGGAATCGAGAAATTGCACGAATGTGGAAGAGCCAGCCTTCCAGCCCGCATTTCTGCCAAGACCTGGTGTGGGGTATTCTGGAGTGAGGCTGACAATACGGACTCCTTGAATGGATTCAGCGATACTGATGCTGTCATCAACTGATCCTCCGTCCACGTAAAAGATATTTATCTTATCTTGGGGATAATTGCATTCTCTGATAGACAAAAGACACCTCGCCAGGGTTGAAGAGGCATTCACGCCGATCACCACGCAGTCAACCTCTGGGAGGTTATGGTTCATCTTCACTGTAGCCCCCCTCTATCTTTTTTGGGATAAATCTGGCCGGAATTCCAACTGCGATGCAGTTGTCCGGTACGGAGGTGATGACCACCGCATTTGCCCCAATTTCAACATTATTCCCGATTCTTATAGGCCCGAGCAGTTTGGCTCCAGCCCCGATATTGACACTATTCCCCACAGTCGGCGCAACCTTCTCTTCGATATTTTTAAGTCCCACAGTTACCCCATTCCGTACAATGCAATTATCACCAAAACTGGCATAACCGCTGATGATAATATCCCCAAAATGGTCAATTCTAAAATTCTTTCCCACACTCACCTCACAGGGCAGTTCTACGCCGGTTATAACCTGCACCAGCTTGAATAGGACCTTATAGAAAGCAGAGAAGATTTTGCGGAGAAAAACCGGCCGAACACCATATCTCCAGCGACCAAATCTGTACACCAGCATAACCCAGAACCCCTGGCACCCCCAATTGCCATCATAAACCCTCAAATCCTCTTTAATGTCTCGTACCATTTCATCACCATGGAATTGCGGGTGACCGGTTGCCGAACCCCGTATCTCTAAGAGAGGCAAACAACTCTTTAATTATTGTAGCTGACCCCAACCTTTTCAATCGACGATTCCTTCTTCCGGGTATGAGGTTCAGCAGCCAACGAAGGCTATGCCAGCCCAGCTCAATACCGGCGTTGCACATCACGGCCCAAAGACCGCTGTTCTTCCGAAAATAAAGCCACTCGCTGCGCATCCGGAAACGGAGTATCTGGCTGCTATTTTCGTCAAAATAATGCTCGGTTCTGGTCTTGCTGGAACCGCCACCCATGTGAACAACTTCTGCCTCCGGGGTAAAATAGACACTCCAGCCAATCTTTTTTGCCTGCAGGCAGAGATCGGTCTCCTCATAATAGAGAAAATACCGTTCATCGAACAAACCGGTCTCCAGCAGCATTTCCCGCCGGTATGCCGTGAATGTTCCGGGAACCCAGTCGACCTCGATATTGGTGCAATGGTCGAAACCGCCATATTCATGGCCGGCAAAAAATGGAGACCTTGGAAAGCGGGCGCGCAGACCTGAAAGATTAAGAAACTTCGTCCAGGCATTAGGGAACTTGCGGGCAGATGGATCGAGCCCTCCATCGGGGGACAGCAGCCGTCCGCCGCTTAAGCCGCAATTGGGGTGTCTCTCCATGAAAGCCACAACTTTGTCCAGACTCCCTTCCTTGATAAACGCATCAGGGTTTAGCAGTAGGATATAGTCTCCCAACGCCAGTCTGTATGCCTGATTATTGGCTGCCGCAAAACCAATGTTCTCTGTATTAACAAGTAATCGCACCTGGGGAAACTCCTTGTTCACCATCTCCACGGATTTATCAAAAGAATTATTGTCGACCACCAGAACTTCCATCTTTGTTTGAGGCGCATGGAGGTAGAGCTCCTGTAAGCACCTGCGTAACAGGGCTTCTGTATTGAAACTGACAATGATAACTGAAATCATTACCCCACCTCCGTCGGGAACAGTGTTTTTTCCATAATCATAATATTACGCCCATTTTCGCGCCGGTAGACGACTCCGTCCATCAGGTTTTTCATGACGTAAATACCATAGCCGTGATCGGGAGCAGCGTCGAAGTCTGGGCTTTTGTCAGGAAGCGTAAAAGCTTCATTGCCATCACTCACCGATATTACCAATTTCGATGCATCGAGCGTAACGACAACCGAGACAAAGAGCTCGCCCATGTCTCCGTTAGGACAATACTTGACCGCATTGGTGCAGGCCTCTCCTGTCGCCAACTCCACGGCCGAGAGTAATGCATCACGATCCTCGACTGTTTTCCCAATCGCATTCTCCAGCAGTGCTGCTACAATCTGCCGTGCGGCAATTGTTGCTGCCTGGGCATTGTCAAGGTTTGGTACAAATCTTAGCTCGAGCTCTTTTGCGGGTCGCCTGGTTTCATCACCGTCCATGATAGCTCCTGACCGCCTGAGAGTTGTCCTCAAAGATTTCAAAGATTCGATGCAGCCGCGTCAGTTCAAAAACGGAGCGTACCTGGTCGGTCAGCCCTGAGACTTTAATATCCCCCTCGACCTGGCGGATCTGCCGTAGGGAGGAAACAAGGCTGCCAAGTCCCCCGCTGTCGATATAATCGACCTGCTGGAAATCGACCACAAACTCCCCAGCGCCGTCCTGCAGGAGTGTCTTTATGGTGTCTTTGAACATAGTGGCGCAGCTCGCATCGAAGCGCCCGTTAAGCGTAATATTTTTTACACCTTGCATATCTTCTACTGTTATTTTCATTGTTTTCTCCTTGAGTTTATTGATGTTACTTTCTGATAAAATTGTTCAACAAGGCCTTACAAAGCATTTTCAAATCCTGGTAAAAGCCTCGATTGGCTGAATAGTATCGCTCAGCCACCTCGCTTTCCATTGAGCCGGGTTCCAGGCCATCCCCTTCCGTGTAACTGAAGATGCCGGGACAATAGTCAGGAAAATCCTGCAGAAATTTTCTGCCGGCCTCATTATCAGGCACCATTTGATTACCTATCATGGCGAGTTCACCCAACAGTACACCCTTTAGAAGAAAGAACTTATTCAGAGACAGGCTCCTTATTAGCCTGCCGATGACATTTACACGGCGTTCAGCCAAAAGGAGGAAAGACTTTGTTTCACTGCTTTTTTTCAAGAGAAACGGTTTTTTTTCCAGATGACTGTTTCCCCTCATCCACTGGATAGTGGCAAGAATGGTGAACGGGATGAATTGCAGCAGGCCAAGGATAATCGCCCCTATGGAATTAAAACAATACCACAGGATATTTGCAGGTCGTGATTCCTCGATAGTGGAAAAGAGAAAGCCGTCTTGAACCTCTATTGAAGCCCCATCATCGAGAGAATAAACCCGGTTACCTTCAACCACCTTTTTCAGGATCGAAAGACGACGACCAATATAGGTCCTGCTGAACACCACACTTTCTTGGATGTCCGAACCGTCGTCAATGATCACATTATTGCCGATAACGGTACCGGGACCAATGCAGGCCTTGCCCAGTATCCTCACATTATTGCCCACGACTACTGGTTCCTGCAGTGTCGCCTCCATGGAGATTTCAACGTTTCTGCCAAGAACAATTCCTTTCTCCGCACCATATCCCGGTAACACATAGCAGTGCTGCTCGTTGTTTATTATGTGCATGCTGAGTCTGTAGATATCATCCAGGCTACCAAGTGAACCGCAGATGAGCGGGGGATTAAGGTTCACCGCATCTGTCTGGCGATCCTCTGGCGGCGCAGCGCGATAGGAAATCGAGCCCTGCTCACTTGTATACAATAATCCCGATCCCCGATCTTTGTTGAGTATTTCATAATTATTGCTCTTGTCGTAATGAACGAAAAGCAGGCCTTCAAAAACCATCAGGCCATCATCTCCTTTAAAATTGCTGTTCCTGTCCACTATTGTTGGCAGCAAGTCACCTGCCTGACAATTGCCATAGCTTATTTCAACACCCCATCTTTCACCCCGACCAAAATATTTGTTTACCGACCCGTCCGGTTCCTCCATGACAAGTCGAATTTTTTTGCACCCCATTAACACGGCAAAGTCTATTAGATATTCGAGGAGGGGTTTATTGCAGATCTGTACCAGAGCCGGATGCCTTGAAGAAAGGGCGGAACGAAGCCAATGGCAATGTTTTTCCTGGATGATAATGAGACTGTTCATTTGCGACACCTTTTACTATTCGTTATTTATCGGCCACAGAATACGACCCGAGAGCTTCTCCAAGGTTTGGGAATATTTGAAATACCTTGTCTACCCTGGTCAGCTCCATCAGCATTCTGACTTCCGCGGATGGATTTATCAAACGGATATCACCTTCTTCGTCATACGCTTTTTTTAAGCTACCGACAAGCACACCCAAACCCGTGGAGTCCATGTATTTCACATTCGTCAGATCAACAATGAGCCTGTTGTTGACGAGCAGTTCTTGTGCCAGTTTCTCCTTAAAAGTTGTGGGATTCTTTCCGTCGAGTCGACCGGACAAAATCAGAATCTGTGCCTTGCTTGAATGTTTAGTGATAATTTCCATCTTAATATGCTCCTTTGCCGGCTAACACTGCCGGAATGGTTTTCAATAGTATGATTACATCCTTGAGAATGGAGGTACTCTTGATGTATTCGATATCAAGTTGAACCTGCCCCTCGAAAGGAATCTCACTTCTCCCACTTACTTGCCAGATACAGGTGATTCCGGGTATTACGTGTAGACGTTTGCGCTGCTCCAGGCTGTAGAGAACGACCTCGTCCGGAAGGGCCGGCCGAGGGCCCACCAGGCTCATATCTCCATGCAAAACGTTGAAAAGCTGGGGAAGTTCATCGATACTGAATTTGCGAATGAACCGACCAACCCGGGTTACACGTGGGTCCTGTTGCATCTTAAAAATGACACCATCCTGCGATTCATTTTTTTCGAGTAGTTCAGCAAGGAGAGCATCAGCCCCGACGATCATGGATCGAAACTTGTAAAACCGAAAGTGCTGCCCGTTCTTGCCGACCCTTGTCTGGTAGTAAAACACCGGACCCGGATTTTCTATAGCTATACAGAGTGCTGTAGTTGCAAAGAGCGGGCTGAGAATAATGAGCATGCCAAGGGTAATAGCGATATCAAATACCCGTTTTATTGACTTCGCCAACCGCACCGTCAGGCGCCAGGTAAAAAATTTGATTCGGTATCGCCGAGGCGACAGGGTGTCAGTCAATGTGTCGAGCAAAGCTTGACGTTCAGTACCGGCAGATCTCATAACTTGGTTCCCTTTTGGATGATTTTTTCCCGTGACCACCAGGCCATGACCCTGTAGAGAAACAGAGGGTTGCCCACCACATAACGGTGCCACATTCTGCCTGGCTCTTGAAGAATTCTGTATACCCACTCAAGCCCCAGTTCCCTCAGCCAGCGGGGGGCTCTTCTGGTATTGCCTGAATAAAAGTCGAACAGGCCCCCAACTCCCAGACAAACTTTCGTTTTCAATCGGGAGCGATTAGCTGTGATCCATCTTTCCTGCAGCGGCGCACCGAAGGCCACCAGGAGGATGTCCGCTCTCGATGTATTAACCTGGTCCACTATAGCCTCACTCTCTTTAGCGTGGTCAAAGTATCCGTGTTGCTGCCCGGCGATTTTCACGCCGAAGTCGCCTTGAATTTTGGCAGCCATTTTTTCCGGCACCCCCTGCCTACCACCAAGGAGGTAAATGGAATATTGCTTACTGGCGGCCATTTTGCAAAGATAGGGCAGCATGTCAGTTCCGTTGATATTTTCACGCAAGGAGCAACCAATCAGCTTGCAGGCGATGTTTATACCGATACCGTCAGGTAATACGTGCGTGGCATTCTTGAGAATGGTTGAATATTCCTTGTCCCTGTAGCTCTTATTCAGACAATCGGCATTAACAAAGAAAAAGCTCCGGGACTCCTCTGCCGTTTCCAGCTCCGATTTGATAGCGTCGACCGCCCCATCCATTGTTGTATTAGAGAAAGGGATGTCAAGAAGAGTCACTGATGCCGAATACACCTGCTCAGTACTTCTAAAAAAATAGGCGGGTATTGATCGCAGGGCGATGAACAAATCTGAAACAAATCCTCTGGTAAAACAGTATTCCCATTCTGTTGCCATGAAACCTTCGTGGCCTATTTTGCTCCCGGAACGCAGATTCCAGAGGGACAATATGCCGGGTTTCTGGTTCGACAGGTAATTGCTCATCGGCTGGCCGGTTCTCTTGTCGCTGGCGACCAAGGTTGATCCGACAAAGCTAAGATCACCTTTTAGAACGGAAAACAGGAGACCGAGACCGGCCACGGGCGACCAACCCACGTTGTAATACCGGACAGTGATTTGCTGCCCCCCTTTTCCGGCCACATTCTTGTTAAGAAAAATGTTCCGTCCGCTAAAAATTTTCCGCACAGTGAAAACCCACAAAAGCGGAAGGCACAAAAATACGATACCCATTATTCCTACTGTAATCTCCAATGTCCTGTAGAGAGCGGAACCGGCAAAAAGCCCGGTATTGAAAATCAGTTTTTTAAGCTGAAAGTTACGCGTTTTTCGGAGATTTTTTTCCAGCAGAGTAAGCTCTGTATTCTCCGGATGGTCACTTCTGTTTCTTTTGGTCATGACGGTGATCCTGGTCTAAATTACCTGATTGGATAGACTCTCCTGTCACCGCTATAAGAGCAACCTCTGTGCCAGAAGTGCAACAACCTCGTAAGAACCTGTAATCAAATGAACTCTTGAAAGTCAGATCGCTACGGGAGAAAAGCGCAATCCTGTCATTATGAAAGAGTGGGGAGACCGGAGTCACTCTATTTGAAAGTCTGCAGGTATTTTCCTAGCTATCAGACTAACTCTTCTATATAATTTAGGCTAAAATTGCCTTTGCTGTTCTGGAATGTGATTATTGACGAGAATGAAATTGCAGCTTCTCAAAAAAACACACAGCGTAGCCACATAATGACTAAACAACATTGTCATTTTACAATCCTGATAGTTGATGATGACACCTCTGTCCTGCTGCTTTTAGAGCGTATGCTGGCCAACCAGAACTTTGTCATTATCGCGGAGACCGATGGAAATAAGGCTCTTAAACATATTGCCGGCGGGACAATTGACCTGCTTATCGTTGATTATAAAATGCCGGCAATGGACGGCTTCACGCTGCTGAAACAAGCCAGGACCATGGCCCCGCGGCTCAAAGCGATCATGCTGTCAGGAGCAGGGGGAGTCTCTGAAGCAGTAAAGGCCATAAAAATGGGGGCCGTAGACTATCTGGAAAAAAAATCATCCTGGAAAGAATTACAAAACAGGGTCAACCAGCTTCATGAAGATTGGCTGATGGTTGACGATAACGAGACAAAAATTGCAGGCGGAGCAGAACCATTTCATTTCAAGCAGATGGTTGGAGAGTCGCAAGAAATGGCCCTGCTTAAAAGGAAAATTATCAAAGTTGCCCGCACCGACACAACTGTTCTGATTCAGGGAGAAAGTGGGACGGGCAAAGAACTGGTCGCCAGGGCCATACACCATCATTCAAAGAGAAACAACAAGCCATTTATTCCGGTTGATTGTGCTTCCATGAGTGAAACGGTGATTGAATCGGAGTTGTTCGGTCACGAGAAAGGTGCCTACACCGGTGCCGAATCCGAGACCCTTGGCCTTATCAGATCAGCGCACCAGGGAATTCTGTTCCTTGATGAGATTGGTGAACTGTCGATGAGTGCCCAGGCAAAACTGCTCAGGACCCTCCAGGAAAGGACCGTCAGGCCTGTCGGTTCGACCGCTAGCCATAAAGTTGACTTACAGATTATTGCGGCAACCAACAGAGCACTCGACGAAGAGGTGGAAGCGGGAAATTTTCGTCAGGATCTCTATTACCGGCTTAATGCTGTGACACTCAAGGTCCCGCCTCTTCGAGAAAGAATTTATGACATTGAGCAACTGGCAAAACACTTTCTAAAAAACCTGACCACTGGAGACACACCTGCCGTGTCCATTTCCGAGAGCGCCCTTGACCTCATGAAACAATATGATTGGCCGGGCAATATCCGTGAGATGGAAAATGTCTTCCGTAGTGCCCTTGTGTTTACGGAAAATACAGCGCTCGAACCGGAGGATTTCCCCCCTGTTTTCGGTAACTACATTTCCAACCCCGATAAATCATCCTTACCTATGGGCAGTCTTGCCGAATATGAAAAGGCGGCCATCAGGCAGGCACTAATCGACACTGGCAACAATCGTCGGCTTGCCTCTGAAATACTCGACATTGCCGAGGCTACACTCTATCGAAAGATCAAAAAATATAGGCTGTAAATTGATCGGCTAAATGGCTAAAGCATGTCTTTTTTCTTGACCCATCACGCTTTTGATGAGTAGTTAAAAAGAGTTCTACAACGGTAGCCAGATGCTGAAATTTCTCTAAACTTTTTTCAAAAACATGACAGGCTGGCCATTACGGAAGTAAACCGGGGTAAGAGCATGACAGTTTTTAATTAACATATTAAAGTCGCTTTCAATCAACAAACAGAACAGGCAAATCTGGAATTGAGGCCTTGTTTATAGATCTCCCTAGAAGAAAGCTCGAACAGGGGCCTGAAGTCAGCTTTTCAGAAAAAGAAATTCCCGGCAATATCGATGCTGCTTGCCCTTATCTGTAGATTTCTTCACCGAGCGTGTGCCTACCTCTACTTGATATGCCTCCTAAAAACCTAACAATATAAAAATCTACTTTTGACCTTTTTAACTCAAAATT
>CAXMTO010000310.1:0-4851 GCA_964196355.1 uncultured Myxococcota bacterium
CAACCCTGATAATAGCCTCTGATATCGGTGGGCAGTTAGGAACCACCTACGAGATCGGAAACTATCCAGGCTTTCAGATGATCACTGGACCTGACCTGGTTGAGCAGTTCGAAGAACACATGGATCAGTATGGCATCGACAAAAGGGTCGGTGAAAAAGTGACTGGCCTGCGCTTTGAAGATCGCTGCAAGATTCTAGAAACTGCTGCTGGTCGCGAAATTCACTCTCGCTCAGTCATCATTGCTACAGGAGCGTTCAAACGTAAACTCAACATTCCAGGTGAGAAAAAACTGGCGGGTAAGGGGGTTGTGTACTGCTCAACCTGTGATGGCCCATTGTTCAGTGATATGGACATTGCGATCGTGGGTGGAGGGAACTCTGGTCTAGAGGCTGCCATCGAAATGAACGGGCTGGCCAGAAAGGTCTATCTAGTTTCAAGGGCCGAGTGGAGCGGTGACTCAATTCTTCAGGATAAGGTACGAAGCGCCGAACGTGTAGAGTCCCTGGCATTGCATGATCCGATCGAGATTCACGGATCGGACTCTGTCGAAGGCCTTACGGTGAAAGATCTTACGACGAGCAAAACCCGGAAACTCGATGTACAGGGTGTGTTCATTGAAATCGGCATCTACCCGAACACGGATTTTATCCTTGACCTTCTGGATACCAACCAGCGAGGTGAGATTAAGGTCAACAAACGGGGGCAGACAGGAATTGATGGGGTTTTTGCGGCTGGCGATGTGACTGATTCGAACGACAAGCAGATTGTGATTGCCGCAGGAGCTGGCGCCAATGCCGCTCTGGGAGTGGCTGAGTATCTGGTAATGCAGCACTAAGGTCATATCTACATCTAAAACTAAAAGCAACGGGCGGTGAAGCCGCCCGACAGCTTTGTTTCGTTATGTGTTGATTTACACACTATTAATGCTGTCAATAAATTATCTATTCAATCCCTCTTATCTATTCAAGTCCTTTCATCGGTTCAAACATCATTCACATTTAAAACACAATTGGTTCAAATTTCCTCCACATTAATTGTCTAGGATTGCAACCATCAGAACAAACGAACACGGACCTCTTCCGTGCCACAAACCTTAACCCGGTTGCAGATCACAGATTTGTGACGGCTTCAAAACACAGGAAAGTTACAGTATTGACACTTCACATCGGTTTCTACAAAATAATTCATACACTCACGATAGCGAGTTTCCTCATCTGTATCAGCCGCCATTTCTCTGGCATGTGCTTTACAGTGGTCATCATGCTTATCGTATATTGCATTGGCTCTAGCTCTTTCTTCACCTGAAGCACATGCTGTTAAAAGAAGTGCTGAGAAAATCACCCCGACTAACATTTTCATAATAATACTCCTTATTGTTTTTACTCTTACATCCTTCGATAACGTTTAACAATTTCATAAAATGCTAGCATGGTTGGGTAATATTTCAACCATAAGGTAATCCGCAGTTGGTGAGAATCATTGTGTGTTCATGTCTCTAAATAATGGCTTTTGAGAGAAAGACTGCATCATCGACAGGCAAACACAGCAAGTTGTTGAATGTGCAAAAGAATGACCACCTGGAGGTCAGAGCAGGTGGCCATTCTATTTGTGAAGAATAGTCATGCGCTAACCTAGCCTTTGACTGGCAATCTACATCGCCAATGGTATTCTTATGAAGCTACAAATTTCTTTGCTCGAATCAAAGCCTTGCGTTGAGCGCAAAGCAGAAGAGAGGCTGGCCCATTCAATGTAGGTCTTCGGACAGTAGATAAGCAGGGACGTTAGATGAGCGAATATTGCTGTTATCCCTAATCTTCGTAGGCCTATTAAAAGGATGATTTCATGATTCCATTTGTTCGTTTCATATGGCTATCTCTGTTTTTTGTTTGCCTTTTTGTTGGTAAGCCGCAGATTGTTACTGCTTTCGATGAACCAATGCAGTCCATCAAAACCGGTAATATCACCGGGGTCTATTACGCGGCAGGCAGCGCCGTGGCCAAAATGCACAACAGGAAGCTCAAAGAGTACAATCTTCGCTTGATTGCAGAAGCGTCTGAAGGTTCTTTAAGCAATATCGACGATGTCGCCAATGGTCTGGTCGCCTTCGGCATTGCGCAATCAAACGCTCTCTATTTTGCTCAAAAGGGTGAGAACTACTGGCAGGGCAAACCTGAGGACAAGCTACGCAGCGTACTCGGTCTCTACAATGAGGCGTTCACCGTCATCGCCGGAGCCGATGCCGGCATTCAGACCCTTGACGACCTGAAGGGAAAAGTTGTTAATATCGGAGAACTCGGCTCCACTGACTACGAGCAGGCTGCCCGGATTTTTAAAGAACTCGACCTGGACCCAAAGCATGATTTGACCACACTTGAAAACCCGTCTTACGAAGCCTCAGAGCTACTCCAGGCGGGAAAGATCGATGCCTACTTTTATACCGTGGGGCACCCCAATCTTTCAGTAAAGGAAGCAGCGGGCGGAGAGCGTCAGATTAAGATCATCTCGCCGGGGCAGGAGTTGATCGAGAAGAGACTAAACGGCAGGCCCTACCTCTCTTCAACAGACATCCCTATTGACTATTATCCAAAGATTGCGAACAAGCAACCAATACCCACCATCGGTGTTAAGGCGATACTCTTTACTCATGCAGACACGGATGAAGACGTTGTTTATCAAATGGTTAAAGAGGTTTTTGAGAACTTCGAGCTATTCAAAAAGCAGCACCCTACCTTTGCCTACCTGACCCCGGAGAAGTTAAGCACGGGACTCATTGTCCCTCTGCATCCAGGAGCGGAACGTTACTTTAAAGAAGCTGGGCTGCTACGTTGAGTGCCTATTTAATTATCTAACGAATTGAGATGTCAGCCATCATGGAACTGCCGCCTTATTACCACGCGGATATTCCTGACAAAGTACCGACCAGTTGTTTAACGAAAAACTGGGTGTCATCCGGTTTGTCCTTTGTCGACAAAGGAGAGGGACACGAAGTGTCAATGGGCCTACCCGTGTATAAAGCTGGCGAGGCCGGTAACCATTGCGGTAGGCAACTCGTTCGTCAGAGCGCTCATAGCGTTGAGCACCAACTTGTTCGCTCGCTTGTGCATCAAGAATTTGGTTAAGCACTGTCTCCACCAAATTGCTTAGTCCATTTTGCTCAGTTAAATGACTCGCCAAAAGGTTGCCTGGGACATTAATCTCGTAATCGGCCATCGTGGGTTCTCCTCGTTAGAGGTTTGATGTGTCGCAACACCAATCCTACGAAACGAAGGCCCCGATGGCCAACTGAACTTACAGCGCTATACGGACAAAACCGGCACAGGTGGCGACTTTGTGAAATCAACGAAGAAAAAGCAATTAAGACGCTTGGGAGTATAGGAGCCAATTCATGATGATAAGTTTCTTAACCATTAGCTACAAATCAAACTAAGAGGGAGGGGCATAATGTCTCAAAACATTAAGGGAACGGAAACGGAAAAAAACTTATTGATTGCATTTTCCAATGAGTCGCAGACGAGAAACAGATATTCATATTATTCAGGTGCGGCCAAAAAGGAGGGCCTGGTTCAGATATCAGAAATATTTGCAGAAACCGCGAATCAGGAGAAAGAACATGCGAAGAGGTTTTTTAAATTCCTGGAAGGTGGAGACGTCCAAATAACAGAAACATTCCCTGCCGGAGTAATCGGAACAACGCTCGACAATTTGAAGGAGGCTGCCGCTGGCGAGGAACGTGAGTGGACAGATATGTATCCGGCCTTTGCAGAGGTAGCAAGAAAAGAAGGCTTTAAGGCGGTTGCAGCAGCATTTGATGCCATTTCGGTCGCCGAAAAACAGCATGCCAAGCGCTATAAAGACCTTGCCAATAACCTTGAGGCAGGAATGGTTTTCAAAAGAAATGAAAAGGTCGTTTGGCGTTGTCGAAATTGCGGATACCTGCACGAGTCCAACGAGGCACCGAAAATCTGTCCGGCCTGTGTGCACCCTCAGGCACATTTCGAACTGCTAGGTGAGAATTGGTAACTTTACAATTAGCGTTTTGTTCTTAAAGGCGAACGGGGCTCAGATGAAAAGGAAAGAAACGGCCTCCCTTTTAATAAACTGGGAGGCCGTTTTTATGAATGGTCATTTCTTTGCGTGAAATTAATTTTGCAAGTGCTTGTCTGCGACACAATATGGACAATTCACATCGGTGCCTACAAAATAATTCATACACTCACGATAGCGAGTTTCCTCATCTGCATCAGCCGCCATTTCTCTGGCATGTGCTTTACAGTGGCCATCATATTTATCGTATATTGCATTGACTCTAGCTCTATCTTCGCCTGAAGCACATGCTGTTAAAAGAAGTGCTGAGACAATCACCCCGACTAACATTTTCATAATCATACTCCTTATTGTTTTTACTCTTAAACCCTTCGCTAAAATTTAACAACGTTACAAAAATGTTAGCACGGTTGGGTAATATTTCAATCATAAGGTAATCCGAAGTTGGTGAGAATCATTGTACGCTCATGACTTTAAATCATGACTTTTAGAGAAAAACTGCATCATCGACAGGCAAACACAGAAAGTTGTTGAATGTGCAAAAGTATGGCCACCTGGAGGTCAGAGCAGGTGGCCATTTTATTGTAACTGTTGTTAACTCTTCTCTATTTTACAGGGCCGAGAAATAGCCAGTCATTATTCTTTACTGAGGTATGGCAACCAATGCAGCCACCGACCTTTCCTTCTTTCTGGACCGTGCCGTCAGGAGCATATTTAAGCCAGAACCAGTCACCACCTTCAGGATTATAACCAGCCTGCTTGTACATAACAGTCACTGCGGCAAGTTTTTTCTCCGGTGTATAATT
>CAXMTO010000311.1:0-9362 GCA_964196355.1 uncultured Myxococcota bacterium
AAACTCCTCGTGTCATCAACCATCTCGCTGATTGCGATTGTTCTATTCATTTACAATGGAGTAATTGCATGGCAGGAGGGCATTAGTGTTTTGCTTGGTACATTAGTGGGTGGGTATGTTGCCGCTCATGTTTCCCGCAAGATCTCCCCAAAACATATAAGGTCCTTTATTGTTATGATTAGCTGTGGAATTACTTCTTACTTCTTTGTTGACATGTACTTCCTATAAATGACGACTTCTGAGAAGAAAACTGGCTTCTTATTGATAGAGGTATTCAGGAAGCTCATTAATACACAAAACGATGGCCACCAGGATCAATTCCGAGTGGCCATTTATTATTTGTCAGGACCAGAAAGAATTTTGCATTTCAGTTAATTTGAGCACATAAAAACCCGGTTATATGTTTGCGCTGTAACGGTTATCTGTTGCTGATCAAACGAAGAGTGATAGTCTTGGCCTTAGAGGTTACTCATGGTCGATTCTGTCTTTCCTAGTTATCAACTGGAACAGTTCCTCCTCGACGACTTACTGCTTGTCGTCAGTAAGGATCGGAACCTTGTTCCCCGTACAACCGCTGATGGCCTCTGCCGTCTTCTGCCGATGCGTGAAGGTCCTTTTCCGACCCTGGCATTGTCGACCTTTCTTCCTCCGAAAAAAGAGCTGATCCCTCCTCATGAAAAAGTTTGGTCCTATCAATCCGAACGTTTCAGCACTGCAGAAGAACCCAAGCCGTTTACCGTGGTCGGCGTCCCTCTCTGTGATCTGCAGGCCATCTGGTATCTAGACCAGGTTTTTGTCGATGATCTGTCTTATCAGGTGCGACGTGCACAAGCTTTTCTGGTCGGTATGCCATGCGAGGCGGGTCTGGAGTGTCGTTGCGATCGGCAATTGATGCCGATCGCAGGCGATCTTTTTATTGCTGAAGAACGTGTTTGGGCACTCTCGCCCGCAGGAGAAACATTGTTAAAAACCTGCGGCTGTCTCGATGCAGAAGACATGTCTCTGCCGTGGCCTGAGGGAATGCAAGAGAAGCGTCCTGAGATGACTGAGGAGCTGTATCACGAGGCTGCAGATGCGGAGTTCTGGAAGGTGGAGGCGAAGCGCTGTCTCTCTTGTGGTGCCTGCTCTGCGGTCTGTCCGACCTGCTACTGCTTCGACCTGCGGGATAAAGCAACACTAGACGGTAGCGTCACCAGGAATCGCAGCTGGGATAATTGCTTCTTTGCTGAGCATGGCAAGGTTGCAGGAGGGCACGATTTCAGGCCGGGTCGCGCAAATCGTCTTCGATTTCGCATGGAGCACAAGTTCTTCAGTTTTGGGGAGCTCCGTGGCCAGAACTCCTGTGTTGGTTGCGGTCGTTGCCGTAAAGTCTGTCCTGTCGATATCGACCTCGACCAGATTGCCGCAAAGATTGTTGAGGGGGGCGGCTCATGAACGATCTGCAACCTGTCCTCGCTGTGCTCGAAAAAGTTGTGCCGATGGTTGTCGATAATCACATCTTTTCTTTCCGGCCTGAGCAGACCCTTGAACTTGAACCAGGGCAATTTGTCGAAATTAGTATTCCGGGTGTTGGCAGTTTCCCCGTTTCCTCATGTGATTTTGTGCACGATGGACTTGTCCGTTCCTGCATTCGTCGAGCTGGCAGGGTGACAGAGGCTCTCTACCTGTTTGAAGAGGGAGACGTTGTCGGTCTGCGAGGACCGTTCGGTAACGGATTTCCGCTTGAACAGTTTGCTGGCCACGACGCTTTGCTGATTGCTGGCGGTCTCGGCATGGCTCCGTTGAGGGCGTTGTTGCAGGCTTTGCTCAACGACCAGGAACGGAAGGAGCGGATCATTCTGCTTTATGGCTCACGCCAGCCGGAAGCTTTTCTTTTCCACGATGAACTGGTTGAACTGGCTAATCAGCAGCGAATAGAGGTCCGCTTATCTGTCGATTTTGCTGAATCTTTGCCCGACACTTATGAACGGATTGTCTGCAAAATTGGCCTTGTCAGCGAACTTCTGACAGATCTGGATTTTGCCCCGCGTAGAACGGTTGCTGCGGTTTGTGGGCCGCCAGCACTTTACCGCTGTGTCCTTGAAGAGTTGGCCTTGATTGGTGTGCCGGCCACAAAGGTCTTCGCAACCCTTGAGCGGCGCATGCGATGCGGCATCGGTGAGTGTTGTCATTGTGTCGTTGGCGGACAATATATCTGTAAGGCCGGACCGGTTTTCAATCTTGAACAGCTACGTAACATGAAGGAGGCGATATGAAACTCAAGCCTCCGGTTAAACTTGCCTGGATTCGTTTTACTTCCTGCAGTGGTTGTCAGCTCACATTGGTCAACTGCGAGTCTGCTCTGGCGAGTCTTTCGCAGGTGGTTGAACTCTCTAGCTTCCCCTTGGTCTCATCCTCTGTGAGTAGCAGTGAGGCCATCGATGTGGGCTTGGTGGAGGGTTCGCTCACTACCCCCGCTGAAGTGAAAAGTCTATTGGCTTTCCGTCGCAAAGTTCATCTTCTGGTTGCCGTCGGCGCTTGCGCCCTGACCGGCGGCATTAACACGTTAGGCAAGGGCGAACGGCAGCGCTCTCTGGAATCTGTTTATGGCCGTCAATGTAACGACTGGGACAATTTTTCACCGCAACCGGTTCAGAATTTTGTCAAAGTTGACTGGCAGATTCCAGGTTGTCCACCTGAGCAGCATGAACTTTTGGAGACTCTTGGTGCAATCCTGCACGGAGGTTGGCCAGCTCGACAGGTGATGCCGGTTTGCATGGAGTGCCGTATCAATGAAAACCGCTGTTTGCTGGAAGAAGATCATGCGCCCTGCCTAGGACCAATCACTCGCGCCGGATGCCATGCCATGTGCCCGGGCCTCGGCGTGCCTTGCGAGGGTTGCCGGGGTGTTGTGGCAGAGGCGAATCGAGACGAAATGTACCGGCTGTTTTACGAAGCAGGTCTTTCAGAAAAAGACATCCGCAATCGGCTGGAACGATTTGGAGAAACATTCTATGACCAAGTTGATTGTTGATCCACTAACCCGAGTCGAAGGTCACGGCCGGGTCGAACTGTTGCTCAAAGATGGCCGCCTAGACGATGTCTCTGTGTTCCTTCTCGAATCGCCACGTCTCTTTGAGTCGATGGTTGTCGGACGAAGTTATGATGAAGTGCCGGACCTGGTCTGTCGTATCTGCGCCATCTGCTCTGCTGCGCACAAGCTGACCTCCCTGCAAGCACTTGAAAGCGCTATGCTGATCGAGATCCCTCCGCTTGCTGCCATTCTTCGTGAGTTGATGTTGTTGGGTGGGCATATCCAGAGCCATGCTTTGCACCTGTTCTGTCTGGTCCTACCGGATCTTTGTGGTACGCCGGATGTTATAGAATTGCTACGGCAGAAAGACCCTTTAGCAAAAGCTGGGCTCGATTTGAAAGCTTTTGGCAACAGGATCCAGAAACTTTCCGGCGGACGAGTGGTTCATCCAGTCAACCCGGTTTTCGGTGGCGTTGCCTACTGTCCCAATAAAGAGGATCTCGAAGCTCTTGCTGAAGAACTGTTTCGCTGGCAGTGTGACTGGCCGGACTTTGCCCGCGGGTATTTACAGCTCTGCAACTACCCTGCAGCCCGTCCGGTTGTCGGTAAGTCTCTTGCGACAGGTTTACCCGCGGCATTTGCATTGGGTGGTGATCTTTTGTGGTGTGAAGAGAATCGCATTATCCCTGCCGCTGACTATGCTCAATTTATAGGTGAACAAGCCAGAGCTGATTCCTGTGCTATGGATGCAGCCGGTGACTCAGGTCCTTTCCTGACAGGCGCTCTGGCACGAGCCCGTCTTGCGGCTGACAGGGGTATGTCTGTTGACCTTCCGGCGGAGGTGCTTGGCATTCATGGTAACAATGTTGCTCAGGTCAATGAAATCGGCTGGGCATTAAAGAGGGTTGGTCAACTGCTTGATCGCTTGTTGCAAAAAGATCGTTCAGAACCCTTACGTGCCGACGTGGTGAAAACCCAAGGCGGCGTGGGGACAGCAGTGATGGAAGCCCCACGTGGGCTTTTGGTCCACCATTATGTCGTGGATGAATGGGGGACAATAGTGGCGGCGGATGTTGTTACTCCGACCGCAATCAATCAGCGTGTAATGTCAGCGCAAATCATGGCAGACCTGGCCGATGAAGAGGATCAGACACGGTTTCGAGATGTGACTGAACGAATCGTGCGTGCCTATGATCCGTGTATCTCCTGTGCTGTGCATCTTGTCCCTGTGAAAGCTTTCTGAAAGGGATTGATTGAGGCCTTGCCTTGATGTTCATTCTTTTATGGATAACACTGCGGGAAAGCCTCTAGTTCTCAAAAGGCCTGCTAATGTCGGAGACTATAGAAATAAGGCTCGTTATAAAACCCTCTCTCGTGAAGTTTTTTGAGGAAGGGATGAGTAAAAGGCACATCGACGTCAGCACAGCAGAGGAGATAACCGGTTTTTTTAAAATGGTCCTGAATGATTCAATGTATCCGATTGCTTCAAGTCAGACTGGTGATCAGGAGATCAGTCTTAACTATCGGCCGAAATCTTTTGCTGATCCGATTTTCTAGTCCAAAGTCAAAGGTTCTCTTTTGCAAGAGAGGCCTCCCTGGAAGACACCACTTATAAAACACGAAAGGCCTCGATCTTCGGACCGGAGGGTTTTCTCATAAATAACGACTTGTGAGAAAGAAAACGGCTTATTATTGATAGAGATATTTAGGAAGCTCTTTAATCCGTAAATTGAAGGCCACCTGGAGATGATCCAAGTGGCTTTTACTATTTCAGGTCAGTAAGACTTTTGCATTTCTGTAAGTTTGACTGCACCAAATCAATGTGAGAGGATTTCTTCAGTGTGGCGGTGGCAGGTGTGTAAGACATTAAAAAAGGACTAGATCCAGCTCGTTTAGCTTGGTCTGTTATGCTTTAATCAATCATGAAACAAACCATAAAAAGTAAAATGTTGTGGCTCAGCTTTATCCTTTTCGCGATGGGAATTGCCTTTGGATATATTGAAAACACCTATTATCAATATATTGATGAAAATGATGTGCTAGTTGAGACTTGGTTCATGCCCCTGAGTTTCCTGTTCATATTTCTCGGAGGCTTTGGGGTCCTTTTTGCTTTAGTTAAACCAACCTGGTTGGCAATAAATAAAAAAACATAAGTTGTCACTCAAAAGACGTGGTGATACGTCGGTGGCCTTTATTGCCGATTCCGCAGAAAACTCTGCCATTTGTGTTATGCACGGCCAATAATCAACTTGCCCAAGTTACGGAGCCTTCCCGATGAAAACCTTCCCTGTCGGCCCCTTTATCTTTTTATTGCTTAGCAGTTATATAGCGACCTCCGAAGCCGGAGAGACATTTAACCAGAGATTTAAGCTTCAGGGCATCAGCTTCCATGTTACATGTCCGAACAACAGCTCTATTAATACAGTGCGCATTGTTCCAGCAGGGCTGACAATTGACAACTCTACGATAGCCAAGGATGTTGACGGTACGGTCGTAGGAGCCGAGATAGCAGACATTAATGCTGATGGTTCGCCAGAAGTCTACATCTATGCGACCTCCGCAGGAAGCGGGTCGTACGGTTCGTTAATAGCTTATGCTGCGAATCAGAACAAATCGCTCTCAGAAATCTATCTGCCTGCCGTTTATGATAATAAGAAACAAGCAAAGGGGTATATGGGTCACGATGCTTTTGCTGTCGGAGAAGGCGCACTCCTACATAGGTTCCCGATTTATCGAGAGGGCGACACTAACGCTAACCCAACCGGTGGTATGAGGCAGATACAATACAGACTGGTTCAAGGTGAGGCCGGTTGGATTCTCAAGGCTTATCAAGAGGTTGAATACTGACGACCGATGACTCTGCCGTCACAGCTAGAATAGTCTCATTTATCACGACTTGTGAGAAGAAAAACCGCTTCTTGTTGATAGAGACATTTAAGACGACAAAATGATGGCCACCTGGATTAACTTCAGAGGGCGGAAGATATTATTGAAAAGTATGCTACAAGTATATGTACCCCTCTGCTTTAGGACCCCATCCTAAGGCAGGGAGCTTTGCCCTGCTCCCACCCCCCTCCGGTGAGTGGGGCTTTTTTATTTGTCAGGGTTTGCAGTAATTAAGCATTTCTGCCAATTCCTCCCTACAAAACAATGTAGGAGGATAAATAGTAAATTTCCAAAGCCTGATTCAGGTCCGGCCCTGAGGTGATTTTTTTTGGGGGGGGGGCATAAACCGAATGAGCGCCGCATAGAATAAATGCCGCTGAAATGACAAGAGTTCTGAAGCTCACAACGAACTCCTTATACCCTGTGACGTTCTTTTGCTGGCAAACTCAGGTACCTGTATTGTAACTGACTTGTTTCATTGCTCTTCTGCATTCTTATCCCAGCTCCGCCCCAACTCTTTCCTGATGGCCTTACGGACTTGTTCGGGGTAATCAGGGGACATGTAGAACACTCCTTCCTGTTCTGCTGGGTTTAACCCCCGAAGATGCGGGGGCAAGTTGGTCCGCAACAGCAAAACGATGTCGCTGCTGGCCCAAGGATGGCGATACCAGTAATGATGTCCGATAATATCGAAGCCCCGACCAGCCTGATTGAGGGAGAGGTCGATGACTTCGAAGTTGGTAATTCCTGAAGCTTCGGCGAATGACATCTCGTCCGCTTCGGCAGTTTCCTCACCTACCCGCATGCCTTCGCCCATATATTTCTCGGCTGCCAGCAACGCAGGATCGTGATCTGAAACGGTCACCACTACTTGGTCGGCTAAAACGCTGATCGCAGGTAACCTCTGTTGGAAGGTTTCCAGGGGTACATCGGCGGCCGCAAACACCACGGCGCCGAGACGGAACCTTTCTCTCAGATTCTCATTGTCGAGCTCCGGATAAGCAGAGTGCAGTTCGTAAAGCGCCTTCGAAGCCACCTTTCCTCCGGCGCTGTAGGATAAGAGATTGATGTGATCAGCATTGGTGTACCTGGCCAGAAACTCCAAAAAGGACCGCAACGCCTGGCTTGAGTTTTTCGCCCGCGACACATCCATACCGAAGAGGTAATAGAGAATATTCTGATGAGAGGGCCAGTCAAAAGCGATACCAACAAAATCACGGCCAGAAAAATGGTCAATTTCCGCAGTCATCGCAACTGCATTAAGAAAATCGACCTTGGTGCCGTGCACATAAACCATGATTTCCTTGTCTTGTGCCCTTGCCAACTGGGTATTGATCTCCGAAACAAATACTTTCTGTTCCGTTGATAATGGTTGTTCGTCACTGTAGCGGAAGGTGTCATGCAGTGAACCCATTTCATCGACGTTCTGTAGGGTTATGGGAACAGGCTCTTCACGTTTTGGTGCAATCGAGGCACGATAGAGATCCTCCCAGTTGAAGTTCTCATCACCAAAACGCAGGGTCGCTTTGCCGAGACGCAACACCTCGTCTTGTTCGTTGCCGTAGGGAAGGTCATTACTCTCAAGGGCTTGTGGTTGGCGGTTTGTTCCGTAAAAGACCGTTACAACCGTGTCGCGCTCGGCATCCTCCAAATGGGCAAACGGATCGACGGCGGCATTATGATAGATTGCCGGGGTTTCCATGAGGATAAATTCAGGCGTTGCAGTACAACCGAGCAAGGATACGGCAAGAAGCAGGAAATTCCAGCGAAAGGCAGGAGCAAACCACAAGAGCTGAAAGATTATGGACGCCGCTGAGGAAGGACGCATAGGTTAAATCTCACGAAGACTTTATAGAACAAGTGTTCAACGAGGAATCGATAGAGCTCCGGATAAAAAAACACTTTTTTAATTACTCCCAAGGTTACAAGATAAACACTCATGCGCAACTGTTCAACTGGGGACATCCGACCCATCCTTTGTTGGCGCCATAACTACTATCGCTTAAATGTCCCATTCTTCAAATAATGGACAACTTGAGCAATCACCTCATCATTCTTCATCATAAATGGGTGGGTGACTTTCATCTCAATATGATCATTCATCCCCTCCAACTTTGTCCTTTCGACTGAAACCTTACCGTCGTCAGTGCTCGGTATGATCCACGACAAAATCCAGTTTATGCTTCTCGTGCCGGCAACAATGCCAACATCAAACTCGGCTTTGCCGAGTTGGTTCGGAATACTCAACTCTCCTGTGCCGAGTTGCATCCCGGCATCACCATTTATGAAATGAAACCCTGGGAATTTTTTCATTTTATCCACGACTTCACTACCCTGGTTCGGTGGCCCGAGCATGACAACACGTTTCAAGTTTGGGATCTCGTGATTGCTCAGATATTGTCGAACCAAGATTCCGCCCAGCGAATGCGTGACAAAATTGATCCCTTCATCGGGGGAGCATTGCTCCAGAGCCGGGGCTATCGTTGCTTCAGCCAATACCTCAATAGGGTAATCTCGAGAAGGGTAGTCAACATTAACCGTCTGGAAGCTCTCTTTCCTTAGAGACTCTGCCAGCTTTTCCATTGAGCTGTCGGAACGAGCGAGGCCGTGAAGAAGGACCGCACATGCTGAATGTGCCTGCACGGGCAGGAGAAGCAATATTATGATGACAATAAATTTCATATTTTAAATCGTTTATGGACCAGTCTAGCAGCCAGAATTTCTCTAGCCTCAATACGATCACTCCCTACTTTTTTCATCATACGATCACCCGTGATTGCGATGCAAGACCAACGCTGAAGGCCTTTCCATAAAACAAAAGCCCCGAACTCGATAGAGTCAGGGAGCATTTGAATAGTCCGCCGGGGGGATGCAACCCACAATTGCCAGCGGGAAATGATGCTGGCCAAGGCTCGTAAAAACGATAGTCTCTACCTACCTCTTGCCGGTAAAGTTGCGATCCTTTCTCGTAATGCAGGGTCAGTAAAAATTATGCGTTTTGGCCAATCTGAAGCCTTAAAATTAATGTAAGAGGACAAATAAGAATTACAGCTCTTTGACCTTAACTCTTCCTTGATGTAAATTGGCATCGTCTTATTTATATAGCTATTTGATAAACTGTTGTCAGGAGGGGGCGAGCAGTACGTTCAAAACCACTCTGGTAACAGTGTGATTTTTAATGGGGAAAACGCGGTTGGGGGAATGTAGATGAAAAGATTGTTTTGTTTAGCTGTGATCTGTTTTTTTTTCTTCAATGCGAACTGCTGGGCAGAGTTCACATATAAAGAGTTGCAGCATATTTATGGGACATCTGAAAAAGGCACTACTCATGTAGTAGATGACTACCTCATTGGACTATATGAGGGAATTAATGCTGCTAGCCTTGCCACCTATATGCAAACTAAGCAGCCTCTTTTCTGCAAACCGAACAATTTTGATCTGAATATCAACGACATCAGATCAA
>CAXMTO010000312.1:0-4928 GCA_964196355.1 uncultured Myxococcota bacterium
ATCCAGTTAATGAAAAGGATGCAGAGTCTTTTATCAGTTCAGTTATTTTTGTAGGTTTCTTGATGGGTTCCCCACCTTTAGAAAACGTGAGTAACTGTTGAGACAGATCCTGAGCCCTCATGGATGCCTTTTCCGCTTCAACCAATCTGTTGAGGACTTTCTCATTGGATCCTGCAAATATCTTTGCCATAGAAATATTGCCAAGTATTGCTGTTAGTATGTTGTTGAAATCATGAGCAATACCACCAGCTAAGACGCCGGTTGACTCAAGCTTCTGGACTTTCTGAAATTCTTCCTCCAGCTTTTTGCGTTCAGTAATATCACGGACCAATCCTTGGATGATTTTCTGTCCATCAATCTCGACCAGAGCTGATGAAACTGCTGCAGGAAACAACTCACCATTTTTTTTCTTAAAAAATATTTCAAAGTTGACATGTCTTTCAGTGGCTATTTCCCGAAAGGCATCCTTTGCTTTCTCAAGCATCTCTGGCGGGTGCAAATCCATAACCTTCAGCTTTAGAATTTCGTCCCTGGTATAACCGCACAGGTCTAGGGCCATCTTGTTTACATCGATAATATTACTTTTCAAGTCATGGACAATAATCCCATCGCTGGAATAATTGAATAGGCTTTTGTATTTTTCTTCACTTTCTGAAAGAGCTTCTATTGCTTTCACTCGGAAGGTTATATCACGTACAACAGCAAACATGACTTTTTCCCCTTTCCACGTGAATGGGCCGGCAGAAAGTTCCACGGTAATCTCACTACCATCCTTTTTTTTGTGCAGTCGTCTCAGAATAAGCGTATCGCCCTCTACAGCCGATTTTTTGATAGCCTTTTTTGATGAATCCGGTTCTGCACTTATATCATCAACCGTTAGTTTTAAGACTTCTTCCCTGGTATATCCGTATAAATTCAAAAATGCATCGTTGGCATCTATAAGTTTCCTCGTCTCAATATTAAAGATGCTGATGGCGTCAATCTCGTTGTTGAATATCTTGCGATATTTCTCCTCGCTCTCTTTTAACGATTCCTCCAACTTTTGGCGTTCTGTAATATCAGTGATCAGGGCAAAAGAGCCTTCCAATGAACCGTCACTATCCTTTATTATCTGGGGAGCAATAATAGTATGTAAGATGCTGCCATCTTTTTTGATAAAGGAAATTCCATAGGGCTTAACCGAATCAACTAATCCTTTTTTACGTATTTCGATATATTTTTTAAATATTTCCAGATTTTCTTCATCAAGAAAATCGATAGGAGATCGTCCAATCAATTCATCTTCCGGATAGCCGAACATCTCACACATGCTTCTATTGGCATAGATAATTCTAGCGTTTTTGTCCATCATGCCAACACCTTCACTCGTATTCTCCACAAACTGACGGAATTTCTTCTCGCTTTTTGCCAAAACCCTAAACGCCTTTTGTCGTTCGCTTAAGTCTCTGGCACTGGACACTAGAAGTTTCTGTCCATTAAACTTAATAAACGTACTACTTATCTCGACCGGTATTTCATGACCTTTCTTGTGGCGATGAACTGTCTCAAAGGTGATCTTCTCCCCGGCGATTTGTTTCTTAAAACGCTCGAGGATAGCAGGCTGCACTTGTTCAATGTTTATGTCAAAGACTTTGAGCTTTAACAATTCTTCCTTTGTGTAGCCACGTTGTTTTGCAGCATTTTCGTTACAATCTAGAATGGAACCATTAATAGGGTCGATAATGAAAATAGAATCGGCAGCATTATCAAATATTGCCTGAAACTTTTTCTTTAATACAATTAATTCCTTTCCGGCCTCTTGATATTTGGCAACCTCTGCCTCAAGTTCTACAACCTTCTGTATTAATTCTTCATTAGTTAGTTTTCTGGTCATAAGTATACTTTTAGTTAGGAGATTATTTAGAAAGACTGGCCTTTTCTAAATTGGCTTGCGGACGCCTGATTTAACCAAAAACTTTTTACCACAATGTGATCCTTTGGGCAACTTCAAGCTGAGCAGAGGTCCATAGCGAAAATTTGTGAACAATTAACTTATTAAGAATAGTTCCAGAGTCAACATATCTTGCCAACATCTTGAGTTTTTGTCTCGGTGTTTCGACTCAAGATGTCCAGTGGAAATAGTAACTATGCGCTGGCTTGAGTCGGTATCTTGCTCTGGCTTATCTTTGCTGCAGAACCCATCCCCAGCGTCCTGAAGTTTTTGGACACCTCATTAAAGCTAGAATCCAGGTCTTCTATCCGATCCGACTCCACATAACTCAGCGTTCCTGTCCGTGGGTCGGGAGCACCTGGAAGAAAAACAGCCACTAGGTCGCCTTCACAGCGTTCCACCTCAAAGCCCACTTGATATTGGTCGTCTAGGCGAATCCAAACCGGTTTGAACCCAGTGGCGGCCTCTTCATTGCTCACACTGCCTGTCATGCCTTTGATCCAGGCGTAACCGGGAACCAACTGCAATAGTAAATCGTCAACCCGGTTTCGTAGATCGCGTGCCCAACTGCTTCTCGCGACTAATCCAGCAATAAAACAACAACTAATAAGAAAAAGTACAGCCAGCACATCAACAATGGGCAAACCTGCAACAGAGTCCAAAGGCAAAAATATATTCACCTTTTCTGCAATGGTGCGCATAATCATGAATCCCTTGCCCAACAGAACAACAACTAGGACAAACGGGATCAAAAACAGCACTCCACCCAAAACTGTAGTTAATATAAATTTTCGCATCGCTGTATCCTTTTAGTTTGTTAGATTGAAGTGATTGTTAGTGTAAATTAACTTGTATAATGGATAGAAACGAAAGTCCACATTTCTTGCCAACATCTTGAATTTTGTAATACAAAATCTGACTGAATATATCCACTGTACATCTTGATATTTTAGGAATAATTCACGAGTTTCAATGTATAGCAGACATTGATATTCGGCTACTTAAACAATACTGTATGTATTGTAAAGTTTTTGGGAGGGGTGAAAAATTGAATATAAGTTACAGAAGCATTGAGTATGCGTCAACGACTTATCGCCCCCGCAGTTTCAACAACACCAACCTCGTCGGCGTAGAGCTTCCAGGCCGCTTTAAGTTCTTCCATTTTCTTTGGGTATTTTTTAGATAGGTCATTTGTTTCGCCAGGATCTTTCGACAGGTCAAACAACTGCCATTCTCCTTGCCCAAACGGAGGAGGCACCATTACTGCTTTATAGTCACCTTGTCTCAACCATTTCCCACCTGCCATTTCAGCTCCGATGGGATCATCAGCACTATAGACTTCTTTTCCCGCACCAGACAGAAGACCGGTGATTGAGCGACCTCGCATCGGTGCAACATCACGCCCACGATATTTTTTTGGTTGTTTCAGCTTAGCCATTTCCAGCATGGTTGGCATGATATCTGTAATATAAGCAAAAGCATCAACCTGACGCTGCCCCTTAACCCCTGGCCCCACAATAATCATCGGGCTGCGAATGCCGCCTTCGGCGGGTGTTAATTTGAAATGATTTAAGGGGCCGGAGCAGGCAGAGCCCCAACCGGGACCATAAGCATAGTGGGAAGAAGGTCCACCAAGGCTATTGATACTGTTATCAAATTGTGAAAGGAATTTTTCTCCGGCTGGCCCGGGGCTATATTCTTCATTACGGGTCGGGTTGGAGCCGTTATCGCTGAAAAATATGATCACTGTATTTTCATATTCTCCAATGTCTTTTAGAAAATTGATCATTCGACCGATGTGGTAGTCCATATTGGCGACCATACCAGCATAAACTTCCATTGCTTTGGACTGGAACGCTTTTTCCTCGTCACTGAAGGAATCCCAGTCCTTTGCCAAGGGGTGTAGCGCTGCCGCCTTCGCGCTAGCCGGAAATACTCCCGCACGCTTGGCGCCCTCAGCCCGTCGTGCTTTAAGCGCTGTAAATCCGTCGTCATACTCTCCTTTATAAAGGTTAAGCCATGGCTCGGGTACACGAAGCGGGTCGTGTACAGTGGTAAACGCCAGGAATGCGAAAAAAGGTTTTCCATCGCCCCGGTTTTTCCGAATCATGTTCATCAGAGTATCGGTGTAATTTCGTGTGGCATAAAAATCATCAGGTAGGCTTTTCAGTATCTGGTCATCCTTAACGTATTTGGCGACTTCTTGATCCACTGCCAAGATGCCGGTCATGTCGTTCCAATAACTGGCACCGCCATAGAGCATGCTAAATGATTTTTAAAATCCACGCGCAGCAGGAAAGTGTTCCGGCTCTTCACCCAGATGCCATTTCCCAGACATATAAGTGTGATAACCGCCATCACGTAATACTTCGGCCAGGGTAACAACTCGGTCATTCAAATGGCCTTCATAGCCGGGGTTTTTGCGTAATTCATCGTTAAGTAGTTCAGACATTGTGCCAAGGCCAGCAATGTGATTGTCGGTTCCCGTCATCAGCATAGAACGAGTCGGAGAACAGCTAACCGAAACATGAAAATCGGAGAACTTTACACCAGCATCAGCCAACGTATCAATATTGGGAGTCTTGATCTCACTGCCGAAACTGTGGATGTCACTCCAACCGAGATCGTCAGCAACAACGAGCAGAAAATTAGGCCTCTGGTCAGTTGTTTTAGCCAAAACAAGGCTGTAGGTCCCAGTTAATACTAATGCAATTGAAATGAGTAACGATAAATAGGTTTTCATTTTCTCCTCCTCACCGTGAATCTAAAAATGAATTATCATTTTTTACTCAAACATCTTTTGTTAGAGTATTTAGTTTAGTTGTTGTTCAGACGGTTCAATACTTCAATATATTATATTAAATGTCAAATTCAAGATATCTTGCCAACATCTTAACTTCTCAGCCTCTAAAAACAAGTATAGGTTACCACTGGACATGGCAACCTTTCAAGAATCATTCACGAGTTTCGATTGATAGCAGTTATCGTAAGTCGCTAA
>CAXMTO010000313.1:0-9622 GCA_964196355.1 uncultured Myxococcota bacterium
ATAGTAGTCTATGTTTGCTGGGGTAGCGACGCTGCAGGTAAGCGAACGCAGTGAGACTCCGGATGTGATCATATCTGCTGGCCTTTGGTGAACATTGTGTATAATTTCTCGTCAAATAGAACGGATGGCAAGCTGTTACAATGAAAACAGTTTCAGAAAATTGACACAATGTTCATGAGAAATGCGGGTTAGGGGTGGTTCCGCCTGCACGTATATCCCCGGGAATCGAGGAGAAAATATGCACATCAACAATACAGATAGAGGTAAACGTGCTACATCAACACTTTATCGACATTGCAAAACAATTCAGTAAAAAAGAAGCAATTCATGATTTTTCGACCAACAAAAAGCTGACCTACAGTAGATCACTCATTGCTTCTCTACTTTTATCCAGTATCTTCAGTAAGATGGATAAAGGTTTTATAGGTATAATGATTCCGACTTCCGCCGGTTGTGTCCTTACAAACATCGGAATCTTGATGAGCGGCCGAATCCCTGTGATGATCAACTATTCAACTGGGGCTGAACAGAACGCCCAATATGCCCAGCAAAAATGTGATTTTAAAACCATTATTACCTCAAAAGCACTTCTTGAAAAAATAGACTGCCCTCATGTAGAGGGTATGATCTATATTGAGGATATAATGGCTGCCATTTCACCCTTACAGAAGATAAGGGCAGCACTGACCGCATCTCTGCCGGGTCCTGTAATTAAAAAACTGGTACACCAGGGACCAGGAGATGAAACCGCTGTAATTTTATTTACCAGCGGCTCAGAAAAGGACCCAAAAGTAGTACAGTTAACCCACAAAAATATCCTCTCAAATATTCAGTCTGTCACACCTATTTTCACCTTCCGCTCAGACGATATTTTCTTTTGCGCTCTCCCCTATTTCCATGTCTTCGGACTCACGGTGACCATGTGGCTTCCTCTTTACCATGGTATGAAAATATTGACCTATGCAAATCCACTGGACTACAGAAAAGTATGCACAATTATACGGGAACACAAAGCAACCTTTATGGTCGGCACTCCCAGTTTTTTCTGGGGCTATTTGCGAAAATCGGAAAAAGGGGACTTTGACTCGCTGCGGATAGCCATGGCAGGAGCAGACAAGTGCCCGGATGCTTTACGCGATGGTTTTAAAGCCAAACACGGCATTACTGTCTATGAGGGATATGGGGCAACAGAATGTTCACCGGTTATCTCTGTCAACAGCCCTGAAAACAACAGACCGGGAAGTGTCGGAAAACCAATTCAAGGGGTACAGGTTCGGATAGAAAATTACGCGACTGGTGAAGAATTGGGGCCTGGGCAAGATGGCAGGATCCTTGTCAAAGGTGATAATGTCATGAAGGGTTACTTCAACGATTTTGAACAGACCTCTCTGCATATCCGTCAGGGATGGTATGATACCGGAGACATGGGAAACATTGACGAAGACGGATACCTCTGGCATGTAGGCCGCCTTAAGCGGTTTGTCAAAATCGGAGGAGAAATGGTCTCTCTGGTAAAAATTGAAGATGTGCTGGAAAAGCTTCTCCCGGAAGACGTGCAATGCTGTGTTGTGGAAGTTCCAGATTCAATCAAAGGAGCTAAGATTGTTGTTGTAGTAACATCAATTCTGGATGAACAGGCGGTGGTCAAACAGATGGCAGAACAGCTGCCCGCCATCGCTATACCGAAAAAATTTCTCGTCTGGGATACTCTGCCCAAAATGGGAAGTGGAAAAATCGATTTCAGAACTATTTCAGAAAAGGCCCGAGAGCAGCTTACTCGTAGATAAACCCTTCAACAGTACCTTGTACAAAAGCATGGGTCTTTCCTCTCCTGCAAAAGACCTTCTGCTTTCTACTCTCAAGTCTTGTGTCAATAATCGAGCGACACCTATCCCGCACAAATCCGGATTTTCAAACCCTTACAGCATAAGAGAAAGAATATGAAGGCGGCCCGTTTACCATTTTCTATTACAAACATTCGGCTCTTTATTGCATTCCGAATCTTTTTCAACGCCCGCTTCTATTACCCTATCTTCACTATCCTGTTCCTGGATTACGGTCTCACAATCGAGCAGTTCGCACTGCTGAATACAGTGTGGGCCATCACAATAGTGTTAGCTGAAGTCCCATCCGGAGCTCTGGCAGACGTTTTTGGTAGAAAATATCTCATAGTTACGACATCATTTCTGATGGTTGTAGAGATGCTCGTTATCGCTTTTGTTCCACTTGGTAACTCAAATATCATATTCTGGAGTTTTTTTATCAACAGAGTTCTCAGCGGCCTCGCCGAAGCTATGGCGAGCGGCGCAGACGAGGCCATCGCCTACGACTCTCTCATCCAGGAGGGTTCGGCAGAGGACTGGCCCAAGGTACTCAGCCTGCAGATGCGACTACGGTCAATTGCATCTATCATAACGGCTACTACCGGTGCCTTAATCTATGACCCCGGTGTCATAAACCGTATCCTCGCATGGTTTGGCTCTTCCCATTCAGTCACCCAGCAAATATCCATGCGCTACCCCATCTATTTGACCCTGTTGCTGGCCATATTTGCCTGCATAATCTCGCTAATGATGAATGAACCGGAGAGTAATGAGAAACCGGGGCAAAAATACAATATTACAGATGCATTCAACATGACCTGGCAGGCGGGAAAATGGATTGCAAGAACTCCGTTTGCCATGGCAATTATTCTTATCGGCATGTGTTATGACCATATTTTACGGATGATCGGGACCATGTCCAGTCAGTATTACCGCCTCATAAGTCTCCCTGAGGCTAGTTTTGGCCTTATCGGCTCAGCAATGGCGCTGATCGGACTTATGACACCGAAAGTTGCAGAATATATGGTCATACAATTCACACCAGCGCAGAACGTATTCTGGGTGGCTCTACTCGCACTCACAGGACTCTTTGGTCTTACAGGTTTTTTCCCCTACCTCGGTATCCTTCCCATGGCCCTTGTCATTGTTGCCATCATGTTAGTATCATTTTTCACCAGCCATTACCTGAACAAAGTCACCGAGTCATATCAGCGTGCCACTGTGCTCAGTTTTAAAGGGCTTGCCTTTAACCTTGCCTATGGGTTGATCGGGATATTTTTTGCTGTTCTGATACAACACCAGAAAGTCCAGGGGCAAAACGCACATCCCGGTTGGCAACCGGATGCCATAGCAGATTTTGCGTTTATATCCGCTGTCGGCTGGTTCCCATGGTACGCCATTGCTGCACTGAGTATTGTCTCCATTTATTGCGGCATCAGAGTGCGAAAAAACTCGAGTGATAGAGTAAAAAACGAGAAATAATGGATAGCGGATACTGTTGCGAATACTCGATTTAGCGTATAAAGTGGTTTTCTATTCAGCTCAAAGAACTGGCAGTAGAAACATGTACCAAACCATTATCCCGTATCTATATGAACAGACATTTTTTTCAAATCAGGGATCCAAAGAATCAAATGAGGTGACACTAACATGCTGAAACGATTTTCCATTTCCCTCGAAGAAAACCTGCTGGAAATTTTTGATAATCATATCAAAGCTCGCAGTTACAGCAACCGTTCAGAGGCAATCAGGGACCTTATTCGTAAGGCATTTGTCAAAAATGAATGGCAGGCTGACAAGCAGGTCATGGGAGTTATCAGTCTGGTATATGACCATCACCAATCAAATCTCCAGGAAAAAATCACTGTGGTTCAACATGACTATCATCACCACATTGTCTCAACCACCCATGTCCACATGGATCATGACAACTGCCTTGAAGTCATTGTGGTAAAAGGAAAGGCTAAAGATGTCCAGGAACTGGCAAATCAGCTCACAGCGCTGAAAGGGGTCAGGGACGGCCACCTCGCCATGAGCAGTACAGGAAAAGCTCTACACTGATATGGAAAAAACACACCTCGTTTCTGTCCACGGCGGTCATAGTGGTCAATTTTGTAACCACGCATCTGATACCCTTGAAGAAATAATCCAGCTCTATATTGAAAAACAATTTTCCTGGGTGGGCATCACTGAGCATACACCTGTCATTATTGAAGAATCGCTCTACTATCCCGACGAGAAAGAATCAAGCCTGACTCCAAGGCTCATCCTTGAACGCTTTGGCGACTATATGCAGGAATGCCGGCGACTGCAGAAAAAATACCAGGATACGATTCATGTTTTTTCTGCAATGGAAATAGAAACATACACTGGCTATGAACAGTTCGTCCCCTATTTGATTTCCCGGTTTCAGCCCGATTACATTGTTGGTTCGGTCCATTTCGTAGATGATATAGGATTTGACTATTCTCCATCATTTTACGAGAAAGCTGTACAAACTGTCGGAGATATTGACGAACTCTATTGTCGATATTTCGATCAACAGTACGAGATGATAAGAATTCTCGAGCCATCAGTAGTTGGACATTTTGATCTGATACGCATTTTTGATAGAGAGTATAAATCGCGGCTTCTCAAACCTCAAATATTGAAAAAAATAGAAAGAAATCTGAAACTCATCAGGAAACTCGACCTCATCATGGATTTAAATCTTTGCCCCATGTACAAGGGGGCAGAAGAGCCATACATCTCCAGATCCATCCTTAAATTAGCACGTGACCTCGATATTGCAGTGATACCAGGTGACGACAGCCATGGCTTGAATACTGTCGGTAATTATCTGAATGAGGGAATAAAAATCCTGAGTAACCTTGGCTTCAACACGAACTGGAGAAAGCCAGAACTACTGCACTATTAGTGCCTTACTCCTGAAAACCAGTCACTCTTTTCAGTACCCCCTTGAGGGGTGTAAAAAACAAGAAATATGGAGAGTGCTTTACCACACATCGATCCACTTTCAACTCTCTTCAAGATGAGGAAAGCTATCTACCATATGGGGAAACTGGGTGGCGCCCACCAGTTCGTTCTGAAAATCCTCTTCCAGAGTAAGTTCCACGTATGTTACCGAACGGCATAGCATATCGGCCACTTTTCGCTTTTCTCTATCTAACAGTGCGACCCGGCAACCATCACCAGCAGCATTACCCACACTGAACACGGTGTCGAGGGAACAGTCCGGAATTAACCCGATCACTCTTGCCAGATGCCGATCAATATGGGTGCCGAAAGCACCGGCGATTTTGATCTGATCCAACTCAGCAATTCCCATACGCTGCATCATTAACTTACAGCCTGTATAAATTGACGCTTTTGCCATTTGAATTTGACGGATATCTTTCTGGTTGATGACAATATCTTTGCCTATACTTGTCTCATTTGCCCAGGCTAGTACGAACTCATTAAAACCCGTTTCTGGATTCTTACGGAAACGCGCAGATGCTTTAGCCTCAGCACTAAATGCCCCACTTTTTGCTATAATTCCGGCGAGGAAAAGTTCAGCAACCACATCGAGGATACCGGAGCCGCAGATCCCCTTGGCCTTCATTTCCTTCGGTTGGGAATAACTCCTCCAACTTTTTCTACCAATCACCTTATAATCAACTTCATAGCTGACAGGGTCCACCTTGATCCTTTCTATCGCTCCGGGAGCTGCCCGCATACCATACTCAATTTGGGCCCCCTCAAGGGCTGGTCCTGTGGCACAGGAGGAACAGAGGAGCTGCTCCCTGTTTCCTAACACCAGCTCACCATTGGTACCAATATCGATAATAAGTTGTGTTTTGAGAGAATTGTGAGGGGTCTCAGCCAACATAACCCCAATTGTATCACCACCCACATAACCAGCTATACTGGGAAGAAAAAAGACCCTTGCCGCCAGATTTGTTTTGAGCCCAATATCTCTACAGTGAAGGTCCAGGCTGTGATGCAGCGTGGGAGAAAATGGGATTGCTCCCAGGGGTTCCGGATCGAGCTGTAGTAAAATGTGGTGCATGGCGGTATTTGAACAGATGGCAACATCAACTATATCTTCTCTTTTCACTGTAATGGGGCCAGAAAGGGACTGCCCTGTATTCCCTTCATTGTCCTTTTCATTAAGGGCCTCATCAATAAGTCCGTTGATCGCCTCAATAATATCAGCACTCATCCTGGCTAAACCACCATGATTTCCCATATGATATGATATACGTGACACGACGTCCTCCCCATACTTCACTTGGGGATTCATCGTCGAATAGGTGCCAATTACCGTACCCGATGTTAAGTCACAGAGATAGCCTGCAATTGTCGTGGTACCGACATCAAAGGCAAAACCGTAGGCAGTACTTTTTGTGCCGGGTTCGACACGAATAATCTCTTTATCCATCCAAATGGATACCGTAATTTTCCAATTCCCCAGGCCGAGTGCACTGGAAAGAGAGCGCAATGCATTAATATCAATACCGAGTTCTGATAAGCCGTACTCCTGTTCCAGGGCGGAACACACCCTTTCAAAATCAGCTGTACTATCTTCAAGGGTCGGGGCCGTGAGCCTGAGGAAATACTGTTTTACAGCTGGATTAAGAGTAATATCAATGTCGCGAGCCGCCTTGCTTACAACCTGTTTTCCAGCCCTTGAGGCTTCGGGAACGTAAACCAGAAGATCCCCTTGAACCAGAGCAGTACATCCCAGTCTATAACCTTCTCGTACTTCTTCAACAGTCAACAAGTTATCTTCTGATTCCTGAGAAGGACCGCAGTGTTCAGGGGAGGAGGTAATACCAAATTTTTCAAAAACCCCTTTTTCAACCCGTATCTTACATTTACCACATACCTGATGCTCCCCGCAGGGAGCTTCTATATCCACCCCCAATAGGCGGGAGGCCTCAACAATGGTGATGCCGCAGGGAACCTGTCCTCTTCTCCCGGAAGGCTGAAAAATAACTGTTGCTGGCTTCTGTTCCATATCTCTATCCTCGAGCAAAAGGTTTTCTGGAAACTTTTGCTATCTTTGTATCATATCTTCCGCGTCGCTACCCCAGCAAATATAGGCTACTATAGTTCACGGGGGTGCTTCTTGAATATGTAATCATCTTCGCTGGTGAGAAATCCGGGCTACCTGATCGAAAAGCCATTGTATATAAAGTACAAATAGCATCAGCTACATCTCTATGACTCAAATATCTTACCCTCAAATCCAACAGCTGCCGCATCCCTGATGGAATTGAGCCTTGCCTGCACGCCCTCGCCCAATGGTACAGGTTGATGTTCGTTAAAAATTTTCTTTGCCTTTTCTATCGCCTGATCGGCCAGAGTCTTCTGTCCTGAATTTTTCCAACTGTCAAGAGTAAGTCTGTTACTTAATCCGGGTATCCAATGCTCTTTTTTAAAGTTCTTGAAGGTGTGAGCTGTATTGATGAATCCCCCCTGAGGCCCAACCTCCCTGATAACATCCATGCTGATATCTTCGTCATCAATATCGAACCCACGTACAAAACGTTTCACAAAACTGATGATCTCAGCACAAATAACCAATGCTGCGGGATGACCAACAAGCCCCTGACCCATATATCCCACATCATGGATTAAATTTGATCCATCCAGTGCTGCGGTAAGAAGTGACATCCCCCACTCCATTCCGGCTTGTTCATCAAGGCATTGAGCCTCGCTCACCCCGGCAGTTCCCCACATTGGTATCCCGTAGTAATGATATAGGTCTGAGCAGGCCGAAAGTGCAAGACGATATTCAGGGCAACCGTAGACACAGGCTGAGGTTTTCATGTCAAAGGTAGACATGCCAAAGCCGGAGATAATCGGAGCGCCCTTACACCGCAACTGGTGCATTACCAAACCAGAGAGGGCTTCGGCGTTACCGACAGTGATGGCCCCAGCCAGGGTGATTGGAGCTGTCGCTCCAGACATCATACCGGGGGTATAATTCACAGGCACCATGTTGTCGGCACAATAAAACAATTTCTTTAAAGCGCCAGATGAGTGGGTAAGAGGGGTAAGAGGCTCAGCGTAGTGAATATGGATCGGTTTTTCTTTCAGAATATCAGGGCCACCCACCGCTGCGGCGGCCATTGCGTTTATAACCGCCATGTCCTCAGGACCCGTTGCCGTATAAAAGATCGGCTTAATAGAATTTTCAAGTTCTGCCTTGAAAGAATCGATATACCCCATATTGGCAGGAGAATCAGATGGCAAGGCATAAGATCCTAGAAAATCGATCTCTTCCAGGGCATCGGCTATTTTTGCTGCATTGGCAACGTCTTTTAATTGAGATTGCCGCAATTCTCCGGTATCAAGATCATAGGTATGAATCAGGTCTGTACCCAGGCCGTAGTGAATACGGTTGCCTTCCAGGCGCATGGCCTCTTCGCCTAATCGATTGTAAATGGTAATTCTTGAGGGTGCACTTCGAATAGATTCTTCGACCAGCCAATTGGGGATCTGGACTATATTATCCGGCTTCATCCTGCACCCCGCATCCCGGAGCATGTCACGGGCGTCATTGTCCAAGACTTTGACCCCCAGGGTTTCAAGCAGCTCAAGAGTAGCACAGTGGATTCGCTTAATTTGATGTTCTTTTAAAATACGATATTCTGGAACACATTGTGATTTGAAACCAGAATTCATGATACAACACCTCTTCAATAAATTTATTGTGTAGAACTCAAGTTAGTATCTTACTCCAGAAACACTACAATAAAAAACAAGAAACTGAGGAATATATTTTGAAATTATGTGGTTACATATACACCACCAAGATACTTATACCCCTCAAGCGGGTAGTAAAACAATTCCAGACTCATTCCTGTATATACAGATAAAGTGTTTATTTTTTAATTGACATCATTTACCCTGTCAAGACATAATATCGTACTGCACAGCGTGTGCAAAAGTCAATAAGACCACAGTCAATGAACTCATTACATATTAATATTACTATATATATTCATTTCATATTACTGTTTAGTCAACACACAGATACAGAAAAGCACACTGTATAGCCAGGTGTCATTATGACAAAGAAACATGCCATGAAAAGCCCGGAAAAACATCATCTTCCAAAATATAAAAAAATCAAGGCGTACATCCTTGAAGGCATAGCCTCTCACAGCTTTGCCGACGCATTACCTTCTGAAAACAAATTGGCTGAGTTTTTTTCCGTGAGCCGCATGACTGCCAGAAAGGCAATGGACGAACTGGAGAAAGAGGGGCACATCAACCGGATTAATGGCAAAGGTTCCTTTGTAAAAAAGCAGAAGCACTACTCCGGTTTTTTTCGTGTTCGCCCCTTCAAACTCTGGGCCAAAGATCTGGATGCCACCCCATCCACGGAGGTACTCAAAATCGGGGTAATTGAAGCTCCCAAAGAGGTAGCACCTATACTGGGCTATCCCGACCAGGTCATTCAGGTGTGCCGTCTTAATTATTTAGATGAATTACCAGTACGATACGCCATCCATTACCTGCGCACTGAAATAGCTGCTGGAATCCTGATGGATAATCTGGAAAAAGAATCTGTATATGAACTTCTCGCCAACAAATACCGGGTAGATATTACCAATATTGCCCAGGACCTGATAGCCATAAATCTACCCAAAGAGATTAGTTCACTCTTCAATGTTCAAACCGGATATCCTGCATTTCATTTCAAAAGAGTTGAATTTTCAAATGAACAACCTGTCTGTTATGTAGAATATTTCATGCGGGGAGAGATGTCCTTTAGAGATGTGTTTTCGCCAAAACTGGAGAGT
>CAXMTO010000314.1:0-18232 GCA_964196355.1 uncultured Myxococcota bacterium
GGTTTGCATTACTCGAAGGTTCCTCCCATTTCTGGTTGACCAATAAGTAAATTTAGACATGTTACCCCCTTCGCTCCACCTCCATTACAGAGGCTTCATTACTACTACGAGGTAATCCGCCCCTGTGCTCCGCATCGGTACTCTAATCCTTGTGGGTCCTCCACTTGGATTTCTCCCTTGGCATCGGAACGACAGGTTCCCACGTTCCACATGAAAGCCAAGATCATGTTCACGCCACCTTTATGCCGGCCGCCGCTCGAGCAGTAACCAGATTCCCCTTGGAGTCATCATGGAGCAGATCTGCAACCCCATTTTTGATGTCACCATACACGCTTTCGACACGTCATCGGCGGTTCGCTTACGCTCATCTCCATATCTCATACCTGACAGGATCTTGTCCTGCCTTTTCCGTAACGCTCACCACCCTGACTCTTAACCAGCGCAGCTTACGGTGGTTTGACAACCACTTCTGGAAATCGTTGCCGGAGGGTCTTCCTCCATCTCTCTTACAGTTACGAGCAAAATATCCTTGCTCTCATGGCACACCAGATCCGACGTGAAGTACTACCTCATCTTATGTGCAGTAGCACATAATGTGCGTAAATAGCGCAAGCACGGTTCTGGGAGGGGCCGGGGCCAACAAGGGGTCTAAGAATGAGATTCATGACACGTAGTAGTCGCGTGACGACGAGGCGTCAATGAAAGTCAAGGGAATGTCATTTCTTGTTCACTTGAAGAAACTGGTCTACTCGACATCAGCATCTCTAAGGGTGGATCAGAGTAAAAACACAATCATTGGCAAAGGACAAGAAGGATGCAGGGAATATCCCCATCACAAGGATGTAACCGCCTGCAATTGCAAGGGCAATGGCAGTGATCACAGAAGGTGGCGTCACCGAAACCCGCTCATCGGAAGGATAGAAAAACATCATATTAAGAACTCTGAGATAGTAGTAGATCGAAAGAATGGAGTTGAGCGCACCAAAAATGACCAGCCAGACATAACCTGCTTTGATTGCTTCTGAAAATATAAAAAATTTACCCATGAAGCCTGCCGAGGGGGGAATCCCTGCAAGAGAAAGCATAAAGATGGACATGGCCAAGCCCATCAGCGGATGTTTAAACCCCACCCCTGCGAAATCGGAGACCTTGGTATACTCCTCTCCCTCTTTTACCAGCAGCGACACAACACCAAAAGCACCGATGTTCATAAATGCATACGCCAATATATAGTAAAGCATCCCGGCCTGGGCCTGAGAGGTTCCTACCACAAACCCTATGAGGATGTATCCGGCATGAGCGATACCTGAGTAGGCCAGCATCCGTTTTATGTTTTCCTGAGCGAGGGCGATTATGTTTCCCACGGTCATGGTCAGCAAGGCAGCGATCCACATCAGGATACTCCAGTCCTCTCTAAAAGGCAGAAAGGGTACCAGGACGACTCTGATCAGGGCTGCGAAAGCGGCAACCTTCAGGGCTGATGCCATGTAACCGGTTATCACCGTGGGAGCGCCTTCATAAACATCCGGCGTCCACATGTGAAAAGGAACTATCGAAATTTTGAAGCCGAGGCCGATTGTCATCAAAGCCAAACCGGCAACAAGAAATTTTGAATGTAGCACATCAGGCTGGCTTGATATGAAATTACCAATCTTGACAATATCAAGCGTGCCCGTTGCTCCGAAAACAAGAGCAAATCCATAGAGAAGAAAGCACGAGGCAAAGGCCCCAATCAAAAAATATTTTAACGCCGACTCTGTTGACTGGAGTTGATCTTTATGAAAAGCGGCCAGTGCGTAAATAGAAATCGACATGGTTTCAAGCGCCACGAATATCAGAATCAGGTTGCCTGCACTCGCCACCAGGGTCATGCTGCAGGTTGCAAAAAGGACAAGAGCGTAATACTCTCCGCAGTTTATCCGCTCAAAAAATTTCTGATAGTTAATGGAGATCATGATAGTCAGAATCAAGATAATCAAAATGGTCAGGTTTACAAAAAAAGAAAAGCCATCGGTAAAAACCATTCCGCTGAAAACAGAAACACCATCTGCCGGCCAGGCCAAAAGTAGACAGGCTGCTGCCAGGATAGAACCAGCAAGCGACATATAACTAATTAAAGCAGTTTGACTCTTCCGTTTGAAGACATCTACAATGAGTACGCATAATGCGGTTGCCACAAGCACAATTTGCGGCAAAATGGCCTGTGTGCTTATTGTCGGTACTGTAAAATCCAGCGTCTCCATTCATTCCCCCAAGTCTATTATCACAACTTCTTGTTGCGCCAGTATCGCCGTAGAGCTGCCGGTGGTCTCTGCGACATACATTTCATACTTCTTATTGTATTGGCTGATAAAGTTGATAACCGAAGCATCCATTTTACGCATAAAATATCCCGGAAAAATCCCCATAACAAAGACGAGTACAGTGATGGGGATCAGAATGGCAATCTCGCGCCGGTTTAAATCTGGAATATCTTTATTTTCTACTTTATCAACAGGCCCGAACATCACCTGCTGATACATCCACAACATATAGGTGGCCCCTAAAATCATTCCCGAGACTGCAAAACAACCGTAAATCGGATACGACTTGAAGGCACCGACAAGAATCAGAAACTCTCCCACAAAGCCGTTTGTTCCGGGAACAGCAATAGACGCCAGGGTTACGATCATTAGGAAAATGGCAAAAATCGGCATACCTTTAGCGAGGCCTCCATAGTCCGACATCATCCGGGTGTGCCTCCTTTCATAGATCATTCCCACCAGGATAAAGAGAGCGCCGGTGTTTACACCGTGATTCATCATCTGATAAATACTGCCCTCAATACCCTGAATGTTGAGCGCAAAAAGGCCTAAGACAACAAGCCCAAGGTGGCTTACGCTGGAGTAGGCCACCAGTTTTTTCATGTCCGGCTGGACCCACGCCACCAGCGCTGCATAGATAATTCCAGCAATCGACAGCATGGCAATAACAGGGAGGAACTGATGGGTTGCATAAGGAAAAAGCGGCATTGCAAATCGAATAAAACCATAAATGCCCATTTTGAGAAGTATCGCCGCCAAAAGAACGCTTCCGGCGACAGGGGCGTCGACATGGGCATCCGGCAACCATGTATGCAGAGGGAATAGCGGGGCCTTAATGGCGAAAGAGAAGCAAAAAGCAAGGCACATCCAGAACTGGATCTTCACCGGTATATGCAGGTTGTAAAGCTCAAGAAGGTTGAAGGTGGCGACCCCGGTAGTCTGGTAATTGTAGTAATAAAGATAGATGATAGCTACAAGCATAAAGATACTTCCGGTCGCCGTATACAAAAAAAACTTGTCGGCTGAGTAGACACGCCTGCCACCACCCCAGACACCAATAAGCATGAACATAGGCACGAGTACCAACTCCCAAAAGACGAAGAAAACGACTAGGTCCAGAGCCACAAAGGAGCCTATCATCGCTGTCTCCAAAAGAAACAGGCTCATTAAAAATATTTTGACGTTTTTTTTGATATACGTCCATGAGCAGAGCATGCACAGGGGAACACAAAAAGTTGTAAGTATGACCAGCCAGAGACTTATTCCGTCTATGCCGACAAAATAAGAAAGCCCCATACTCTTGACCCAGATCACCTTCTCCACAAACTGCATATCTGCAGTCTTGGAGTCAAAGTAAAACAGAAAAGACAGGGAAGCGAAGAATTCAACAACAGATATCATAAAAGCTGTTTTCCGCAATAAAGCAAAATTGTTTTCTTCCTGGCTCCTTATAAAAAGAAGTAACCCTCCCCCGGCTAAAGGAAAGAAAATAAGGAAACTGATGATCGGTATATTGAGTTGGCTCATTCTTTCATCTCCAGAAACTGGCTTCTTATTTAGTACCTTACAGATTGTTTTCTTGTTTTTTTGCAAGAAAATAATCTGTCTCAAGGTACTTATACCCCTCAAGGGGGTACTGAACTGAGTCCGGCTTATTTCCCGTTTACCGGGGTTAGTTCCCGTCCGGAAACTATTAATAAAGCATGAAAATGTAATACATGAAGACAAACACCGTGCCAGCGACAAAGGTTACCACATAGCGTTGTATATATCCGGTCTGGCTATAACGCAGAACACTGCCACACCACATGAAAAATTTTGCCGTTCCATTCACAAGACCGTCAATGATCTTAACGTCCGCTATCTCCCAGAGAAAGAGGCTGAACGAATGCAGAGGCTTGATCACATTCCGCTCATACAACTCGTCAATATACCACTTGTTGAGCAAAAGCCTGTAAACCAAAGGGTGCTTTTGTGCAAGCTTCTCAGGTAGGGTCATCTTTTTAATGTACATGGTGTATGCCGTTAGGACTCCTGCCAACACGATGAGTATCGTTATCGCCATCAGGATGTACTCGGTCATGTGGGATACATGATGGCTGGCTGTTTGCGCCTCGTGCAACATGGCCGTGCCAGCAGCGTCTTGAAAGATCTTTCCCTCACCAAGTCCAATAACCGGTTCAAGAAAATGTTCTACATGGTTGCTGCCGCCCAGCGATGCGGGAATGCCAATATACCCGCCGACAACAGAAAGAACGGCAAGTATCATCAAGGGGATCGTCATCGATTTTGGTGCTTCGTGAATATGTTTTTGTACCTCTTCAGATGCCCTGCATTCATTAAAAAAGGTCATAAATATGAGACGGAACATATAAAAGGCGGTCAAGGCTGCTGCCAGCACGCCGATGAACCACAGAAGAAAATTTCCACTGGGACTGCTGAAGGCCTTCCAAAGAATTTCGTCTTTGCTGAAGAAACCGGAAAACCCTGGAAACCCGATGATGGCAAGCGTAGCAATAACCATCGTATAAAAAGTGATCGGCATTTTCTTCCGCAATCCGCCCATATACCTCATATCCTGTTCGCCACTCATGCCATGTATGACACAACCGGAGCACATAAAGAGCAGGGCCTTAAAAAAGGAATGCGTCAGAACGTGAAAAAGGCCGGCGGCAAAGGCACCCACTCCCAGACCAAGGAACATGTAGCCGAGCTGACTTATGGTTGAGTAGGCCAGCACCTTTTTGATATCGTTATGGGTTAAAGCCATGGTGGCGGCGAAAAGTGCGGTCAGAGCGCCCACAATAGCAACAACCTGCATGGCCAGCGGAGACATTGCAAAAAGTATGTTGCAGCGTGCCACAAAATAAACTCCGGCGGTGACCATAGTGGCGGCATGGATCAGAGCGCTGACAGGAGTAGGACCGGCCATGGCATCAGGGAGCCAGATATACAGAGGAATCTGGGCTGATTTGGCCGTGCATCCCAAAAAGAAAAGAAGACAAATGACTGTTATAAGATCCGGCGACAGCAGGGAAGCATTAGCGAAGACATCGGAAAAATTCAATGACCATATGCCGTGTTTGCCGAGGTTAACAAGTAAAAGAAGCATTCCGATGGTGAAAAAGAAGTCTCCGATCCTGTTGGTGATAAAAGCCTTTTTCCCGGCTACTGCATTGGCCTTGTCGCTGAACCAGAACGCAATCAAAAGGTATGAGCACAACCCGACACCTTCCCAGCCCAAAAACATCAGAACGAAGTTGTCTGCCAGCACAAGGTTTATCATGGAAAACATAAAGAGATTGAGGTAGGTAAAAAATCTGAAGTACGTCCCCTCATCATGCCACATATAACCGATTGAATATATGTGGATCAAAAAACCGACCCCAGTGACGAACATGCACATAAACATTGAAAGAGGATCGATTTGGTATCCTACGGCGACACTAAAGTCTCCGGATGCTATCCATGTGAACCAGATAAAATCGTAAAGGCGCTTGTCAGGTTCCAGCCCAAGCAGTTTAAAAAAGAGAATGCATGTCACCAAAAATGCCAGCCCCACCGAACCGCAGCCGATCCAGTGCACCAGGTCTTTATTGGTTTTTTCTATCCGACGCCCGAAAAAACCATTTATCATTACTCCAATGAGTGGCAATATGGGAATCAACCATACATAGTCAAACATTGCATACCCCTCAACTGTAACTATTCAGATAAGGACAAATATGTTCCTGTTTCCCGAAACTGAAACTGTTTAACAGTGCGCCATATGGCCATTATCAGTTCGCTCAGCTATACTTTGGTATGCTGGGTGAACTGATTGTGGGCAGATGGGGTGCTGCAGAACAGTTACCCTCTTTACCATTTAAGCAGATTAAATTTATCCAAATTAATAGAGCCGGTTCTCCTGTACAAAAGTACAAAAATAGCAAGTCCGATGGCAGCCTCGGCCGCTGCAACCGCCATGACGCACATCACCATGAATATCCCTTCAGGTGAATTATTGGCCCGGCTGAAGGTAATAAAGGCCAGATTCACCGCCCCGAGCATGATTTCAATACATAAAAAGACGACAATGGCATTTTTGCGGCATAGTACTCCGCCGCAGCCTATTGTAAAAAGTATTGCCGATAAAGTGAGATAGGTGCTTTGATAGTCAGCCATATCATTAGTACCTTTTAATCATTTTTCGTTAGATAAACCGCACCCACAACTGCTGCTGTCAGTAGAACCGACACCAGTTCAAAGGGAATAAGCCCCTCGGTAAATATATAATTTGCAAGCATGTCGACCTCGCCGAATTTTATCATGGCCTGAACGGTCATCGAACCTTTCAGGGCCATGGGAGCAGAGCCAACCACGAGAAAAAAAACACCGATAAAAAATAGCGCGAGAAGAATATAGCGGCCCTTTGACATATCTGCTCGGTCATCAGAACGTCGCTGGTTCAGCATCATAATGGCATAAAGAATGAACATCATGATGACGCCGGCATATACCATCACCTGCAGGATTGCAATAAACGGGAAGCGAAGCAGCAAAAACAAGACTGCAATGATCAGGCAGTTTCCGATCATCCACAGGGCGCTGTGAACTGTATTTTGTGATAGTATTACCATTACCGCGGCGGCGATGGCGATTGTGCCGCAAAATAATATCAGTGCATGTTCCATAAGCTTAAATCCTTTTTAAAAAAGAGGAGTATCTTACAGTGGAAAATGTTTACACGTTTATTTACTTTCCTTTGAACCGAAATTTTTCCGGTTTTTTCAGTTTTTCAATATCGAAGATGAAATCTTCACGATTGTAATCAACATAGTCATAAACTCCCGTCAACTCGATAGCCCCTTCGGGACAGGCTTCCTGACAGAAACCGCAAAATATACATCTCAATTCATCTATGACGAATTTTTTAGGAAACCTTGTCCCTCCCTCTTCCTCATACGGCACAATGGTAATGGAGAGCGAGGGGCAGATCCTGGCGCACAGGCCGCATGCCACACACTTCAATTTTCCTTGCTCATCGACATTGAGCCTGTGGAGTCCTCGCCATCGCTGGCTCCTCTTAATCTTCTCCGTTGGGTACTGCAGGGTTATTGGCTTTGAGCAAAAATTCTTGAATATAAAAAAGAGCCCTTTGAAAAGAGGCTTAACGTACTTCCCTTTTTCAGGGCGACCTACACTCACATTGATAACATCGGTTTCTTTCATAACTTACCCGTTGTTGCAGGTTATGACCGTTCTCCTAACAGACGGGAGATTCGACTTTTTGCCTGTTCATAAATCTGTCAGCCCACAATGGCCATCACAATTCCAGTGGCCAGGATATTAAAAATAGCCACCGGCAGAAGAAATTTCCACTCGAGCTTCATGACCTTATCGTAGCGCAAACGGGGGAAGGTAGCCCTCACCCAGATGCAAAAAAAGATGATTATAAACGTTTTTATAAAGAACCAGACAACACCTGGAAGAAATGCCGGGCCGTACCATCCCCCAAAAAACAGGGTTGTGACCAGCGCGGCGAAGACAACCATATGGATGTATTCGGCAAGGAAAAAAAGCGCAAATTTCATGCTGCTGTATTCCACATTGAATCCACAGCATAACTCGGACTCGGCTTCCGGTATGTCAAACGGTGTCCGGTTCAGTTCAGCGATTCCACTTATCAAAAAAATGATAAAGGCAACCGGCTGCCGGAAAATATTCCACAACCCCGCCTGGGCCTCCACCATATCGACCAGGCTGAAGGAGCCGGTCACCATGATTATACCTACAACAGCAAATGCCATTGAAATTTCATAGCTAATAATCATAGCTGATCCGCGCAGCCCGCCCATGTAACCATACTTGTTGCCCGAGGACCAACCACCCAGAATGGTCCCATAAGATCCGAGTGTTGCAAATCCTAGAATAAAAAGGATACCGATGGACGGATTGGCAATATGAAGGCCGATTTCGCGTCCAAAGATAGTAACAGTAGGACCAAAGGGAATCACACCAATCAGAATAATGGCGGCTGTTATACTGATGGCAGGAGCTAAAATAAAAATCGTCTTGTCCGCGTTTTCAGGGACAACATCCTCTTTTAAAAAACTCTTGATGCCGTCGGCAATCGGCTGGAGGAGCCCATGAAATCCTACCCTCATGGGACCGTACCTCATCTGCATATGCCCAAGCACTTTACGTTCCATATAGGTTGTATAGCCTGCCATAAAAAGGGTCACACCGAGTACCACCAGAATTTTGATGACTGGAATGATCAAATATTCAACCATCGGTATTACTCCCTTGTATTAATTTGCTAATCTTGACAGCACTGACTTTGAATCCGGGTATCTTTGCCACCGGGTCGATATGTGTGTGTGTCAGAATATTGGCCGCGGCTTCATGAAAATGAAACGGTACAAAGACCGTCCCAATGTTGGTACGTTTAGTAAGCTGCGCTTTGATTTTAATGCTGCCCCGTCTTGAGGTGATCTCCAGGTAATCCCCGTCAGACAGATCGAGTGCTTCAGCATCGACCGGGTTTATTTCCACAAGGGCTTCCGGGTAAAGACGATTCAGGCCGGTGCCTTTCCTGGTCATGGTCCCTGTATGATAATGCTCACTGACACGACCCGTATTAAGGACAAACGGGAACTCGTCGTTAACAACCTCGGTGGGCGGGATATAATCAGTGGCAAAAAAGAGACCTTTACCTCTGGTAAATTGCCCGATGTGAAGAATCGGTGTTCCCGGATGTTCTTCGTTTAAGCATGGCCAATGAAGTCCGCCCTGCTCGAGCCGTTTGTAGGTTATGCCGTTGTAGCTCGGGGTCACCAGACGTATCTCCTCCATGATCTCTTCTGCCGTCGAAGGCATGGTGTAGCCCATCCGTTTTGAGATTTCGCTGATGATTAAGGCATCGTCTTTGGCCTCTCCCGGTGGTTCAACTGCTTTGCGCACCCTTGTCACCCTGCGCTCGGTGTTGGTAAAGGTTCCATCCTTTTCCGCGAAGCAGGCCGCAGGCAGAACCACATCGGCCAGTCTTGCGGTTTCGGTAAGAAATAAATCCTGGACAACCAGAAATTCGAGCTCTTTAATGCAGTGTTCTATATGATGTATGTCAGGATCACTCATCATGGGATTTTCACCCATGATGTAAAGCCCTTTTACCTGCCCGCTCTCGGCACCGGCGAACATTTCAGTCACTGTCAGACCGATATTGGACGGCAAGCCATCAACACCCCAGGCCTTGACAAATTTTGCCCTGACCTCATCGCTTACAACAGACTGATAGGCCGGAAAAACATTGGGCAGACCGCCCATGTCACAGGATCCCTGGACATTGTTCTGGCCACGCAGTGGATTAACCCCGCCGCCTTCCCTACCCACATTGCCACAGAGCATGGCCAGATTGGCAAGCGATTTGACGTTGTCCGTGCCTGAAGTATGCTGGGTTATCCCCATGGTGAAACAGATTGACCCAGGGTCTGCCTTACCATACAGCCGCGCCGCAGCATAAAGATCTTCTTCAGCGATCCCGGTAATGGACGACACATGTTTTGGTGTATATTTTTCAACACAGCTTTTCAGTTCCAGAAAAGCTTCCGTACGCTCATCAATGAAGGCCTGATCCTGCAGATTCTCTTTAATAATGATGTGCATCAGCCCGTTTATCCAAGCAACATCGGTGCCCGAGCGCTGCTGCAGCCACAAAGTCGCATGTCTGACCATGTCAATACGCCGCGGGTCGGCCACTATAAGTTTAGCTCCGTTCTTTGATATGGCCTCATACATATAGTTGGCTATGATAGGATGGTTCTCTGAGGTATTGGTCCCGGTTATCAGGATTACTTCCGCCTTGAGAAGATCTCGGATGGGGTTTGTCATAGCCCCGCTTCCAAATGTGGCGGCAAGACCTGCCACCGTTGAAGAGTGTCAGAGCCGGGCGCAATGATCCACATTGTTTGTGCCAATCACTGCGCGCATGAATTTCTGGAAAAGATAGTTTTCCTCATTGGTAGCCTTGGCGGAAGTAAGCCCGGCTAAACTGTCTGGGCCAAACTCGTCTCGTAAAGAGCCAAACCTCTCGGCCACCATATTGAGGGCCTCATCCCAGCTTGCCTCTCTAAGAGCGCCGTTTTCTCGTATAAGCGGCTTTTTGAGGCGGGATGTGTCTCCTATGAATTCATAGCCGAAGCGACCCTTGACACACAGACTGCCAAGATTCGGATAAATGTCGACATCGCTGGTTACCTCGATAACACGGTTGTCCATAACTTTCAGATCAAGTTGACAACCGCATCCGCAATAGGTGCATGTGGTTGTTTCCACATCGACCAGCCAGGGCCTACCCTTGTACTTGCCGAGATTCTCGGTCAAGGCCCCGGTGGGACATACAAAGAGGCATTCTCCACAGGAGATACATTTATCAGCAGCCACAACAGCAAGCTTTGCGTTTTCCTGGTCGCTTTGTATCTCTAAGACCCCAATTCCTTTAATATGTCGACATGCGGCAGCGCAGCGTCCACACATGATACATCTTTCGGCCCAGTGGCGGATTAGTGTTGTGGAGAAAATGTTGTTTCTTTTATCCTTGCGGGGTTCAAAAGGTGCTTCATTAATACCGAGTTGGTAAACAATATCCTGTAGTTCACATTCCCCGACCGCATCGCATATGGAGCAATCAAGGGGGTGGTGTTTCAGAATCTTATTCAGATTTACTGTGCGCTGCTCATGGAGGGACTTAGAATAGGTAGTAACAGCCAGGCTGTTGGCAACAGCGGTGTTGCACGACCACACAGGCTCTTTTTTTCCTTCAACCTCAACAATGCACATATTGCATGACCCAATGGGCGGCAGCCTCTTGTGGTAGCAAAGAGTGGGGATACCAATCCCTGCCTTTTCAGCGGCTTTGAGAATCGTCGTCCCTTCGTGGACCTCAACCTCAATTCCGTCGATCGTTAACCTGACCATGCTCATGTTTGCCATTTCCGGTATATTTCAGGTTTATTCTTATCTGTCAATTTCACCTAAAACCACATCAATGCTTCCTATGATTGCTACGGCATCCGCCAACATCTCCCCCACCAATAGGTGGGAAAGAGCTCCTGCCAGATAAAAACACGGAGACCTTATTTTAAGCCTGTAAGGGCGTTCGCTTCCGTCACCAACCAGGTAAAAGCCGAGTTCCCCTTTGGCCCCTTCAACGGACTGATACACCTCTTTTTCAGGAGCGGCAGGCCCCTTTGTCTGGATCATGAAACGTCGGACCAGGGCACTGATATCCTTCTGCACTTCATCCAAAGAGGGATTGCTTACCCAGGGATTGTCAACCATTATCGGCCCATCTGGAAGATTTTCGATGGCCTGATCGATAATTTTAAGGGATTGAGCAAACTCTTCCATACGGACCAGATAGCGGTCGTAGACGTCCCCCTTTTCTCCTACAGGTATCTGAAAATCAAAGTCATCATAACTACTATACGGATATGCCTTGCGTATATCATAAGCAACCCCGGACCCTCTCAAACTCGGGCCTGTAAACCCGTAACTGACCGCTTCTTCTGCAGTAACGGTACCTATATTCATAGTCCTGGTCGTCCATATCTTGTTTTCGGTTAAAAGTGTATGGTAACCGTCAAGCCCCTTGGGGAACCACTTTACAAAATCGCGAACCTTTTGAATGAATCTGGGCGTAGTATCATGAGCCACCCCACCAATTCTGAAGAAGGTGGGGGTCAACCTGTAGCCGGATATCTCCTCATTAATGGTCATAATCATTTCCCGGTCCCTAAAGGCGTAAAAGACTACGCTCATTGCCCCAATGTCCAAGGCATGGGTACCAAGAAAAAGCTGATGGCCCATGATTCGGGCAAGTTCTGCCATAATGACCCTGAGATACTGGGCTCGTTTGGGTACCTCAAGCCCCATCAATTTTTCCACCGCCAGGCAGTAGCCCATATTGTTTGCCGAAGCTGCTGTATAATCTAGCCTGTCCGTAAGGGGAATGACCTGTTGGAAGTTCATGCTTTCTGCAATTTTTTCAATGCCACGATGCAGGTAACCGATGCGAGGTTGTGCGCTTACAATCGTTTCACCGTCAAGTTCCAGCACAATGCGCAGCACACCGTGTGTCGCCGGATGGTGGGGCCCCATATTCAGGGTCATTGTTTTTCCTTCAGCCATGCTCTCTAAACTCGTCTTTCACTTAGATAGTTGAAACCGGGGTTAGGGGTAATCTTCGATAGTCTCCGGATCACACGGTGTATCAAAATCTTTGCCCTCCAGGGGAAAGTCCTTGCACAGAGGGTGCCCCTCAAAATTTTTCCAGGTAAGGATGCGTGTTAAATCAGGATGGCCTGAAAAAGTTACGCCCATAAGGTCATAAACTTCTCTTTCCGCCCAGTTGGCCGAGTGCCAGATACTACTTACACTTGACACTTCCTCACCTTCATCCGCCTCAAGTCTGACGAGCAGACGGCTGAAGTCCTTTGTCGATATGAGAATATATACCAAATCAAAACGGGGTGTTCTGGGAGCTCTGTCAATTGAAAGTATATCGATAAGCAGGTCGTAAGGCAGGTCACTGTTGTCATGAAGAATGCGCATGGCTTCAAAAAACTCACTTAACGCCAAAGTGATTTCCTGGTCGTTATTCATACAGTTATTTTGGCCATCCCTTATAACTGCCTGCGGGAATTTTTTCTGGATAGATTGGATAACCTTTTTATAACTCATTCGCGCCCCTTCCATTTTCAGCAATTATCCTGGAAAGTCTGGCCTCTGGTTCAGTTTTTCCGTCCTTATTTTTTCCTGAATTTTCATAAGACCAGCCAACAGGGCTTCAGGACAGGGAGGACAACCGGGTATGTAAACATCCACAGGTAAAATCTGATCGACTCCCTGCACCACAGAATAACTCTTAAAAATCCCCCCGCAGGAAGCACAGGCCCCCATGGCTATAACCCATTTGGGATCTGGCATCTGGTCGTAAATTCTTTTTATAATAATCGACATCTTTTTGGTGAGCGTGCCGGCTACGATCAGTAGATCTGACTGCCTTGGAGAAGGTCGAAAAACTTCCGAACCAAACCTGGAGATGTCGTAATCGGATACACTGGTTGCGATCATCTCCATGGCACAGCAGGCCAGACCAAAAGTGCAGGGCCAAACAGAGTTACTCCGTGACCAGTTAACCACTTTTTCAAGATTTGTAACCAGAAAGGATTCACCCTGCATGTAATTCTCTATTCCCATTCCAACGCTCCCTTTTTCCACACATAAGCGTAGCAAATCAGAAGTACCAGTATGAAAACAAACATTTCCACAAACCCGAACAGACCCAGTTTCTTGTAATAAACAGCCCATGGATAGAGGAAGACGCATTCAAGGTCAAAAACAAGAAAGAGCAGTGCAATGATATAAAATTTGACTGGGGTCTCAACATACTGGACACCCTCACTTGGCAAGCCGCATTCATAAGGCTCGTTTTTGACCTTGAAGCGACGCTTGGGGCCTAAGATGCTTGAGAGGAAAATGGTTGCTCCACCGAAGAGCGCAGCAATAATGGAGAGATAAAAAATAGGGTAATATTCTGTCAGCATATCTGATCATGCCTCCGTGTCCACTTTTTTCAGACCGTACCCGCACGCTGTTTTCCGAAATGTGATGTTGAGTGATCTTCTTATTATTCCAGCTTAAAAATCCTGGATTTCCCCTCCTCTTCTCAAGATCACCACACAACCTTTCTTGATCTTACTGCATTTTTCAGATTATTCAAATAAGTGGTTCTTATTATTTTTCACAGAAGTTTCTCCTAACCCCAACCAGGAAAGCATTAAACAGAGCATCAAGTGAAAAAGAGGATATCAAAATTAAAAATCCCACTAATTAAAAAATATAATTTCAAAAATTTACGTAAAACGATAAAATAAATACAAGACTGCCTTTTTTACCATAATAGGCAATGCAGATATTTATCTCTTGAATGGAGGGTTTTATGACCGATGGAAAAACGATCAAGCAAGCAATTCGAAGAAAATTCCCACACATCGATATCGACAACAATCTTGAGAGTGCTCTTAAAATTATGACGGAGACTAATGTCTCTGTACTCGCTGTAAAGATTGGAGAAGAGATCGCTGGCTTAGTTACCGTATCAGACGTGATGTCCAGTCTTGCAAATGAAGATGACATCAAAGAGACCAAGATCTCCAGCTTTATGACAAAGTGTGAATTCGACATTTCTAAAGAGACAAGAAACCCCTGTATCCAACTCGATGAAGATGAAGACGCCTTATTTGCAATCAAAGTCATGCATGAAGCAGGGGTACATCACCTGCTCATCTCGGGGACTGGAGGTAAAGTCGTTGGAATTGTTTCAGCTCTTGAACTTGTAAAACTTTTTGGTCACAGTATTGATGCTGGTAATGAGTGATTTTTTTTTGTTGGGTTCGCCTATCCTTTATGAATTCTGCATAATCTAACACCCCACAAGGGGGTATAAGTACCTTGGTGGGATATGTAACTACATAATTTCAAAATACATTCCTCATTTTCTTGTTTTTTTATTGCAGTGTTTTTGGAGTAAGGCACTGATATGGTTAACACACGTAACACCTTGATATCATTATACCCCGGAAATTGTGTTAACCGTAAGATTTTGTGGTTGACAGACTCTCAAATTCTTACGGGTGTCAACCATACAATCTAAAAACCTGGCCCATTATCCTAAACTTGGCCGACAATGTCAATAAACGCTCTTTGCGGTACTATTACTACTCTTTTCAATGCGCGGGAATGACACAAGTGCGACATTTCGGAGTTGACATGATACGAGGAATTAGAAGAAAAGACCCACTCATGGTCAGGCACTATTTAATTGTTTTTTAAAAAAGAGTACAGTAACGACGATATCACATTAGAGTTACAAGGAACAAAATGAGTCCAAAAAAAATAGGCGTGCTTATTGGCGGCTCCGGCCTGATAGGCGGCACTATTGTCAACTACTACAAAACCGAACATTCTAAAACAGTTGACATCCGTGCACCCAGTAGCAAGAAAGTCTCTATCAGAGAGGAAAATGATATTCGCAGTTACCTGTCTGAGGTCAGACCTGACTTTGTCATAAATACCTCAATGGCAAATCTGGCCTCAAGTGGACAACTGGCCTTTGAAGTGAACTTTCTCGGTCCCCTCAACCTGGCACGGGCGGCAGCCGCACTTGAAATTCCCTATATTCATATCAGTTCCGCTGCATCCCTGCCATCCGGAATAGATCTGAAGGAAGAAGATACTCTGCCACTCTCTCCAAAGCTGAACAACTACGCCAAATCGAAACTGATGGCCGAAGAGACCCTGCATCTGATGGCCAGACAGGAGGGACTAGACTATTCCTGCGTCCGGCTCGCCATTGTATATGGTACACACGATCATAAAATCCAGGGCTTCCATCGATTGTTCTTCTCCATTGCAGATCAGTCCATGCCTGTCCTGTTTACCAAAAAAAGGACACTTCACTCCTATTCAAACGCCAGAAAACTCCCTCATTTCATCAACCATATGATTGAAAACAGGAATGAATTCAGTGGCACTACCTGCCACTTCGTCGACAGAAATCCGGTGGATCTTGCAAACCTCATACTCACCATAAAAGCATACATGGAGCTCAGTTCTCCAAAAGAGATATATGTCCCCTATATTGTAGCGAATATGGGTAAAAAAGTAGTAGTCTTTTTATTGCGTTTTTTAAGAAAATTCGGTTTAAAGGCTGACCTTCCCGCGGAACTGATGTTTCTTGACAATTTCTATAAATCACAGGCACTCTCAACAGCACGCCTGGAAGCATCCTCATTCGTCGATCCGGCACCTGAAGAGACTATTTATACACGGCTGCCGGATCTGGTCACCTACTATCTCACCAGATGGAGTTGTCAGAATCTTATCACCAGCTATGACGAGAGCCTGCAGTTCAAAGAGTCAGTGGCAGAATCATTTAACCACAGCCCCGTTGAATTGCTTAAATCTGTGCATGCCAGGAGTATCGGCCCCTTCCAGGAAATGAAAAAGGAGTAAGTCTAACACCCCACAAGGGGGCATAAGTACCTTAGTGGTATATCTAACCACATAATTTCAAGATACATTCCTCAGTTTCTTGTTTTTTATGACAGTGTTTCTGAAGTAAGGTACTAAATAGATCTCCCCATTTTTCAGAATAGCTATAAATACAATATCCAAGAAACTTTGTTATTTCTGGATAATATTGCATTTGAGGTTTGCACTTGTTATTTTCCCGGTTCCAAACGGTAGACTCGGTGACATTTAAAATTTGTGCTATGTTCTTTTGATTAAGGGACAAATCTATGCGTCTTTTTCGCAAATGATCGCCAGTGATACTACTTTAATCGGAAGCGCCGGATTTACCGGGCGTGGAGCAAGGCGCATAATCGCTACATAACGCCAGAAAGAAAGCCCCCGTTCTGGCACTAATTAAGAAGTTGCTTCAATAACCTAGCAACATAAAAAGGTGATTTTAACCTTTGTAAAATCAAGAGGACCCAGACTAACCTAACGGGAAAAAGCGTTTTAAAATTATTGATAATTCCAGAAAATTTTCGGATTATTGATGTTCAATAATCTTCAGAACAGAAAATTAAATCTACCCCCTTTTTGGTGTTAAAATATAAATAAGTCCAGGCGCTAAGTTTTCCTCGACATTTTTGTCAGGCACTCGGCTTAACACGACATACTGATATCAACCTGCAACTCGTCAGCCATGGCGTTTAAATCATTTTCCACCTGATCAAGCGTAACCCCTTTCTCCATCTCTACCATGATATCCATGACGTACATCGTCGCTCCGCTCTGTGGAGAAGCCTTTGCTGCAGAGTTGAGCTGGATGATATTAAGATTGTTTTCGGCCAAGAACTTACTGGTTTTATAAACTATCCCTCCCTGGTCAAGACCCTCTATATGCAGGTTGCAGGTTTTGTAGTCCTTTTCTTTAGTGGCTTCGGTTGGGGCGAGCTTTCGCACAAAGGCCGCTATTCCCTTCTCCATCTCCAACCTTCTGCAGTCACTGGACAACTGCTCATCAATATTACCGGTACTAGACGAAAAGAGTAGATTCAGGGTGAACTCGTCGGCCAGCAGATTCATAGTGGTATCTTCGAGGTTACAGTCATTTTCGTAAAGTACCCGGGTTACCTCGGCGACGATACCGACCCGGTCTTTGCCAAAGGCAGTCATTATATAGCGATTACTCATAGTCATCTCCTGAAACGGTTTGAGGTCTGGTCTTTGCAAGTAGCTTGTGGAAACCCAAAACTAGAATTTTAACCTGAACCGGAAAAATCTGCCAGTCGTAGTTGTAAAATTTGTGATTGAGACCTTTTTCTCCTTAGATTATGCAACTGACCGTGAAAATTAGCTATGCGGTGGCTGGATTAGCTGGTTGGAGTGGTGGTGAGGTTCGACAAGATAGGTATGAAACGGAGTATGATATATTTGCAAATTGAGGCTGCTCAAAGCTATAAGTTCTGTACCAGACCTAAAATTCTTCTGTCCGATATTTTCTGGAATTATCAACAATTTAGAATGCTCCATTTGCTATAGGGCTTTTGGAAATATTCGTGATTATTGAAAAGAGCTATAATACTCCATTTCTTCCAAAATTTCTGGCCATGATCAAATCCAAACTGACCAGGAAGAAGATTAAGCCCCTATTTGCCTGGTAATTATTAAGCTTGCCAAGTCATATTGTTACTTAACACTACACTATAATCGATCATTTTATTCAAAACGGTGCAGACTTCATTCACCAGCTTATATTTCTATATTTTTAGAAATATAGTTGACAAGAGTAAAATTCAGAACTACAGTCAGAATATGGAAAATGAAATAGCAGCAAAAATGTTGGCAGAACTCGGACACAATACCCGGCTATC
>CAXMTO010000315.1:0-21151 GCA_964196355.1 uncultured Myxococcota bacterium
GCAGCGATTAAAAACATACTGGAAAATAGTCCAGAAGATTAAAGAGTAGCCTAACCCGAATTTCTCACCAGCAAAGATGATTACATATTCAAGGAGCACCCCAGTGAACTATAGTAGTCTATGTTTGCTGGGGTAGCGACGCGGAAGATGTGATCATATCTGCTGGCCTTTGGTGAACATTGTGTAAAATTCCTCGTCAAATCGAATGGGTGGCAAGCTGTTACAATGAAAACACTTTCAGAAATTTGACACAATGTTCATGAGTAATGCGGGCTAACTGGGGGGACCCCTTTAAATAGCCAACTATTGGTTTACTTGAAATCGATCAGTTCAACATCAAAGACCATAGTAGCATTCGGTGGGATCGGCCCACGCCCGGAAGGGCCGTAACCAAGGCTTGACGGGATTATGAGAACTCGCTTTTCTCCCTTTTTCATGCCAAGCAGAGCTTCATCCCAGCCCTTGATAACCTGACCTTTACCCACGGTGAATTCGATAGGCTTTCCTCTGTCGTAAGAGCTGTCGAATTTTTTCCCGTCCATTAATTTGCCGGTGTAGTGTACGGTTACACTTTGGCCTGCCTGAGGGGTTGCCTCGCCTGTACCCTCTTTGTCTACCACATATTTCAACCCGGATGGTGTTGTGACTGCGTCAGGCCATTGCTCATCAATCAGGCGGATTGCCTCTTCCATTGCTTCAAGTTCTTTTTCTTGGTTCCTATCCGTAAAACTTGATAAAAGTGCGTCGAACGCATCTTGATTGCTCTCGAAATTTTCTGCGGCGCGACCAACTCTGACAATTTCAATAGAGTTGATAAGGTCATTGCCCTGGATCTTGTTTACGACGTCCTGTCCGGAAACGACATGGCCGAATACAGTATGCTTGCCGTCAAGCCAGGGAGTTGGAACATGGGTTATAAAAAACTGGCTGCCGTTTGTTCCCGGGCCGGAATTAGCCATGGAGAGGATACCTGGCCGGGAGTGTTTCAACTCAGGGTCGATCTCGTCCGGGAAGGTGTAGCCTGGTCCTCCTGTCCCTGTTCCGAGTGGGCAACCACCCTGGACCATAAAGTCGGGAATGACTCTATGGAATTTTAAGCCATCGTAAAATTTGTCACCTTTCGCCTTGGCTCCACCGCCTAGATCTTTTGTTCCTTCTGCAAGTCCGACAAAGTTTGCAACGGTGAGCGGGGTTTTCTCAAATTCAAGAGAGCAGAGGATGTCTCCCTTTGATGTATCAAATCTGGCGTAGAGGCCATCTTTTAGTTTTGTTTTTGCCATTCCTGATTCTCCGGATAGAGTTAAAATGAGTAAAATAAGTCCAAACAAGCGCCATAATCTATACATCGTTTCTCCTTTTGGGAAGGGTTGATTCTTTTAATACACCCCTTTGGGGGTAGAAAAAGGTGAAAAATTACATTATTACCACTCAATTATGTCATTGCAAAGTTAGGTGGTAAGTCGGGATGGTGAAATTATAAGGGCAATATTATGTCATGGTCGCATCATTGTTGACTGAGGGGGGATGGTCAGTTCAACAGTTACCTCCATCTCGATTTCTGCAGTGCCAGTATCACGCAGGATCGTAACATTAATAGAGTCTCCTTCTTTTGCGTCGATCATTGCTATTCGCAGATCACTCATCTCTTCTATTAAAAAACCATCTATCTTTTTAAGTATATCTCCTGTCTGCAGCCCAGCTTCTCCAGCTTTGCCATGGGGGCTGATCTGACTGATCTTCAGATACTCCCTGTCATCTTTTGCTGCAGGTACGAGGACTATGCCGATCTTCGGGCTTTCTGATAATTCTGCAGGGTTCGAAGTGAAGAAATAGTCAGCCATTTCTGCGAGATTTTCCTGGTTACCTGAGCTGGAGATATTCAGTACAGATGATTGATTAATATCTATTCTTCGCTTCACCCTGGGAGGGATTCCAGAATCCTTTCTGGTATGCTGCGTACCTGCTAATACAACCATTTTTTTACTCGGGTGCTTTTTGAGGTAGTCGGCGATATTCTCAGCCATGGTCTCGTCCCAGAGTCCCTGTGCCTGGAGAAAACCTCCTGCACTTCCTTGGCCGTGGCTGCCCTGCATGTGGATGGTATGCATTGCTGTCAACCTTTCCCTGTAACCATCCATGTCCAGGTTGCGCTCTACGGGCAGGGAGTGGAGGACAGCATCTTCCAGACCGTCGGTGTTTCCCGAACGGAAGACATTGGAAACAATCTCTTTATCGAGATTGAGGCCACGTACAGAAAGGCCGTTGGCTCTGGCAAAATTGATAATATCCCTGAAAAAACGGTAATCATAACGCCATACTTTAAAATATTCGGATTCTTTGAGGAAGGTTTTTTCGTCTATACCTGCATTGTCAGATAAGTATCGATCAAGTGCCGGCTGTTTGCTTGCCGGAAACATTTCCATTCCAATGACAAGATCAGGGTCTCTTGCGTAGAGAGCCTCTATGATTCTGAGTTGTAAGCTATGATCTGCAACCGAGGTGTGAGTCTCCCCTACATAAATAACTCTGGACTGATTCAGATCGTCAATGATCAGGTCAAAGGAAGAGAGAGCCGATGTTTTCCCTCCTTTGGGCAGTAGGTCAAGCACAATGCGGATTCCTGACTGGGTTGGAGTAATTTTCTTTTCCAGGTTACGGCCATGCCTGAAATAGAGAAAGGAGTACTTGCCATAATGACTCAGGCGTCTGGCAACCCTATCCGCTTCCGCTTTGTCCGGGCTTGACACCAAAACGGCGACATGTTCCGGGTTTAGGGGGTTGGTCCGTACATCCAGGGTGAAGCCTTCAGCACTATGGTCAGGGGCTCCGAACAGTGAGAGAGAAGGAGGCTGGTCCGTACCAAGAAAAAGAAGGCTGTTTTCGCCGAGTTCCTGGTTGGTTACCTCGGTTGATAGTTTTACGGCAAGGTTTTCTGCGGCCAGGGATTGCAGCAAGGCCCCAAAGGTATCCCTTTCTTTCTCGGAGGCCAGGATTATGAGTTTGTCTCTGTCTCCCAAAAAATTTTCCCAGACGGCAGGCAGTTCTGGTTTACTGAGTGTTCTTAAAAATGTGTATTCCGGATCTATTCTAATTTCTAACGGGGAATTGTTCAGCTCAATGGTGATCGCCGTTTCAGCTTTATCTATAAATCGTTCAACAGTTGTAGTACCGGCGATAGTTTTCACCAGGACAGGTATCAGGAGAGAGAATGGGGTTTGCGTCTTTTGAACCAGTGTAAAGGAAAGTACAGGTTTATCAGCGATGGAGTTGACCTCTATCCCTTCAATTTTTAGAGATGGAATTTCCAGGCTGTTTAATCTTTCCTGAAAAAAAGTATGGAGATCTCTTTCCGAGCTGGCTTCAAAACTCTTTTGCAAATCTCCCCATGAGGTTTCTCTTCCCATGTTTTCTTTATAAAACAGGCGAATTGCCGTCCCAAAAGCTTGTGCACCTATTTTCTCCTTGAGTTCATTAAACAACAGGGCACCCCGAGTATACCCTGCTGCTCGCCGGACCCGGGCTGACGACTGGTTGTGGCTGGCGGATTTGAATTCACTGAGTGCTATCATCGTTTCCGGGTTGGCATAGCTGAGATAGTGTGTGATAGCCTCTTTTCTGTCCTGTATCCCTTCACCTCTTTCAGCTCTGTAACTGTGATCGGCCAGATAAGAAGTCAGACCTTCACACCAGTTTCCATCTGAGTAATCCACGTCAACTTTGTTGCCGAACCAGGAGTGGAGAATTTCATGGCCCAATGAAGTTTCCTTTATAAAGGGAAGACGAAGCACCATCTGTCCAATAAGGGTGAACCCCGGGATACCAAAACCGGTGGGTAATCTGTTGGCTGCAATCACATAATGGTTGTAGGGGTAGGGGCCTATCTCTTTTTCGTAGCGATTGATAAACTCAGCTGCTGCAAGCAGGTAATCTTCAGCCAGATTTTCTTCTTCTGGGAAAAAGAGAGAATGGACAGAGAGCCCTTCCCGTACTTCACGTTTTTCATGAACGTATGGTCCTGCTGCGAAATGAAGTGAATAAGTAGGGTTTGAAAAGGTAGCAGTGACAGTGTTGTTCAGTCTTTGTAGTGGGAAATGATCAGCTTCGGTTACCGCGATGAAATTTTTTGGAAGAGTTGCTTTAAGCGTAAACCTCATCGGGACTTCAGGGACAGGATGCCAGTTGCTGACTAGGGCTATACCTTCGGGGCCAATTATGTTATCCAGGCTGTTGGTTACTTTTTTTGTATATGATATGTAGAGTTCCCTGGATGCATCGCTTGCTGGTACCACCAGCCTGTCATTGATTGTGGTCAGCTTTTTTCCACGGCTGCTCCTGTCCTTAAGCAGGGTTCCGGTAACGTTGATTCCGGCGATAGAGAGAGAAAAACGGGGCCCCGGCTCGAGGGATATCCTGGCAGTTCCCGTCAGCTGGTTGTTTTCAGGATCAAAAGATAAAAAGAGTTGGTAGTGGCCTGGAGCTTCCAGCGTTTCTGCCAAAACCGAAGGAAGGTTGAAGAGGTGTAATGTCACGCATAGAGCGAAAAAAAAGGAATATTTTATCATTGATTTTTCTTACCGGTTCATTCTGAGTGATTTGGAAGGCGCTTCCATGTTAGAGGGGGCCAGGTTTTTCATGAGTCGGAATTTCACTTGCATGTTTCAGCTTACAATAGTATCGAAAAGGACTTCATGCCAATAAATGTTGATTAATATTTGAATGATTGCGGGACAGTCGAAAGAGTAAAGTGATGAGTTATGAAAACAGAATTGATTAAAATTGTAGGTTTGAATGGCCGGTTTACTCATTCTTGCCTCGCTCTTTTCTATGTACGCAATGAACTTGAAAAAAATTGTTCTGCATTTGATAATGAAATAATCCAATTCACGATCAACGATAATTATTACGAAATACTGCTTCGCCTAACTACCGGTGGCCCTGCTTATATCTTTTTTTCTGCTGCGATATGGAACAGCAGTCTCATCGAAAAACTTGTAAAAGATCTGAATAGTTGTCTACCTGACTGTTCTGTAGTGATTGGCGGGCCACAGGCTGATGTGCTCGGAGAGAGGCTGGGCCCCGGGCTTTGTACAGTTGTAAAAGGTGAAATTGAAGCTGTTGGTGGAGAATTTTATCGAGATCTTGTCTCCCGAGGTTTGAGACCCCGTTACCAGGGAAATTTTTTAAAGATGAAGGTTCGATCATTTGAATCGCCCTACAGGAAGGGTGATTTCTCCTCTCATCTCAAAAACCGACACATTTATTACGAAAGTTCGCGAGGATGCCCGTTTTCCTGTACCTATTGCCTTTCTGCTGCTGAAAAGGGACTTTATCATAAGGATCTCCCCCAGGTTGAGGATGAGCTTCAGGATATTCTCCGTCATCATCCTAAAATTGTCAGGTTTCTCGATCGAACCTTTAACGATATCCCCGCCAGAGCTCTGGCTATCTGGAGATTTCTTGCAGTACAGGAAGGGGACACTCTATTTCATTTTGAACTGGCACCAGATCGTTTTACAGAGGAAATGTTTGATTTCCTGAAAACACTTGAAGGCGGGCGTTTTCAGTTTGAGATCGGCATTCAATCCACGCATGGGCCAAGCCTTGAAGCTGTCAGGCGAATAATTGATCCGTCCAGGGTGCATGATATTGTTTCTCGGCTCGCCAGTTTTGAAAATATTCACCTCCATGTTGATCTTATCTTAGGGCTTCCCTATGAAACGAAGGAGAGTTTTGCCAGATCCTTTAGTGATATTTTTGCAATGGGAGCTCATTACATTCAGATGGGCTTACTTAAAATTCTTCCTGACACCCCTATTTGTGAGGGAGCCGAGGAGTTTGAATATACCCATTGCGCTGAGCCTCCTTACTCTATCCTCAAAACGAAATGGATGGATCATGCCTGCATTAATGAATTTTACTGGTTTTCTGAATGTGTTGAAAAATTCATGAATAATCGCTATTTTGTTTCACTTTGGCACTATTTAAGGAGAAGTGAGGAGGATATATTTATTTTTTTTACAGATCTTCTTGGAATTTGTCTTGAAAGTTGTTTTTTTCAGCTTGCACCAACTCATGAGTTGATGATCGAAAAACTTAATCAGTTGATAGATGGGAGAGAAGATCAAAAACTGATTCGTGAAATTTTGATCTACGACTGGTTTCGATGTGGTTACAGGTTTCTGGCTGAATGTCTGGCACCTTTTCAGACTATGGCGCAGCTGCAGGAAACCAAGGGCACTCTATACAGTAGTATGCCGGCCGAAATTGAAGGAGTGTATAAAAAGGGAACCCGCAATCATTTCTTTAAAAAATCCATTTTCATGCGTATGAGTCATCCAGCTTTGCAGGAGTGTGGCTTTGATGATACAGGGAAAGCAGATTGCGTCTGTTTTTTACGGGAAAGAGAGGAGAGTTTATATACGTTGAATAAAGTACTCCTTTTTTAGTACCTTTCTCCTGAACTTCTGTAAGAAAAAACAAGAAACCGAGAAATGTCTCTTGAAATTATGTTGTTAGATATATCACCATGGTACTTATACCCCCTTGTGGGGTGATAGTACCTTACTCCTGATGGCGTCGTAAAAAGTCCGATCACCCCAAGGGCACTTCCTGCGGGGCGCAGTTTTTACCAGAACCTCAACATACCACATGTATTGTTGAGGGCCTGGCAAAAACACTGCGCCTCGGAGTCTTCGCTTACCTGTATATCGAACTTTTTGACTTAGCCATCTAAGCCTTCGGATGACCTTTTTACGAGTTCATCACTCCTGACTTCTGTTAAAAAAAGAAAGAAACCGGGGAATGTCTTTTAAAATTATGTTGTTAGATATATAACCATGGTATGTATACCCCTCAAACTGGTACTGAGAAGAGTGCCGGATTTTTCACCGTTTACCGGTATTAGGCTTTACACGCCGATTAAGATCAGCGTTTCAAGGCTGTTGTTGCGTTGCGCATACGGCTGCAGGTAATTAATTAAGGAGAAAAGAGTGTATGTCCGTCTATAAAATTAAGAAGATGAATGCTATTTCTGAGGAAGGGCTAAGTCTTTTTGCTCAAATATTTAAAGTGTCTGCCGATGAACAAAGCCCGGATGGAATAGTTCTGCGAAGTTCACAGCTGGATGTTGATGATTATCCGACACTCCTCGCTGTGGCACGGGCAGGAGCAGGTACTAATAATATCAATGTCGAAAGGGCCACGGAAAAAGGGATTTGTGTTTTTAATACCCCTGGCGCAAATGCCAATGCCGTCGTTGATCTTGTATTTCCGATGATGGGGGTATGGAAAAGAAACATTTATAAGGGAATTGAGTTCTGTAAATCTCTAGCCGAAATGGATCCAAATAAAGTGGCCAATGAGGTTGAAGAAAGGAAGGCAGCTTTCAGAGGAGAGGAGATTGCCGGCAAGACTCTGGGGGTCGTCGGTCTTGGTCAGATTGGGGTGAGGCTTGCAAATGGTGGAGTTTTCAGGCATATGCGGGTCAACGGATTTGATCCTGCTCCTGCACTCAACAACATTCACCAACTTTCTCCCAAAGTTCGGGTTTGCAGATCATTAAAAGATGCAGTGGGGGATGCAGACGTGGTCAGTCTTCACCTACCGCTTAATGATCGAACTCGAAAATTCGTCAATAGTGAGTTTATAAGTAGAATAAAAAAAGGGGCTGTACTGATAAATTACTCCAGAGGACCTATTGTCGATGAAAAAGCAGTGCTCGAGGCCTTAACCAGGGGACATCTCGAGGCGTATCTCTGTGATTTTCCGACACCGGCACTCATTGGCCACCCTCAGATTTTGATGACTCCTCATCTGGGTGCATCGACTTCCGAGTCTGAAGAGAATTGCGCGAGAATGGCGGTAAAGGAATTGTCGACATACCTTAAATATGGCAATGTCGTGCATAGCGTAAACTTTCCAAACATTGAATCCATTCCTGGTGATAAAATTCATTCAAGACTTGTTGTAATTAATAAGGATGTTCCCGGAATGATAGCCCAGGTTTCCAAAATTTTTGGAAATCACAATGTTAACATAGCAAGTTATTTGAATCAGTCTAATGGCACTGTCGGCTATAATATCATTGATGTTGAATCTGAAATTTCTGAAGCTGTTGTGAATGAAATTAAAGAAAACAAGGATGTTATTCGTACTCGAGTGATAACCTTCCCCGAATAGGAAAAGTGTTCTGTGCGAGATTTGATTGTTCCTCACCCTTACGTTTTCTTTCTAGCGCCATAAAGAACGAAGGCTGACTTGCTTAATGGGTTTGAAGTATTGTTGAGGCTATCTTGAGTTCTATTCGTTGAAAATTACAGCTTTGGGCTCTTATGGATTCCACACTCTTACGGGTTGTATTGCAACGCTGCGCCAGGTACGAAAGATCGATCATATGTGAATTGGTCGATGAGGCTGTTAAAAACCTCAATTTAAATCATCATTTTAGTGGTGCTGTCGTACTGTTAAAACCGAATCTCATTAGCGGCAGTGGAGATGATTTTGCCTGCACTCATAAAGAATTTGTTGCCGGGGTTGCTGCCTGGTTTATTGATCAGGGGGCGAAGGTCCAGATTGGTGACTCTCCTGCTATTGGGAGTGGAGCCTCCGTCTGTGCTCGGCGAGGAATTACTGCCACACTTGCAGGCATGGGCGTACGACAGGTCGATTTTACAGACTCGGTGAGGACAAAACTGGCGGGAGGGGTATCTGTTAACGTTGCCAGGCCAGCATTGGAGTGCGATTATTTTGTCAATCTGGCGAAGGTGAAAGCCCATAAACAAATGTATGTCACCCTGGCGGTGAAAAACATTTTCGGGATTGTAAAAGGGGTGAATAAAGGGATGCTGCATATGACCCATGGCAGCTCTCATAAGCGGTTCTCCGAAATTATACTTGACCTTGTAGACTTGTTACCTCCTTCTCTACATTTTCTAGACGGTATTGTCGCTATGCATCGTTCGGGACCACTTGATGGGATACCTCTTCAATTGAATTGCGTGGGTGCATCTACATGCCCAGTTGCCCTTGATACGGCCCTGCTGGAGGCGCTTGAGCTGGAAAAACAGAAAAGTCCGCTCTGGAGGGTTGCCTGTAAAAGGGAGCTGGCAGGGAGCGATATTGTCAAAATACATTTCCCTGTGCTATTGCCTTCAAATTTTTCTGGCAGTTACTTTGAGGTCCCGGAAAACCTGCATGCTATTCGTTTCAACCCTTTTGGATTCTTGGGCAGCATGCTCAAAAAAAGTGTGGCGCCTTTTCGTAATTAGTGCCTTACTTCAGACTTCTGTAATAAAAAACAAGAAACGGAGGAATGTCTTTTGAAATTATGTTGTTAGATATATCACCATGGTACTTATACCCCTTGCGGGGTGTTAGGTTTTTGGTTTACTATTATGAATGAAAGTTTTGGAGTTGAAAATGACTACAGAGCACCTTCAAAAGTAGTGGGGAGCAATCACTAACAAACTGAAAACAGGATGCGATTTATGTTTGACTTAACAGGTAAAGTAGCACTCATTACCGGAGGGTCCCGTGGGATTGGTCGTGCTATTGCTATACGGCTGGCCCAGAATGGAGTTGATATCGTTGTAAATTATGTTCGTCATACGAAAGATGCTGGAGGGACAGTAGATGCAGTCCAGGCCTGCGGTCAGAAGTGCCTGCTTGTTAAGGCCAATGTTGCACGAGAAAACGATGTGATGAGGATGTTTGAAGAGATCAGAGAAGAATTTGGGAAAATCGATATTCTGGTATCCAATGCTGCATCGGGTGTGTTGAAACCGGTCATGGAGTTGACAGAACGTCACTGGAACTGGTCAATGGGAATTAATGCTCGAGCGCTTCTTACCCTTGTTCAACAAGGATTACCCTTGATGGAACGCGGGAGTCGTGTATTGGCAGTATCCAGTCTCGGTTCTGTTCGGGCCGTTAAAAATTATACTACAGTTGGAGCTTCGAAGGCTGCGTTGGAGTCGCTGGTTCGACATCTGGCGGTTGAACTGGGGAAAGAGGGTATAAATGTCAACACTATCAGTGCAGGCGCCGTAGATACCGACGCCCTGAAACATTTTCCGAACCGAGAGGAAATACTAAACACCGCGCTGGAGAGGACTCCTCTTGGACGCTTGACTACTCCGGAAGATGTGGCGGATATTGCCCTTTTCCTCTGCAGTGATCTTGCTACAATGATCCAGGGTCAGGTTATCACCGTCGATGGAGGTTACGCTATTAACGGTTAGGCCGTTGACCTGAAGGGCTGCATTTCTTTTATTTATGAAACTGTCACCCTGTTATTGCAGTTTATAATTTGATATAACAGTAATAAAGAAAAAACTGAGATTATGGAAAAAGATGTTTTGCAATAGAGAACCAATAATTTTGGCCTCGGGTTCCCCTCGACGCAAGCAGTATCTGGAAGATCTGGGGGTCAGTTTTTCAGTTTGCCCGGTGTCGATTGATGAGACTCCATTGAATGGAGAGAACGCCGATTTGTTTGTTGTAAGGATGGCCAGAGAGAAAGCTCAGGCTGTAAGTGATCAGTTTGGCAGTAGTTGGGTTGTCGCCGGAGACACTGCAGTCTGCCAGGGCGGGAAGATTTTTGGAAAACCACGTGATAACGAGGAGGCTGTGTCCATGCTTATGTCGTTGAGTGGTAAAGAGCATACGGCTCGTACCGGGATTTTTCTTTGCAATGCAGAGAAAAAAATATCCGACCATCGATTTGTGGCGACTAAGGTGATCTTTGCTGATTTTGATGAGTCGACAGCCAGAGGGTACGTCAGTGCTGGAGAGAGTCTCGATAAAGCCGGTGCATATGGCATTCAGGGTAAGGGAGCCTTCCTGGTCAAAGCCATTGAAGGATCTTACTCAAATGTTGTTGGCTTGCCTTTGCATGAACTGTTGGAGATGCTTCGGAATTATCAGGTAATCTACACAAGTTATTAAGAAACCTGAGATAACTGAACTTGGAGTTTATGCCAGTTTTCAGGATGCAGATGCGGAAAAAGAGGAGTTAAAAGGTATTCAGATAAGGCCGATTGTATCGCATAACGAGGTAATGGAATGAATCAGATCGAGCTACAGGAAAGTGGGATTAAAGCGCTCCGGGCTTTTAATGGTGCTATTGCAACCAGTCGCCTTTATCCTCATACTGCTCCACAGGTAAGCAATGCGATTGAGCATGGATATAAAGGGGTAAACCATTTTCTTAACCACTATGAAAAGCTGGAAATTTCTTTGCGCGATAAGGAGCCTTTTCTTGGGGGGATGGCTGTTGCTCAGGAGACCCTCGACTCTTTTCCAAATCTCATTGTTTACAGGCAGATGGGAATTCTTGGAGTGACCAGGCTGTTATTTCAACCCTCGATGGACCTGTTCGCTTTTGGACAGATCATTTCCGTGTTTAATGCAAAAGCTGAAAAAATCGAGAAAAGTGGAGGAGGGGTAGAATACATTACCGGCCTTGGGCTGATAAGTTATTTTCCGAAACAGGACCATGCCGATATTTCTTCAACCGGCGATGTTTCTGAAGATGGTTCGCCAGACAAAAAACTGGTAAAGGTGGAACTGGAACTTCTGGCCTGTCTGTTTGGTATGGATAACCGATATGCAGTCAGGGTGAGACTCAGAAAAAGCTTTGAAGATACCGATAAAACAGTCGATATTGTTGTGGCGGCAATCGGGCAGATCTTGCGGGATCTTCAAAAAGAGAGGATTATTTCTCGTTCTGACCTCTTTCCTCAAATGCTCAACAGCAGTGAAAAATTCATTGCAAAGGAGAACCTCCCTCAGGTGGCTTTGGAGGTGGCACGGGTACTGGTAGGTCGTTTGAAAGAACCGGCTCTCTGTGTGATGCTGTCTCAAGATTACCCGGACGGGTTTGGCACAGACTTATATGAAGCACAGGTAGCACTTATAGATACAAATATCTTTGGAAACCTTATCGCTCTTTTCAGGGAGCAGTTAGCTAAAGCAGAAGCTAGAGAAAGAGCGGGTACCGATCACGGAAAGTTAGTTGACAGGGCTCTTTCGCAGTTGCTGGAGACGGAAAAAGGCAAACACTTCCTTGGCATTGAGAAAGCCAGGATGGTTCTTCTCAAAGGAGAGGAGTTGAGGAAAAAACTCCGCATTGAGGCCGGTATTAGAGGAATAGCACAGGGAGATTTTACTTCTTTACAGAGTGGAGAACTTCTGGAGTATCTTCCAGCTGCAGTCAGGAGGATGGTGGGGGCCACTGATGGCCTCAATATTGAGGCTTTCCTTCAAAAATTGATTAACCAGATTCATACCGGCGAGACTGACTCTCAATCTCAACTCTTGAAAATGCTAGCCTCTGTCACCGAAAATTTCATTTTAGATCGTCACTGGTATTACGTGGATATGCTTGTTAATCCACTTTCTGAGTGGGTGAAAAGAACAGAGCAAAACGAGGAACCTCTTGAAAAGATTGTTACTCTTCTCCAAGTCGTAATGCAGCGTTATTGGGAGACCGGAAAGAAGAGTCGGGGCGATGCTATTCTCACTCTATTTTATCAGATACGTACAGGAGAACTGAAAAAATCTTCGGCAATAGAATCCACTGTCGGAAGGATACAAGACAGCGGCATACAGAGAACGAGTTTGCCTGAGCTCCTCAACAAATGGCTTCTTGATCCTCACAATGAGGAACTCAGCAACCGACTTGTTCTACAGGGACCCGTGGCCCTGAGGTTTTTAGTGGAATCGCTGATAATGGCAGAGGACTCGAATGATCGGTATAAGATCCTCGATCTCTTGATCTCAAATGATCGCTTCGTGCCAGAGGTAGTTCTTGAACGGCTGCACGAACACATGGAATGGTATGGGAAGCGAAACCTGTTGAAATTATTGTCAGAAACCGGTGGTGAAGGAGATGCAGAAGCAGCTCTCCCATATCTAAACCATGATGACTTCCGCGTACAGCGTGGTGCCTTTATATGCATAAATAAAATAGGTGGAAAGAACAGAAAAAGACTTTTTCTAACCGGGCTTGCTGATTCGTCGGAAATAATAAGAATTCAGATTATCAATGCTCTGGTACGGTTTTGTGACCCGGAGGTTGCCAGCCATCTTGCAAATCTGCTGACTGAATACGAAACTTTCAGTGAGGAGAATCGAGAACCACTGTTAGTGCAACTCCTTGATACATTAGGCAGGTGCCCCTGTCCAGCTGCCGTAAAGGGAGTTGAGAATTTTCTGAAGATGCGCAGTCATCGGCTTACTAAAAAAATCTCTGCACCAGTATGGGGAGCTGCGAAGAAGGCGATGCAGCTTTTGGAAGAAGATCATCAAAAAATGAGAAAATCGCATGTACAGGCGAGTCAGCTACGGAAAAATGCGATTAGACAGGCTGTGAAAAGAGGAAAGACTTCGCCAAATCAGCGAATAATTTCCGGACTTGCTGAGGAGCAGGCTATACGGGTGCTTCTAAACAAGGGTGAGGAGGAAAAGGCAAGAAAGCAACTTGTCGATTTAATTGAACATACAGCAAAGACACGCAATTTCGTACAGGCGGAGAAACTGAAGGAGTGGCTTGTTGATATAAATGAGACTGCTCTTGGTGATATTATCCGTGCTGCAGAGAGCATCTCAGATAGAAAAGCGGATACTATAGATAAAACTCATGTGGAAATCTGGAATGAGCTCTACGAATTCCTCACGACAGAAGAATTTAGCGCTGTATACCATTCTCTGCAGCATAAGAAGTATGCCAATGAAGAGATGGTCGTACATCAGGGAGCCCTTCAAACGGCGCTCTATTTTGTCAACTCCGGAAAAGTGAAGCTGTTTTTTCAGGATAGTGGAAACAGGGTTCTTGTCAAGACCATGGGCAAAGGTGAGATTATCGGCACCGGTTCGTTTTTTGATGCCTCTGTGTGGACAATTTCTGTGGCAAGTGTAGGTACGACGGATATGTCTATTCTCAGACTTGAAAAGATGCAGCAATGGAAGGATGAGTTGCCGAATCTGGAATCAAAATTACGTGATTTTTGTGGCAGATTTGAGAGCGCTGGAGACATTATTGAAAAATCCTCCCAGGATCGTCGAGATCATGAACGTCACATAATTGGAGGCAGAGCTACTACCATGCTGCTCGACAACAGTGGGCAGACCACGGGAGTGAGCTCCGAGGCGGAGCTTTTTGACATTTCTCGAGGTGGTGTTTCTTACTTGTTGGAATTGTCAGGGAGAGAGAATTCAAGGTTGATACTTGGCAGAAAGGTGAAGGTGATGCTGCCCGGAGGTAAGAAACCGGGGCAACAGATTGGAATTGTCGGGGATATCCTCGCTGTGAAAGAGAATAAGAAACAGGACAATGGTTATTCTGTTCATGTAAAATTTGAGTCAGCGGTCAGCAGTTTACAGTTAAAGGAAATATTGCTGGCTGTTCCGAGAAAATCACAGTAGCTCTGATAAACGGCCTCAATTGTTTACAATATTGTTAGTAGCTTCTACCCCTCAAGGGGGTATTGAACAGAATAACAGAAAATAAATATTCATTTTTGAACTCCTAATATTAGTAACACCTGCAAGGTACTTATACCCCCTTGTAGGATGTTAGATTAGTCATGCAGGGTCTTTCATGGTTATTGCTGATGATTCCATAGCTCGTTTTTATCTCAAAAATCTCCATGACACACGCATGGAAGAAACGTTTTTAAATGCTGATTGTCCTTTTTGTCGGGAAAAGGGGATGGAGGCAGGCCGGCTTGTTGTCTTTTTAAATAAAGACAGTTTTTTTTATGGTTATTTTCGTTGTCTGAATCGTTGTGTTGCGGGAGGATTTGCGCTTTGGTTTGCCCGTTTAGCGGGGATTTCTCCGACAGAAGTGCCAGGCTATAGAGTCGACCAAAATGACATAACTGTCCAGCCTGAATATCCTGTTGAAAACATAAATGATGAGGTACAGCAGTACCGAGACCGGATTACTACCGCAATTGTGAATGATTATGCAGCGGCTGGAATTGGCAAAACCGCTCTGTCTGAAATGCAGGTTGGATTCAATGGCAGGTATATTGTCTATCCTTATCTGCAGGGTGACGAAAACTGCTACTCTGCCAGGTGCGTTTATCCGGACAGGGAGGATGATTTTTTCTGGCATGGAAATGAGGCCTTCAGTGTTGAACCATATAATCTGTTCAATCTTCAGGATATTCAACGGTGTGACCAGGGAGCACTCTTTGTTTGTGAAGGTGAAGACAATCTGCTGACTATAAAACAGCTTGGTTTTCCTGGTGTTGCTGTACCCCATTACAGCGGTCTGGAAAAACTTTCATCAGAACTGTTTGCTCATCTGAAGACTGTCTTTATCGTCACTGCAAACAGTTCTGAGTCTGTACAGGCTGCTAAAAATCTGGCGTCACGAATCGGGTTTAAGGCACGAATTCTTTACTGGGCTGTCAATTCTCCAAGAAGATATTCCCTCTGGCAGCTGGCAAAAGATTCCGGCAAGGGATTTGCCAGAGAAGTCAGAATAATGTTGAAGCGGTCAAAGTCGTTTTCTCCATTTTCAACACCCAGAAGGGAGTATGAACTTTTTTTTCAAAATCTGGCGAAAGAACAGAGAGAAGAATATTTGCGACTCTCATCGGGGTTTTCTCTTTTAGATAAGTCCCTTGGAGGTATCCATGGGATCAATGTGGTTGGAGGTGCTCCTAAGGTAGGTAAGTCCACCTTCGTAATTCAAATTGCCTCAGAGATGGCTCTGCGAAAAGTGCCGGTGCTTTATTATGATTTTGAAAACGGCAGACAGAAGATTTATCAGCGTACTCTCAGCAGGTTAAGTCAACTTTCCACTGCAGAATTGAAAGGGTCGAAAGATGAAGTGGACATTAAAAACAGGTATGATGCTGCAAGTGGCAACCTTGAGAAAATGTTCGATTATCTGCGAGTAATCAATGATAGAAAGGTGACACCTGAACTCATGCGAAAACACATTGATTTTATTCGTCATGAAACAGGCAATGAATACACAGTTGTGGTCATCGACAGCCTGCATAAACTGCCATTTAAGGACTTTTCAGAGAGACGCACCGGTATAGACGCCTGGCTTCGGCAACTTGAATCCATACGTGATGAGATGCAGGTTTCTTTTCTTGTGATCTCGGAACTCTCCAGAGGCGGCAAGGGAACCTATGCGGATGAGCCACATCTGGGCATTTTTAAAGGATCGGGGGATATTGAATACAGCGCCGATAATGCTATGGTTCTTTCTCCTTCGCCCACGGTTTCGGAAATTGAAATAGATTTACCGAAAACTCAACGGTTGTGGCTCGTTGCAAGCAGAGAACATAGTCCCGGGCCGGTAGCCGATTATCGTGTGGAGTACCCCCACTGGGGATTTAGCGAGCATCCTGTTCAGTAGTTTTCAACCCTCCACAAGGGTACTAGCACCCCACAAGGTACTAAATTTTTTCTTCCAGCTGCCAGTTTTTCAACGCCTCTAATCCCTTATCAGCACGTATTTGCCCTCTTATTCTTTTTGGGACCTTTTTCTCCCATGCGGGGAAGAGCCCAAAATTGACGTTCGACGGCTGAAATTTTTTTGGATCACCCTGGGTCAGATGATTGATGAGAGCCCCAAGTGCGGTCGCTGGCGGGGGGACAACCGGTGATTCACCTGAAACCAGACGGCCACAGTTTATCCCGGCAAGTAATCCCATAGCTGCCGATTCGATATACCCTTCCACCCCGGATAATTGTCCGGCAAGCAGCAGGTCAGGACGAGTTTTGAACTGCAGGGTTGGTTCCAAAAGTTCAGGGGCGCATATGAAAGTGTTACGGTGGATAGACCCCAGTCTTGCAAATTCGACACTTTCCATCCCTGGGATCATACGGAATATACGATTCTGTTCGCCATAAGTGAGTTTTGTCTGGAAGCCCACCATGTTGTATGTTGTCCCTTCCCTGTTTTCCTTTCTCAACTGAACAACGGCATAGGGCACTCTACCTGTCTTGGGATCTTCTAATCCTACAGGCTTCATTGGCCCGAAGCGAAGGGTGTCATCACCACGGGAACGGATCACCTCAACAGGCAGACAACCTTCAAAGTACTTTATATCTTCAAAACTTTTCAGAGGGACACAAGTGCCTCTGCCCAGTTCATCAATGAAATGAAGATAGGATTCTTCATCCATGGGGCAATTCAGATAATCTCCAGGTCCTTCATCGTAGCGTGATTTGCTGTAGACAATATCTCTGTTGAGAGATTCGGTATAGATTATCGGTGCAATGGCATCATAGAAGGCAAGCCGGTCACGACCTGTCAGGGAAGCAAGGGATTCGGCAAGAGGTTCCGCCGTCAGTGGGCCGGTTGCCAGAATTGTATACGACGATGTCGCAGCTGGAATTTCCAGGATTTCTTCCCTGACAATTTCAATAAGAGGGTGATCCTCAAGGGTTTGAGTGATTTTCCCGGCAAATCTGTCTCTGTCTACTGCAAGCGCTTTACCTGCTGGAACTGCCGTCTCATCAGCTATTCGCATGATGAGTGAATCCGATCTCCTCATCTCTTCTTTTAAAAGGCCAACTGCAGAGTGGAGGTCGTTTGATCTAAAGGAGTTGCTGCAGACCAGTTCGGCAAGGTCACTTGTTTCATGGGCAGGACTGAAGCGGTGAGGTTTCATGTCAATCAGTCTGACTCTGCAGTTTCGCTTAGCTACCTGCCATGCGGCTTCACTGCCGGCAAGACCGCCGCCGATAATTGTTACTGGAATCATGTCTGTCATAGGGGAAATGTTTTTAGTCAAAGAGTTCAAAGCTAGTGAGGTCGTTCGATTAAGACTCTTACATTGCGTCTGCCCCACTCGAGGGCGTCGCTGTGTGAGTCGAAATAGAGATCAATTCTGTCTGGACCTTTTATTGCGCTTCCACGGTCTTCAACGATGCCCCAGCCATAACCGGGAACATACATACGGGTTCCGAAAGGGTAGTACTTAGTGTCGGCAGCAATAGTACCGTCTTCAGACAACAGATACCATGGGAAAAAAACTGTCCTGACAGGTATCATCCAGGGGCGGCGAACCGAATCTATGGACAAGAGCCCCTCCTCCGGTTCGTTGGGGTAGGTTCCGCTGGCGGTTTGGCCTGTGTAAGGGGTGCCTGCCCGGGGCCCCTTACTGACATATTTATTCCAGAAATTGAGTTTGAAAAAAAGATAACGACCTCTTTCCCAACCGCAGCAGCTTGAGCAACCACAGTAGGCGGTTGCCTCCATAACTTTTCCTGCAGGTGGCTTTGCACAACCCTGCAGGAGGACAATAACGAGAAAAGAGATCAACAACGTCCCGAAATAGAAACAACGTTTCATGTCCTGTAGAACCATTTTTTTACTTCTGCACCGGTGAACTGTTTGACAACAGGCCTGCCGTGAGGACAGTGAGAGAAAAGGTCCGCCATCAACATTTCGTTGAGAAGGTTGTCGATTTCTACCGAGGATAGTTGCGTGCCCGCCTTCACAGCAGCTTTGCAGGCCATAGTAGCAAGGATAGTGTCAATGTGTCCACCCCCTTTCCCCAGGGTGCTTTCACTGCCAAATTTTTCAAGGATGTCGTTGAAAAGTTCTTCAGGGTGAGTATGACCAGCGATGGCAGGAACTGCCGAAATGATATAGGAGTTGCCCCCAAATTCACGGATAGAAAACCCCATCCCTGATATTTCTTCACTGTGTTTTTCGACAAGTTGAACTTGAAATAATGAGAGCTCAACAGTATGTGGAAACAGAAGATTTTGTCTGGGCACTTTGTTTGCCAGAAATTGTTTTCTCAGTTTTTCATAGAGAAGTCTCTCATGGGCAGCATGCTGATCGATCACCAGTAGCCCATCACTGTTTTTACAAAAGATGTAGAGATCTTCAAACTGGCCTATAACCAGAAGGTTGTGGTGTTGTGGCCTGGAAATATGTGCCGGGTTATGCGTTGCAGGCTGCTCTTCGGGTAGGTGATGAGTTTTTGCAATCGGTTCAGTGGTGGCGAAAAATGAGCTCTGTTGAAGACTGTCTTCCGGAACACTGGTTGTATGTTCATTTCTAATGTAAGTCTGAAGGACGGGGGGCTCGTCCGGGTCTGGCTGCTCATAAAAGGAACCACTGTCGGCGGGATTTTCGTCCAGTGGTATTCGGGTAGTTTCTTTGAGCGCAGCTTTACCGAAAATACTCCCCTTCATTCTCTCCTGTTCCAGAGCCATGGCCGCAGCGACGGTCTGGCTGAGCAGTGTATGGACATCCTGCGAATTGCGAAACCGTACCTCGTGTTTTGCCGGATGGACATTGACATCCACCTCATTTGGCGGAAGAGTAAGATGGATGAGACCCGCCGGATTTTTTCCCTTCAAGAGGAAACCGCGGAGACCTTCAGTTACGCCATGGATTATCATTCTGTCTTTTATCGCTCGACCGTTAACAAAAACACGCAGCTTGGCAGGGCCCGCAACAACTTTTTCAGGGGGGATGAGGAAGCCGGCAACTTTGGGTGGGGTTCCTTTAGATCTGACAGGTATGAAAGAGCTGGAATGGCGGAGTATATGGCCGAGTCGCTGCTCCTGTGAGAGCGAATTGTTGAGGTGTATTGTCTCTTTTTCATTTATTCGCAGAATAAAAGTGACGTGGGGTGCTCCGAGAGCATAATTTTTAACCACTTCATCAATATGGCCGAGTTCTGTGCGGGCTGTTTTGAGGAACTTACGTCTGGCCGGAGTGTTACCAAAGAGATTTCTGACCTCAAAGGAACTGCCGTAACTGCACCCGGTCTCATGAACCTGAACAAGTTTGCCATATTTCAATACAACCTTTGTACCCAGCTCCTCGCCTTTGAGTCGAGAGGTGATGGTCAGTTGAGAAACTGAGCCTATGGATGGAATAGCTTCTCCCCGAAAACCAAGACTGGTGATGGCGCCCAGATCTTCTTCGACATGGATTTTGGAGGTGCCGTGTCGCTCAATGCTCAGGAGAATGTCATCCTCGTCCATACCATCTCCGTCATCAATCACTCGTATCAGACGGGTGCCTCCCCCTTCGATATCAATCTCTATACGACTGGCATTTGCGTCAAGGCTGTTTTCCACCAGTTCTTTGACGACGGAGGCAGGGCGTTCAACTACTTCACCTGCCGCAATCTGGTTTGCAAGCTGTTCCGGGAGGATACGGATTTTTGACATATCGAAAACTTATTGTTGTTGATTGTTGAGGCTGAAGTGTTACACTCTTCAGCTTTAGCCTATGGAAAAATCTGAACATTTTCAGCCAAATATTACCATTACTTTTTAGCCAGTGTCACCCCAAAAAAACAGATCAGTCAAGAAGAGTTCTGCCTCCAGGACAAGAGCTCCACGAAAGGTTTATAATGAGAAACATATCACCGGATTTCTTCTGTTGATATGTTTTTTCCTGACATCCTTTTTGACTATATTACTCTATATTCTTGCCAGTTTACATATACCCGACATACGCAATGTAGCTAATTATCAGCCGCCCGAGGCAACCGTGATATATGATCGGTATGGTGATATCGTTGATCGTATGTTCATTGAGAATAGAACAGTAATACCTCTATCGGCAATGTCATCCCATTTACCTAAAGCTTTTGTTGCGGCGGAAGATGGGCGATTCTTTGAACACCCTGGACTCGATTTGTTCTCAGTGCTTCGCGCAGCCATAAACAATTTTCGTGGGGGTGGCAAAGGGCAGGGCGGTTCAACAATAACTCAGCAGGTTGCAAAATCGCTGCTGCTCACTCCGGAAAAGACGTATGTGAGAAAATTTCGGGAAGCCATACTCGCCTACAGGATTGACAATCTTCTCAGTAAAGAAGAAATTCTCTATATTTACCTGAACCAGATTTACCTTGGTGAGGGAGCATTCGGAGTAGAAGCTGCAGCACAGAAATATTTTGGTAAAAAGGCTTCGCAGTTGAGCCTTGGAGAGTGTGCGCTGCTGGCCGGATTACCCCAGGCACCGAGTCGCTATTCCCTCTTCAAACATCTGGATCGAGGGATAGGCCGTCAAAAATACGTTCTCAACAGGATGGCAGCAGATGGATATATCAGTGTCCGCGAGGCAAAGAAATCATATGCTGCATCAATCACTTTGAATAAAAAGCCCTCACTTCGTTCCAGGCGGGGTAACTATTATCTTGAAGTT
>CAXMTO010000316.1:0-5256 GCA_964196355.1 uncultured Myxococcota bacterium
TTTGCTTCATCTCTGTTTGGCGGTCTTCTGGGGGCTTCCTTCCTCACCTTTTTCATCCTGATAGCTCGACCTATCGTACTGGCCTTCGGGTTGCCGGAGATGCTCATGATTACGATCCTTGGTCTGAGTATGGTAGCAATTCTCGCAGGTCGGCTGCCGATAAAAGGTGTCGCAGCTGCCTGTATGGGGTTGCTGGTAGGCACTATTGGTGAGGCTGATGCAGGTGGCTCACTCAGAATGTCAAGCTATAACATACCCTATCTAACCGATGGGCTGAAGCTGGTAATTGTTGGTATGGGAATTTTCGCTATCCCCGAGATTATTTCCCTGCTGCGCCAGGACCGGGCTATTTCCAGGGATGCAACGTTGGGTGCCGGATGGCTTAAGGGAGTAAAGGATTGGTGGAGCAATCGCTGGCTGTCAATACGGTGTTCATTGATTGGTGTCATTGTTGGGGTGATCCCCGGTCTTGGAGGCTCAGTCGTGGACTGGATCGCCTATGGCCATACGGTACAAACCACCGCCGACAAATCCAATTTTGGTTCAGGAGAAATTCGCGGCGTAATTGGACCCGAATCCTCGAACAACGCCAAGGAGGGCGGCGGACTGGTTCCAACCCTGATTTTTGGCATCCCCGGATCAGGGTCCATGGCAATTTTTCTAGGCGGCCTGGCTCTCCTTGGTTACGACGCAGGCCCTCAGCTTATCACCAACAGACTCGACATCACCTATACGGTGGTCTGGTCACTTGCTTTTGCCAATGTCATCGGAGCGGGACTCTGCATCCTTCTTTCACCCGGAATTGCCCGGCTGACTACGATCCGTTTTACACTGCTGGCACCGTTTCTGTTCATGATGATCACTTTTGCGGCCTTTCAGTCAGGACAGTCTCTGGGGGACCTGGTAGCACTCTTTGCAATCGGTCTTCTCGGTATCTTTCTAAGGCGGTTTGACTGGTCACGGCCAGCCTTTTTGATTGGATTTGTGCTCAGCTCACAGGCTGAAAATTTTTCATTTCAAGCCTACCAGATTGCAATGAGCAAATTCCGCCGGGGAGCTGATGTCGGATTGGAATACATCTTCTCACCCATCGTAATCGTATTGTTGGTCATAACTGTTGTCTCTATAATTATAGGCATCCGGCAGGCTAAATCGATTATGTCTGAGGGAGAGGTCCCGGTAGGTCGGAAACGTGCTCCACTGATCTTTTTACTGTTTGTAAGCTTATACTTTGTGACTAGTTATTTTGATGCCGCGGCAATTACCATGCAGACCGACCGCATTTTTCCGATGACAGTCTCGTTTATAGCAACGGTTTCCTCCCTCCTGCTGCTTATCCGCATGATCCGTGCTCCGGAAACGGATGTGGTATTCGCTGACCGCGAGGCTTCAGGTGAGGATGCAGAGGCTCCGCACGGTCTATGGAAAACGTTGTCCTGGTTTGCAGCTTTACTGGTACTGTCCTCTCTGCTGGGGTTCATCCTGGCCCTGGCTATTTTTCTTATGGCCTTCATTCGAATACGAGCAAGCCAAAGCTGGGGCAAATCCCTGCTCTTTACGGTCGGAGGCATAGCACTGATGTGCTTTATGGCAGGTGCTCTCAACAGGGACTTTCCGCCAGGCCTTTTACAGACCTTTGTTGAGCTCCCCTGGCCGCTTGGAGGATTATAAACTTACACCCCACAAGGGGTATAAGTACCTTGGTGGCATATGTAACAACATAATTACAACATACATTCCTCAGTTTCTTGTTTTTTATTGCAGGGTTTCTGGAGTAAGGTACTAACACCGGTAAACGGTAAAATACCAGCACCCTTTTCAGTACTCGCTTGAGAGGTATAAGTACCTTGGAGATATTTCTAACCACATAATTTATACATACATTACTTAGTTTCTTGTTTTTTATGACAGGGTTTCTGGAGTAAGGTACTAATGACACAGACCGGAATTCCATTTCTGTTCCTCCGGGGGGGAACTTCCCGTGGACCATATTTTAAAAGGAGTGACCTGCCTGAGAACCTGGCTTTGCTTAGCAAAGTGCTGATCTCACTGATTGGCTCGGGTCACCCGCTCAACATTGACGGGATTGGTGGCGGAGCGGCGGTGACCACAAAGGTCGCAATGCTCTCAGAATCTCAGGATAGTTGGGCGGATATTGACTATTTTTTCGCGCAGATAAGTGTTGAAGATCATCTTGTGGACTATAAGCCCACCTGTGGAAACATTCTCTCAGGCGTTGGCCCTGCAGCACTTGAGATGGGACTGATCGCTTCGGGCGGTGATGTGACGACCATCAAAATCCGGGCGGTTAACACAGAAGCCAGGGTTGTGGCCAGGGTCCAAACGCCTCATGGACAAATCAATTATGAGGGTGATGTGGTTATTGACGGGGTCCCCGGCTCCGCGGCTCCTATTGAACTGCAGTTTATGGATATTGTCGGTGGTGTAACCGGCGCATTACTGCCCACCGGCGGACTGATCGATGAGATCAATGGTATCCCGGTAACATGTATGGATGTGGCGATGCCTATGGTCATCGCCAGGGCTGAGAATTTCGGCTTGAGTGGATATGAGAGTCGTGAGGCACTGGATGACAACCAGATCTTCCTTAACCGGATGGAACTGATTCGGATAGAGGCCGGACGGCTGATGGGCATGGGGAATGTGAAAGAGTCCGTGACGCCGAAGTTCGGTCTGATCGCACCACCAAAGGCAGGTGGCACGATGAGTAGTCGCTACTTCATGCCGTGGCAATGCCATCCGACCATGGCCGTAACCGGGGCACAATGCCTGGCATCGTGTTTGCTGACTCCGGGTACAGTGGCTGAGGGCATGATACAGCTATCCCATGAGATTCCGGTGAAGGTCACCCTTGAGCACGCATCCGGACAGCTTGACGTGGTCGTTGATTACGAGATCGGACCGAGTGGGTTCAAACTGAATTCAGCAGGTCTAATCCGGACAGCCAGAAAGCTTGCAGCGGGTGAAGTTTTTGTACCTTCTCATGTCTGGGCTGGCCATATAAAATAAATTCACTCCTCAATTGCACGGACAACCAGCTTGGTAAAGGCTTCGGTCCCGAGATTGCCCCCGACATCTGCCGTTCGTGTTTCCTGCTTTTGCAGGAGGGCATCTATAACCATACTCATCTTTTCGGCAGCATCGACAAATAAACCATTATTTTCCTTTTCGCCCCACCATGATAACAGCATTGCAGCTGAGAGAATAAGTGAAACTGGATTAGCCTTGTCCTGGCCGGCTATATCCGGCGCTGAACCGTGTTGAGCCTGGGCTGCCGCCTGCTCAGTTCCAGCAAGGAGCGATCCGGCCAGACCGAGACTCCCTGAAAGTTCCGATGCAAGGTCAGACAGAATATCACCATAAAAGTTTGTGGTAACAACTACATCAAAAGATTCAGGTCGACGAACTAGAAGAGCCGCCATTGCATCAACTATTACTTCCTCAAGCTCAACCTCCGGAAAATTCTCTGCAACTTTTCTTACTTCACGTAGAAACAGTCCGTCACTTAGCCTGAAACAATTCGCTTTATGAACTGCTGTCACACGCTTTTTACGCACACTTGCCAGCTCAAATCCTTTTTGAGCGATCCGTCGACAGGCATTGGCAGTAATCTTTCTAACGGATAATGCCATGTCCTCCGTAGGCATGAATTCACCGGTGCCGGCAATCATGTTTCGATCTGAATAAAACCCTTCTGTATTTTCCCGCATGATAACGAGATCCATTGAAGGAGCAGAACTTGGCAGGCCAATTCTCGTGCGGGCAGGTCGTACGTTTGCATAAAGATCAAGACCAACCTTTATTTCCGCTGAAACATTGATCCCTCCCTGATCTCTAGAAGGGTAATCCAGGTGGGAAATTGGACCCAGAATGAGCCCATCGAATTGTCTGGCTAATTCGAGAGTACCGGCAGGAAGGGTTGTTCCACAATTTTTTAAAGCAGCAAATCCAATCTCGGCATAATCAAAACTCAACCCCAGCTGAAAACACTTATCCACAGCGTTCAATACTGAGATTGTCGAACGGGTTATCTCTTCTCCAATGCCATCGCCAAGCATCACTAGCAATTTCATCCTGTTATTCCCCTAAGGTGGGCTCCGCCCACAATCCAAAAAGACAAATTATCCCACCACAGAGAGCACAGAGGAAACAGAGAACGATTTTCTTTCTCTGTGCTCTCTGTGTCCTCTGTGGTTTAAGTTTTTCTTGTTATTAATGACAAGTTTTATGGAGTAAGGCACTAAATTTAAATAATATTACCAGACAAGACAGAGAGCAACAAGAAGCAAAACAGCATCCTAGATGAAATGATGGCTCTGTGGAGAGTTTCAAGGTCGGCAGTCTGCCAGGATATCAGCAGTATGATAAACCTGCCGACAATTACTCCTGACCTTATTTACAGTCATTGTTATGTTTACTTGCCTCTTATCCATTGCCAATGTTAAGGTTTCGGCTATTACGAGACCATCAATCATTAATAGAGGCTTTCTAACCATTGAAAATGAGCTGGATATCGAGCAGATCTATAAGAGGGAAGGATGAAAATTGGATTTATCGGCACGGGTGATATTACCGTCGCTTTGGTCACTGGATTATGTACGGCAAAGCAATTCACGAACTCGATCTGGGTCTCTCCCCGCAACAAAGAAAAATCAAAACTGCTGAAAGAACAGTTTTCTCAAGTTGCAGTCGGTAAATCCAATCAAGACGTTGTGGATAATACTGATGTTGTTCTATTGGCTTTTTTACCCAAGGATAGGAGTCTGGTTCTAGAATCACTTGTATTCAGAGACGACCAAACGATTATTAATCTGTTGGGCGGCACCCCAATCTCTCATGTGGCCGCGCTGGTCAATGAGCAGTGTGAAATTAGTAGAGCCGTCCCCTTACCCTATGCGGAAGTGCATGTCGGGCCTATCGTTGTTTACCCTGACAACAAGAAAGCTGATCAGATATTCAACGCCCTGGGCACTGTTATTTCAGTGGAGAACGAGGAACAGCTTGAATATTTGTCAGTCATCACCGCCCTGATGGCATCATATTTTGAAATGCTGGGCTGCATAACGGACTGGGCAACACAGGCCGGGATTAAGCAAAAGCCCGCAGCGGACTATATTGCCTCAATGTACGAAGCATTATCTGTCCTCGCCCAGAAAAGTCCAACCGGCGATTTTCACAAACTCGCTGACGAATCCATGACACCGGGGGGGCTCAATGAACTTGCAAGAAAAATCA
>CAXMTO010000317.1:0-4225 GCA_964196355.1 uncultured Myxococcota bacterium
AACGTCACCGTCATCTGCAAGCTTCTGCAGTCGTTCATTAATCGCTTCGAGTCGGACAATATCCTTCTCGGTAAGGTTCACTGCTGCCATCTTTGCGGCAAAGCCTTCGAGAATGATCTTAATGGCATAAAACTCTTCCACATCCCGCTCCGACAAAGAAGCAACAACGGCGCCTTTGCGTGGAATTACCACAAGATAACCTTCTGATTCAAGTTGCCTGAAAGCCTCCCTGATCGGTGTTCTACTGATACCGAAACGTTCAGCCAGATCCGGTTCTGAGACACGTTCACCCGGCTTCATTGTTCCCTTGAGGATGGCATCCCGAATCGTCTCCAGGATTTTTTCTCGTAAGGTCTGATGTCTTTGAATATGTTTTCTACGCACAGAGAAACTCCGTTCTATTAGGCTCCGGCAAATTGTATACAGTATACACTCAATGTCAAGTTCTTTCTCTTCCACAAACAATCCTAAGCCACTTAACTGCTTGCCTTTTATTCTATGCATGATTATCATCCCATAAGTTTTCCTTGAGGTTAAAGTATGGACCCGATAAGACATCTACGCTTCTCTATCGCCGCTCTTGTTTCGATCATCGCTATCGGCACTTGTGGTTATTCCATGGTCGAAGACTGGTCGCTCTTCGATTCCCTCTACATGACCGTCATCACACTGTCAACAGTTGGCTTCAAAGAGGTTCAGCCCTTATCAGATCACGGCAAATTATTCACCATCGTTCTGATTATCAGCGGTACAGGCATGATCGCCTACACCCTCAGCAGCCTGCTTCAATTTACCCTTGAAGGCCAGCTTCGTAAAATCCTCGGGAGGAAAAAATTGGAAAGCCGTATCAGCAAACTCAGTGATCATTACATAATCTGTGGTTTCGGCCGCATCGGCCACCTGATCTGCCGTGAATTTCAATCTCGTCCCATGCCCTTCGTTGTCGTCGAAAAAGACCCGCACCTGGTTGAGCGACTTGCCCGTGGCGACTATATGTACGTTGAAGGCGACGCAACCGATGATGAAACCTTGCAAGCCGCTGGCATTGATCGCGCCAAAGGGCTGATCACTGCCGTAACCTCAGACACTGACAACGTCTATATTACCCTGACCGCTCGAGGACTTAATCCCAAGTTGTTCATTCTGGCCAGGGCAAGCGAGGAGGGCTCCGAAAAGAAACTGATGCGTGCCGGAGCGAGCAAGGTTATTTCTCCCTACACCATCGGCGCCAGTCGTATGGCACAGGCGATTTTACGCCCATCGGTCGTTGATTTTATCGAGATAGCTACCGCCAGCGAAAACCTTGAGCTGCAGATCGAGGAAATCACCATTCATCCAAGTTCTGAAATTGCTGGTAAATCTCTCGTTGACTCAGGGATCAAGCAAAGTATGGGCATCATCATTGTTGGCATTAAACTCACCGATAATGAAATGACCTTTAACCCACCTCCTTACACCATAATCGAACCCAATTCCGTGTTAATCACTCTTGGTGAACGGCCCGCAATTGATAAGTTGGAAAGGATAGCCGGAGGCTTTCAGAAGTGAGCCAACCTCGCCTTGGAGCCCATATCCCCTGGGCACAGATCGAAACCTATCTGGATCTGGTCCTTGAGCTTGAACTGGCTCCGGAAATCGCCATCAAAGGCCCCGAGTTCGACACCCTGAACGAATCCCTGCTCGATCAGGCCAGTCAAAAAATTGCTGCAGCCCAGATCAGACCAACCCTTCACGCACCCTTCTTTGATCTCAACCCCGGCGCCCTCGATCCGCTGATCCGCCAGGCAACCATGCAACGACTTACCCAGGCTCTTACTGCCGCCGGGCGTCTTAACGCTCACCTTATGGTTATCCATCCGGGTGTCGATAAGTGGCGTTACCCGAACCTCGAACAGGTCTGGCTGGCCCAGGCAAAGGAGTTTTTGCTGCCGCTTATCGACCAAGCAGCCGCATGCGGATGTCGCTTGGCCATCGAAAACATCTACGAAGAAGTGCCCGACCTGCTCGTACAACTTGTGGATGAAATTGATTCAGAATGGTTTGGTCACTGCTTCGATGCTGGCCACTGGCAGTTGTTCGGTAAAACCAACATGACAGATTGGCTCGATGCGATAGGCCCACGCCTTCTGCATCTGCACCTGCACGACAACCACGGCGTAGCGGACGAACATCTGCCGGTAGGTGAGGGCACGATAGACTTCTCACCGCTACAGAACAAACTGCGCAGCATGCCGGCTCTTCCCAGTATGACCCTCGAAGCGCATAGCGCAGATCACCTCAAACGTTCGTTGCAGCAGGTCAACAAGCTGCTTGCAGTCTAAAGCCAAATCCAGCCCGCTTAACTTGGTTTGTTAGCTGAGCAAAAAGCTGGAACACACTAGAATAGTTGAGGTTTACTGGATTCATATTAATATGCTTTTTAAATTAATATCACTTTTTACTGCAGGTTTTTTTGGAGGGATTCTTAACTCGATCGCCGGAGGTGGAAGTTTCATAACATTTCCTGCTCTCCTCTTTTTTGGTGTGCCTCCGATTAGTGCCAATGCAACAAATACTTTTGCTTCCTGTGCTGGTTATTTGAGCGGCGCTTATGCGTTCCGAAAAGATCTATATGCGCACAAGAGAGAATTACCGCTCATCATTCTGATTAGCCTAACGGGGGGTATTGTTGGCGCCTGGTTGCTTCTTCAGACACCAGAATCCATATTTCGTGAAATCATTCCCTGGTTACTATTATTTGCAACGCTACTTTTTATCTTCGGCGGGAAACTTAATAGTACATTTAAACAATTCGCTTCATATCACCAACATGCCTCAATTATCGGCCGTTTATTGCTGATTCTCCTGCTGCTAGGAATATGTATCTATGGTGGGTTTTTTAATGCTGGTTTGGGGATAATTGTTCTCAGCTACCTGGCACTGGCAGGTTATTCGAACATCAACACTATGAATGGTCTGAAACTCCTTGTTTCATCAACCATATCGCTGATCGCGATTGTTCTATTTATTTACAATGGAGTAATCGCATGGCAGGAAGGCATTAGTGTTTTACTTGGTACATTAGTGGGTGGGTACGTTGCCGCTCATGTTTCCCGAAAGCTCTCTCAAAAACATGTAAGGTCCTTTATTATTATGATCAGTAGTGGAATTACTTTTTACTTCTTTATTGACATGTACTTCACATAAAAAGAATCATAAAGGTATATGGACCGGGTAATTTAAAACACAAGAGCAGGCAAGCTCCCACAATTAGGACAAAAATAGCTATCAAATTAATCAACGCCGACGGTAAACGAAAGAAATGAAAAGTTTGGAGGTTTGCTCGAAAAAGGCTTCCATATTTGCGTCACAATCAAAGTTTTTTTGTTTTACGTGGTGCAACAAGGGTTTTCCTGCTGCGCGTCTCTAGTGGGCCATAAGGTGCCTTTCCTGCACTCCCCTGTTAAGACGTTACTTTTCATAATCCGTGCAGCGACCAGGCCACCAATTTATCTCTAAAAGCGCACCTCGACAGACATAAACGAAAAAGGGCGACTCGTAAGAGTCGCCCTTTAATCTTTATTTCAATTTAGCATCAGTGGACTTTCTTGCTCGCCACCTGAACACGAATCAGAGCTCGTTCCAAAGCACATTCCATAATCTTAAACTCTTTGTCTTCGCTTGTAAGCTTTTTAAGTGCTTCCTCTGCGCGACTGAGAGCTGCCTTGGCACGTTCCACGTCAATCTGATCAGCCGGCTCAGCTGTTTCAACCAGAACAGTCATGACGTTATCTTCAACTTCGACATAGCCCCAGTTGACAGCGACGTGAAAGGTTTCGCCGTCTTTCTTGTAGGTTAATTCGCCAACCTTCAAAGTCGTCAGCAGGGACGTATGGTCGGGAAGCACACCAAACTCGCCGATAGCGCCGGGAGCGGTGACTTCATCAACCTCTTCCGACAACACACGCTTGTAAGGTGTCACCATTTCCAATTTAAGCTTTTCTGCCATGCCAATTTATTCCTTTATGCCGGAACTTATCTGATTAAGCCGCCATGTCCTTGGCTTTTTCCAGGGCTTCTTCAATTGTACCAACCAGATAGAAGGCCTGCTCCGGGATATCGTCGTACTTGCCGTCAACCAGATCACGGAAACCTTTGATGGTGTCCTTGAGCTCTACGTACTTGCCTGGTGCACCAGTAAAGGTCTCGGCAACGAAGAACGGCTGGGAGAGGAATTTTTGAATCT
>CAXMTO010000318.1:0-2739 GCA_964196355.1 uncultured Myxococcota bacterium
CAAAAATCACCAAAGTGAAAGGGGAGGATCTTCCAGTAAACGATTCAGAAGCCTGCCCATAATATTGTTAGGCAGCATCTATATTTGGATGTTTGTTGTTTTGTGATTTCATCTCATGTCGTTATAAGTAATGATAAAAGAGTTCAAATGTCGGTTCCAAATTACAACTTTCCAAAAGCCCAATCAAAAAGCGAACCAATTCATCAGCCTGAAATTATTGTGATAAACAGGCTCAGTGTATCTTAACAAACGGCTTTTTTTTACTGTAAAGCTTTTTGTGCAGCAGATAGGTGTGATGAAAAAAACAAATTGATTCTGCCCTGGTCGGCGTGTCTTGCAAAGAGTTATTGATTAGTAATGGACAATGTATTGTTCAATTTCCGGAGGTTCAGTCAATAAGTGGGCAAGTTTATCCAACTGTCCCTTAAGATACCCGCTTTTGTCACTGGTAATCATATCCTGTTCTGTTTTCCAGATGGTTGTCGATATAAATTTGCCGTTCTGCGGGTTACTAAAAAGATTGGCTCCCCTAAACCCCTGTTGTTCCCTGGCAGCAGGAATAATATTATCCGTAAATATGCCAAAAGCCTCATCATGCTTTTCGGGCTCTATCTTCCCCATAACTACACGAGAATAATACATTTTATCCTCCTCTTTTCAATTATTGTCAAAACATTAACTGCAAGTTTACGTCAGGAATAATTCTGTCTGTGAAAAAAATAACATTGAACGATATATTTCAACTTTTAAAGTTGTGTTAAAAATCTTTCATTGCCGCCTCTTCCGATGAGAAAATCGGAATACAACGAGTTAAACCCACCATGCGAAAGATTTTCTGGAAGTGGTCAGATAAACCATAAGCATGAATTTTCTGTTGTTTTTTTCTTCCTTCCGAGGCGATATCGATCAGGGACGCAAGGCCACCGCTGTTTATGTAGCAGTCCTTGTCGAATTGCAACAGTATTTTGGGGAAGTTTGAAACATCAGTATTCTCGTAAGCATTACCAATTACCTCTCCGGTCGTTGCTGTGACATCTCCCTGGATGCTGATGATCGCGATATCACCCTTGTGACTTGTTGAAACTTTAATATCCTTACTCATTCTTGAAACCTCCGATTAGCAATTACTGCCAAGTTGCGACTATATAAATAATAGTTCTTAATTCTCTTTTTTATCCGTTGAGATGCATCAGCATTTTCACGTTATTTCCCGCACCTGGATTTTTTTCAAAGCAAAATTCATTAACCAGATTGCTGATAAGGAATACGCCATAACCACGGCGACAAGGATAGCCGTCTGCACTGACCCTGTTTTTGGGGATTTTTTCCGGATCAATACCCTCACCCTCATCATGCACGATAACCTGTAGAGAATTATCATTCGCCGCTAGTGTAACCTTTACTTTCTTGTTTTGATCGAACTTGTTGCCATGCTCAAAAGCATTGATACATGCTTCGGCAAGGGCTGTCTTCAAGTCCTCAATCCGGTCCCTGCTGAATCCCATCTTCTCAGCAATAGTGTCAGTTTTTTTAACTGCTTCTTTTTCAGCCCCAAGGATATTGGGTAAATGCAATTCAAGTAGTTGTTCCATGAATATCTTCCCTATTGAGATTTATGGCTATACTGCCAATATATCATATCTGTTCGGAGGTGCTTCCTTTCAACTGTATTTGATCTCCCTGTATTATAAGAACGGGCCTGAACATTGCATCATTTTTCTATGTGCACGATCAGTCAACCTTTATGACCACAATTGTCAAATCATCATGCTGCTCCGCTTTGCCGACAAAGCTGTTTATGTCATCAATTAATTTCTCCAGAAATTTGCCGGCATCCAACCCGCCGTTCCTCTTTATTACATCAAGAAAACGATCAAAGCCATACATTTTCCCCTTCTTGTTCATGGCCTCCACAACCCCATCCGTATAAAAAGTGATCAGGTCGCCGGAATACAATTGAAGCTGTGTTTCCTGGTAATCTGGATCATCAATGATGCCAAGGGGGAATGCATCACCTTCTGTTTCTATCAGCTTTGCCTCACCTGTTTTAGCCGAGAAAAGAATGGGTTGGGTCTGTCCTGCGCTGCACATGCCCAAACTCTTATCATCCACGTTTAAAACCGCGTAAAGCAGGGCTACGAACATACCTTTTGCCTTGGTGATGTCTTTTTTTATCTGCAGGTTGGCCCGTTTCATTATCTCACCGACCGACAACTGGTCCTCTGAGAGCAGGCGAAACACACTTTTAGAAGCAGTCATGACCAGAGCGCCGGAAACGCTTTTGCCGGTGACATCAGCGATGACAAATCCCATCTTGCCCTCGTCTATGTCAATAAAATCAAAAAAATCCCCACTTACCTCTCTTGCCGGGGTTGAACTGGCGGCAATCTGATAGCCTTCAATCGTAGGGCAGGAGGAGGGCATCATGCTTATCTGGATATCCCGGGCAAAAGAGAGGTCCTTTTCCATGCGCAGCTTACTCAGAACCTCTTTGAAAAGCCTGGAGTGCTCTATGGATACAGCCCCTAAAAAGGCCAGCGGAGCCTGAAAGAACAGAGGTATAACCACCGGGTACCATACGTTTCTGGCTTTAAACATATAGACCGCAGCAGCAAGATAAAAAAGGCTCAAACCGATTGCATTCAGGGCACCTATCTTCATACTCGATATACGGCAGGCAATACCGAGCAGAATACCCCAGAGCAGTACGACAAAAATATACGGCTTCAGGCTGATGGG
>CAXMTO010000319.1:0-6776 GCA_964196355.1 uncultured Myxococcota bacterium
AAAAGCCCGCAGCGGACTATATTGCCTCAATGTACGAAGCATTATCTGTCCTCGCCCAGAAAAGTCCAACCGGCGATTTTCACAAACTCGCTGACGAATCCATGACACCGGGGGGGCTCAATGAACTTGCAAGAAAAATCATCAATCAATCAGGTGGTTATGAGTACCTGAAACCTGCCTTACAGGCGGTCACTGATCGTGTAGTAGGCGTGTATTAACAGCTATTCTGTTTCTCAAACTGCTGTTCAATAATGAGGGCTGTCCTGATAAGCCATGTGATAACGGTAATGCCCAGGGCCAATATACCCAGTGTTACACCGAGTTCTACCCACGTCGGCAGATAATCAACCACTTCACCAAGCGGTGAAGGGATAAGACCAGGGACAATCAGGCCGATCCCCTTTTCCATCCAGACTGCTATAAACAGAAACCCACAGGCAGGCAGGAGCACTTTCGGATTGTTTTTCCCCGGATTAAATGCAAGCACTAAAGTAGCAGCCAGATTGACAGACACTGAAGTCCAGATCCAGGGCACCAGAGAATTATGGCCATCCATACCGAAAAAGAGGTACACGGCAGAACTTGAGTGGTGAGTCGGAAAATAGAACTCTTTGAATATTTCAGAAAAAAGCATGATCAGATTAACAATCGCTGAAATAACAATAATCATCCGCAATTTACTGAACACCTTTCGATCAATTTTATAACTTGTAGCGCTGTGAATAACAGCTAGAATAAGTGTGATCAGGGCCGGACCCGCGGCAAAGGCGGAGGCCAGAAAACGCGGCCCCATGAGTGGATTGTTCCAAAATGGTCGTGCAGGCAGTCCCTGATAGAGAAATGCTGTCACCATATGGATGGAAAAAGCCCAGAAAATCGACAGGAAGACAAAAGGCCGGTATTTTCTCTCATCAGGTTTTCGCCCCATATAATGACTGTAGAGGATGTAGGCGGGAACGAGGGCGTTAAGCAGAAGATATCCGTTCAAGACGAGCACATCCCACGCCAGGATTGATGAAGGAAAGTTAAAAAGACCTATGCCCGGAATCAGATGCCATGCCTGAAGCGGTCCACCCATATCAACCACAATAAAGGAGAGGCACATGACCAGTGCCCCCACTGCCACACCCTCACCAATAATAACCACCCGATGAAAATCGGGATCATGAAACATATAAGCCGGTAGAATCAGCATGACGGCTGCCGCCGCAACACCCACCAGAAAAGTGAAGTTGGAAATATAAAACCCCCAGCTGACGATATCATTCATACCCGTGACAGACAGACCATACCGGGCCTGAAATGAATAGGCATATATTCCAACACCCATACAGATGAGCAATAGAATCCTGAAAATCTGAAAGCCGATACTGCCCTTGAGATTCCAGCGAATGGCATCAACAAAAAAGGTTTTAAGATTTTTCTGCGGGAGTGCGTTCATGTTGCTCCTCATATTAAAGAACCCATCACAGGGTAAACAGCGTCACGACTTTACTTACATCCAAACCAACAAGCATTGACCGGTGCCCTATCATTACTGGTCCTCCGCTGGAAATCAGTCAATGAAATACCAGAATTTAGGTTCAGTACCGAGGTCCTCTTTCATCCTGAAAACCTTTTTATGTTTCAGCACATAGCGAATCTCGCTGGCGGGATCGAGCAGGTTGCCAAAAACACGCGCCCCTGTTGGACAGGCTTCGACACAGGCCGGGAGCCTTCCCTTACGGGTGCGCTGAATGCAAAAAGTACATTTTTCCATCTTTCCCACCGGTCGCTTCCGGTTACCGAGGTAGTGCTGCTTAGTCGTGATTTCTTCTTTTGGTACCTCACCCTGCCCCCAGTTGAACCGCCGTCCGTAATAGGGACAGGCCGCCTGGCAGTAACGGCAGCCGATACACCAGTTATAATCGACGACAACAATCCCGTCAGGCTCTTTCCAGGTCGCTTTGGTCGGACAGGCCTTAATGCAGGGAGCATTTTCACAATGGAAACATTGGGTACCCATGTAAAATTTATTATCCACCGGTACTTTGTGATAATATTGCCCGTCTCCACTTCCCGGATCAAGCTGCCCCGGCTCCATTTCAAAAATTCGGATATATTGAGTGTTCGTCTTGCGATCCAGATTATTCTCTTTGACACAGGCGGTAACGCACTCCATGAACCCTTCACAGCGCGTAATGTTAAACGCATACCCATAAAGTACTTTTTCAATCGGGGGTTCGTTGCCAATCTGCACATCCATATTGTCCTGGAGTTTTGCCAGCCGCTCCAGGCGCGCCACAGTCTCGTCTTTTTCTTCCTGAGACATAAGGCGGTAATTCTTCTTGAAGAATTCCTGCCAGCGCAGTTTCATCTCCCCTGAAGAAGCCATACTGCCATCAGGCATGCAGCCCGTTGCCAATGCAGCACTCCCTGCCGCCGCGGCAATAGACACTCCTTTCAGAAACGAGCGTCTGCTGCTCGGCTTCTCCAGAACATCTTCAAGGATAGTTTTTGCTTCGTCTTTTTTTTGCGGACTCATGAGATACCCCTGTCAGTTCAACGGTACCGAATAGGTGGCCGGAAATCGTTTTTCAAATCGTGGAGAATGAGGGTCGTGACAGCTTGCACAATTATAAACCACACGATCGCCTGCCCAGTTTGAGACCCGTTTGCCATGTGCTCCGCCTGACCAGTCACGCTTCTGACGAAAATGGCACTGCCCACAAAGTTGATAGCTGTGATCAAAATCGATCTTTCTGCCCTTTTTATCCTCAAGATAGTCTCGGTCATCCCGATGATGGCAGTCAATACAGCTCAACTCACTCCCCTCCTGACCATGATTAATGACCACATTACCATGGGTCAACTCCAAACCCTGATTTACCAGAACCGGCTTATCGGTGTGACAGCTGCTGCACTTATACCGCTCAATTGCCTGTTTTCTTGCAAGAACACGGAAAGAGCCGCCCTGATACTCATCCTTTGCCAACACCGTTTTCTGCGTTACGGGCATAACCTGTTTGACCGATCGACTGTCAAACGGCTCATCGATCGCCTTAACTTTTTCGAGAAACGATTTTTCACTCGATGCAGCAGCAGTACCATCCCCCACAATCAGGATCATAAGCAGAACAGAGATACCTGGCAGAATAAAAGTCTTGATAGATGTCTTCATATGAGCCTGTTGATCACAACGTTATGGTTTTCTTACAAACTCCTGCACCGGAGCAGTCTGCACCGCAGGTACATGACATTGGCGGCAGTTTCCTCTGGCTGAGTGATCCACCCGGATCTCGACAACCGCACCCGGCCCGGTATGACAGGCGATACAATTTTCCCGCAACTGCAGGCTATGTGGAATCGGCGGTGGAGAACTGCCGAGAAAAGATCTGCCAAGACGTGGAGGTTTAATAGATTTCCAGTCAGTTTCAACAAATTTTTCTTCGGTCACCACCTGGACGTGACATTGATAACAAAGTGTATTTTCAGGGTGCGGCGTCACCGGAATAAACTTGCCGAACTCCTGACTATAGCCGCCTTTGGCATGACAGGAAAGACACTCGGTTTCATTACCGCTAAACGTCAGATCAACCTCGTGGGGAATACGCGGTGGAGATCCCGGATATTGCCGCAGGTCATAAAAGCCTGCCAGATTCCGGTCTCCGGAATCAGCAGACATATATATCTGTGGTGTCGCATCGTAGGCTTCATAGATTTTTTTGCCCTGATTGTCAAAATCGTCTAATTCAACCGAAGCAGAAAATGCATTGGAACCCGTAAAAGCAAAAACACCGAGGAGACAGAGAGCGGCAACACCGGTCACCACTCTGTCCCTCTTCTCTGATCGTTTCATTATGCTTTCTCCAGTCTCACGGCACATTTTTTATAGTCTGGCTGTTTGGAAATCGGACAGAATGCATCAAGTGTCACTTCATTGATCAAATAACTTTCATCAAAAAACGGCACAAAGACCGAGCCCCGTGCTGGTACGCCTCGGCCTTTGATCTGGGCAGGCATTGATATCTCACCTCGCCGGGAGATGATTTTTACCATTTCACCGTTCACAACCCCGAGTTCAGCAGCATCTTCAGGATGAAGTTCAACATAGGAAGAGGGCATTGCATTGTGCAGAGCCGGAATCCTTCTGGTCATTGATCCGGTATGCCAATGCTCGATAACCCGGCCGGTATTGAGCCAGAAATTGTACTCACCGTCCGGAGATTCTGCAGCCGGTTCATAAGGCCTGGCCCATATCCAGGCTTTATGATCTTTCTTGCCGTAAAAATCAAAATCCTTGCCGTTAGTACAGGCCGGATCGTGTTTTGCGTTAAAGCGCCAGCGGGTCTCCTTGCCGTCAACAAAGGGCCATTGCACTCCAGATCGTTCCTTCAACACTGTATACGAAGCCATCTCGTGCTTCGGTCCTGCATGAAATTTCCGATATTCCTCCCATATCTTCCCGATATAGTCATCCTGGCTCCATGGGAACTGTTTCTCAAAGCCGAGCCTTCTGGCAACCTCAATAATCTGCCAGGTATCTGACATCGCCTCGCCTGGAGGGTCGACGATCTGATCGAAATGCTGAGTTCGCCTCTCGGAATTGCCAAACATGCCTTCCTGCTCAATCCACATGGCAGCAGGCAGGATCACATCTGCAACGTCGGTAGTCGGAGTTGGATAAACATCTGAAACCACAACAAAACGATCATCCTTTAAAGCACCGTCACGATAGCGCCGCAGGTTAGGCATGGTGACCATCGGGTTTGTCACCTGAATCCAGATAAATTTGATATCCCCACGATCGAGGGCACGAAACATCTCTACAGTATGGTAGGTTGGTTTAGGATCAATATTCTCGACAGGAACATCCCAGATTTCTGCGGCCATCTCCCTGTGCTCTTTTTTCATGACCACGCCATGGGGCAGTTTATGGGTGAGCGTACCAACCTCCCGGACGGTTCCACAGGCACTTGGCTGGCCAGTCAGCGAGAAGGGGCTGTTTCCAGGAGTTGAAATTTTCCCGACCAGCAGATGAATATTGTACACCAGATTGTTGATCCAGGTGCCCCTGGTATGCTGGTTCATTCCCATGCACCAGAAAGAAGTGACTTTCAGGCTGGGATCACCGTAGAGTGCAGCCATATACTTGATATCCCGCGCCGAAACACCGGATAGTTTCTCTACTTTTTCAGGTGTATAGTCTTCAAGGAACAGCTTAAAATCTTCAAAGTTGATCGATTCAGCCTTATCCTTAAAAGCAAAATGATCCTCAGTTCCATAGCCAATATTGGTCTTGCCCTTATGGAATGAGACGTGTTCATTGACAAAGTTCTGGTTCACCCAGCCATTTTTGATTATTTCGTAGCAGATAGCATTGGCAACAGCGAGATCGGTCTGAGGTTTGAAGAGAATTGATTTATCAGCAGCCAGACTGGTTCGGGTTGAACGAGTGGCAAAGTCTATGATGGTAACATTTGATCTTCGTTTACGATTGGCAAGCATCCTTGAAAAAAGCACAGGATGCATCTCGGCCATGTTATTCCCCCAGGTGATGAAAACATTGGCATGATCCATGTCTTCGTAACATCCCATCGGTTCGTCAATTCCGAAAGAGGTCATAAAACCGGTAACGGCACTTGCCATACAGAGCCTTGCATTGGCTTCAACATTGTTCGTGCCGAGACAGCCTTTAAACAACTTAGAGGCGACATATCCATCCGGAATTGTCCACTGGCCTGAACCGTACATGGCAACGGAGTCCTTGCCGTGCTTATCCTTGGTTTCCCGGAGCTTTTCAGCAATGAGGTCAAGCGCTTCCTTGATCGGTACCTCAACCATTTCGCCGTTCTTTCGAACCTTTGCAGTGGTAATTCTATCCTTGCCATAAAGGGCCTGAACAGAATGGTATCCTTTCATACAGCAGAGCCCTTTATTGACGCTGCAGTTCGGATCACCCTTTACAGCAACCGCCCTGCCATCGGAAACACCCACCAGGACCCCACAGCCGGTGCCGCAGAAACGACAGGGTGCTTTCTGCCATGCAATTAACCCTGAATTGTTGCTCAGGTTCTGCCAGCTGCCAAAACTGGCACCCGGGAAAAGTGCCCCGGCAGTTGCGACTGCACTGCTTGCGGCAGCGTACTTCAAAAACCTTCGTCTGTTGAGTTTCGTTGTCACCTTATTTTCTCCCTTGTATTTCTTTGTCATCGTAGCCAAAGGTCAGGCTCATGGATTGCAGGGACTGCAGATTATTCAAATTCTTCTGGAGCTCATCCTCGGTAGCTTTATCCGGTGTATCAGTGACTAAAACGACGACCTCCCTATTATCCGATGGTATTACTTCACAATGGGATAAAGTCGTAAGATCCTCACAAAGCTTCTCTTTAGCGCCACTCACAGGTATAGCAAGATAGCTGAAAATAGGCATGCTCACTCCTCTATGTTAACATTGATGATATGCTTCATTGTGGCGTTTATGGTAACAAACATATCAAATATTTGGTAGGGCTACTTGACTTAAGTCAAAGAAAAGATATTTTTTGCAGGCTACCATATGGTTTTATTAGAAAAGCAAATATTCCTCATTATTATTGAATGCATCTGCACGATAGGTATATACTATTTTCAAATGAATGAACATATCATCCAACACACTTAAGATATTTGAAAAGATACGATCCGGCCCTCACTCGAAAGCCATGTGCAAATGGCAGATAATGTGGTCCTGGATAGGTGCTTTTTCCGGTATTGCCCTGGTCTCAATCCTCTCAAGCTTCGTTCTGAACGGGACT
>CAXMTO010000320.1:0-4863 GCA_964196355.1 uncultured Myxococcota bacterium
GGTGGAGAAATGGCCAGGAACATCGATGCAACGTCAATCCAGTTTCGTATGCTGAACACAAGCAAGGGGCCAGCGGTACGATCCTCACGAGCACAGGCGGACAGGCTGCTCTACCGTTTAAGGATGAAATCAGTTATCGAAAACCAGGAAAACCTGACGGTGAGCCAGACTGTTGTCGACAGCCTGATTGTCGAAGACGGCAAGATCTGCGGTTTACGCACCTCACTCGATGAAAAGATCGAAGTAAAGGCCGTTATCGTCGCCACCGGCACATTTTTAAACGGCCTTGTTCATATCGGCATGAAAAATTTCCCCGCCGGCCGACTCGGTGATGCGCCATCTACCCAACTCGGACAATGGTTCAAGGACAACGGGTTTTCGGTAGGTCGCATGAAAACCGGAACCGTACCCAGACTGGATGCCCGAACCATCGATTACTCCCAGCTTGAGGTACAGCACAGCGATTCTCCGCCGGGCCATTTTTCGTACTCCTCAGAAGGTGACTATACGCTCCCTCAGCTCCCCTGCCACATAACATATACCAACGAAAAAACACATGCTGCTATCCGTCAGGATATAGATCAATCCCCTATGTATAGTGGCGTAATCGAAGGAGTTGGAGCAAGGTACTGCCCCTCCATTGAAGACAAGGTGATGCGTTTCCCGGAAAAAGACAGGCACCAGATCTTTCTCGAACCTGAAGGACTCGACACAACCGAGGTATATCCCAATGGTGTGCCGACAAGCCTCCCGCTTGCAACGCAGCAGACAATGATAAACAGCATCAAGGGACTGGAAAAGGCCAGAATCATCAGGCCGGGGTATGCTATAGAATATGATTACATTGACCCCATTGGCCTCAACCCTTCTTTGCAGACAAAAGAGGTAGAAGGTCTGTTTCTGGCCGGTCAGATAAACGGCACATCAGGATATGAAGAGGCCGCAGCCCAGGGACTGATCGCAGGAATTAACAGCTGCAGGTACATTCGCAGCCAGGAGCCCCTGGTCCTTGATAGATCCCAGGCCTATATCGGTGTATTAGTGGACGATCTTGTCACTCTGGGCACCAAGGAACCGTACAGACTCTTCACATCAAGGGCTGAATACAGGCTCCTCCTAAGAGAGGACAACGCTGATTCGCGTCTCGCACAGATCGGCTTTGATGTAGGCCTTGTAGACAAAAAAACACATGAAATATTCCTTGTGAAAGAGAGTGTAATCGCCTCCGGTATTGAGACTCTCGAATCAGTTTTTCTGAGGCCGACCAAAGAAATAAATACTCTTTTAAAGACTCTTGAAACCAGCAGCATCAAGCATAAATGTTCCCTTGCCGACATCCTGCGGCGACCGGAGCTTACAATCCAGTCCCTGACACAGATCCCCCTGTCGACAGATGACCAGGCACGTATAACAGATATTGCCGACAGTCCGTTCAGTTATCTTATTCAACTGCAGGTTAAGTTTAAAGGATATATTGAGCGGCAAAAAGAACAGGTGGAACGTTTTAAAAAAATGGAATCTCTCCTCCTGCCAAAGAATATTGACTACCGGGCACTTTCGGGACTCTCAAACGAGGTTATAGAAAAGCTGACTGCCATACAGCCGCTCTCTCTAGGACAGGCATCACGTATTTCAGGGGTGACTCCGGCGGCTATTTCGGTTCTTCAGGTGCATTTGAGGAAAAGGCTGAAGGCTGATAGGCTGTAGGCTGAAGGTTGGCAGATTGGTTAATCGTGGAAAAGATGACTAATATCGTTAAAACAGAAAAAAATAAAGATGAACTACCTTAACCGGAAATTTATTGAGGTAACGATCTTTTCCGTTTACGAGTACGAGCACGGAAACAACCTAAACCAGCTGATTGAAGAGACACACCATGTTTCCACTTACTTTCCCCGATATTGACCCGATAATTTTCAGCCTGGGCCCGTTGCATATCCGCTGGTATGGGTTGATGTATATCCTCGGGTTTGCAGCAACGTATTTCCTGGTACGAAAACAGATACGGGATTTTAAATACCAGGAGCTGGCAGCCCATTTCGAAAACCTCAATGTCGTTCTGATCCTCTGCGTGATTATGGGGGGAAGACTCGGTTACGTACTTTTTTACAACTTTTCCTACTACCTTGCTCACCCTCTTGAAATTCCCGCAACCTGGAGTGGCGGTATGTCTTTTCACGGGGCATGCATTGCTCTTTTTGCCGGGGGATGGCTTTTTTGTCGTAAAAATAACCTCAGCTTCTGGAAAGCAGCTGATATCTATGCCGCCACGATTCCCATAGGGATAGGACTTGGAAGGATTGGTAATTTTATTAATGGAGAACTTTTCGGGCGAGCAACGGAACGCCCATGGGGCATGGTATTTCCCCATGGAGGCAATGTACCGCGTCATCCCTCCCAACTCTATGAAGCATTTCTGGAAGGATTGCTCCTTTTCATAATTCTCTGGCTTATGAGGTCTAAACCATGGCAGAAGAATGCGATGTGGCCCCACGGCAGCATAGTCGCGCTCTTTCTGATCTGCTACGGGTGTTTCAGAATACTCGTTGAATATTTCAGAGAACCTGACTCACAGATAGGATATCTTCTCGCCTATTTTACCATGGGTCAGTTTCTCAGTTCGGTAATGGTGGTGGGTGGTTTACTACTCTGGAGGATTCGATTGAACCAGGCCAAGTAACATTAGTGCCTTACTCCAGAAACACTGCAATAAAAAACGAGAAACTTAAAAATATATTCTGAAATTACGCGGTTACATTTACTACCATGGCACTTATACCCTTCAGGCAGGTACTGAAATGAGTGCTGGCTTTTTTAGCGTTCACCGGTACCAAAATTTTACACTACCTTGACTCGGAGGTCATTACCCGCTTTGAATTTAACCGTATTATGAGCCGGTATAGCTATGGGTTCGCCTGTCTGCGGATTTCTCCCATTCTGGACGGCTCTTTCCTTAACCCTGAAACAGCCAAACCCCGACAGATTCACCCGCTCACCCTTTTCCATCGCGTCAACCATCTTTGCTAAAACAACATTCAGGGCCCGCCCTGCACTGGCTTTAGATATGCTGCCTGATTCTGCTATCGCTGCCACAAGCTCGCGTTTATTCATATTCTTCCAGCCTCTTCTTCTGTTTTGGGAATCTTTCTCATAATTATGAGATGTACAACTAACACCGGTAACGGTAAAAAAGCAGGCACTCTTATCAGTACTCGTTTGATGGGTATAAGTACCTTGAAGGTGTTTCTAACATTATGATTTCAATATTGAATATTTATTTTGTGTCACAGAAAATAAGAAATTTAAGAGTAAGGTACTAACATTCATAAACAGAAAAAACAATTGTCAGATATACCTATTTTGCACTAGGTATATATACCTAGTATCATGTTAAACTTGGGATGTCATTCCCGTGCAGACGGGAATCCAGAGATTGGGTTGGGCATTCTAGATTCCCGCCTTCGCGGGAATGACGTGGGCTGATGCAAAACAGTTGTATTATTTCTGATCAGTATGGATAAACCATCAAAAAGTACGCTTAGTCCCGATGAAGTAAAGAAATTCGAGAAAGAAAATCGTGCTCGTTATCGTTCACGTGCACGAGCACGAAAGGCTGGTGCAGGGGAACATTTGAGTCATGCTATGGGATAGAATGAAAATAGAAAGGGGTGGGGGGAAGAATAGGTTTTTTCCTCTCAGGGAGTAACGAAGCCATTTCGGACCACAAAATTTACAAGATCAACACTGTTTTTTTTGCCCATTTTTTTCAATATATTAGAACGGTGATGATCGATAGTGCGAGGGCTCAAGCCAAGACACTCTGCCATTTTCTTACTTGTATATCCTTTTACAACCAACTGAAGAATCTCCAGCTCACGTTTACTCAATTCATAATATGGTTTTTTCTTTCCACCACGATACATTTCTACAACAGTATCAGTGAAGTCGTCCGTCATTGATGGAGAAATATATTTTTTGCCGGCTTTGAGCTTCTCTATGGCAATAAGGAGTTGATCGTCGGAATCCTCTTTTAATAAATAGCCATCTGCCCCTGAAATCATAGCATTATAGAAAATCTGCTGGTTATCGTGCATGGTGAGCATCAGAATTTTTATCCAGGGGTACATCTTTTTCACGTGTCTCGCAGCTTCTACCCCACTGATTTTATGCATAGAATTATCTAAAATAACCATATCAACTTCATTGCATTTTAGATAATCCAGCAGTTCCTCTCCGTTACTTACCTCCCCCACCACCAGCAACTCATTATCTTTTGCTATGAGGTTTTTAATTCCATGCCTGATTAGTGAATGATCATCAGCGAGCACTATTCTCAAAACACCATCTTTTTGCATACTCAACTGCCTCCGGTCACTGCCATAACATCATCGTCAAAAGAACACCTATTTTTCTCTTGACTTTCTCCTCAAGAGCGCTTTGATTACCTGCTTTGGTAAACTCGCTCGTGCGCAAGGATAGGGCGGTTATACGTCTAGTTATAGTACAATGTAGCACGTGACAAACATAGCTTTATTTTAGCGATTTTTTTTTCTCGCACGACAGAAGAGGATCTGAAAATAACTGCATTTTCGCCCGCATTTACCATATAGATGCGTCTTAAACAAAATAATCTACTGTTAGCATAGGTGACTTCATGATTCTTAAAATCTTTCCTTTTCTTTCCTGGTTTAAAGACTACGACGGGGGAAAACTTAAGATTGATCTTCTGGCAGGTATCACAGTAGCCCTGGTACTCATTCCCCAATCTATGGCCTATGCTCAGCTCGCGGGGCTCCCGGCCTACTACGGGCTTTATGCTGCTTTTCTGCCACCAATGGTCGCAGCACTTTTCGGTTCAAGCCG
>CAXMTO010000321.1:0-5079 GCA_964196355.1 uncultured Myxococcota bacterium
GATTAGGCCGGGTTGAACCACGAGCTGTAAAGAAACGCCCAAAACCCTATTCAAGACTTATAAAACCGAGAGAGCTAGCACGCGATGAAATTCGGAAGAATGGCCACCCGAAAAAGCTTAAGTAAGTGCCATTCGGGTCTGACCCCAAATTAGTTCAAATTATGTTCCTGAAAGTGCCTTGTGCTCGTTTTGCATTGACAGGCGTAATTTTTATTGTTGAGAACCTGCACGGTGTTGATGTGTTATTTTTTAGCTTGCCTAGCAACCTGGCAGAAAGTATCCATCATTGCACCACTCCTTTCTTTTTCATATCCGCTATCAATGGTCCGACAATCCGCTCAAAATCAGTTCTCAAAAGTTTTGGGTTTATGGCCTCAGACTGTGCACTCCAGACAAGCTTGCTGGTTGAGACATCATACAGGTTGGACTCCAATCGAACTACAGTACGGGTAACATGAGATGGTGGCGTGTATACACTATGGTATGCACGACCATAATACCCATAAAAGCCACTTGGTTGATAATGGACGGTCCCAGGAATAGTATGGGTTTCCGATTTACTGTCCACCAAATGAGTGATCAGAACGGAAGAAGCGCCTGATTTTTTAATAGCAGCCTCTACAATGTCTCGATCCGGTTCAAGAACGTGACCGATTACCTTATGGCTTGCCATAGCTCGGATACCAGTTTTGATAAATTGATCAACGAAGACATTTTCATAAAGTTTCAGGTGAGTTTCATCCTTGCTCACGCCCATCACTAATATATCGTTTGCGCCATACCCTTTTAAAGAGGGATCAACCCAAGAAGTGGTGACCTTGGCTTTTTGTGCACAGGCAGCAAACATCAACAGCGAAGTCACAGAAAAAAGTATTACAAATATCTTCTTCATAGATTGTCCTCTCCATTTATAGAGTTATTTCATGACAAAAACGTCCTTGGCCATGAAAACTTTTGCAAAATATTGGATCATTTCTTCAATAACCGTTGAATAGTGTCCATACTAATTTACGAGCTATAATATTGTAAAAGTAATCCTATGGCAATTAAAACATTTAATCATAACTAGAACTTACCACTATCCCTGATTCTTCCAGAGAATATTGTTGGAAACATCAATAAGTTAGAGTGCTCCACTCCAGGCAAGCTTTTTGAAGCATGCCAATCAATTCTTGATATTGAGGTTCAAATCAAAAAGTTTATGAGAAATTCGGGTTGGGATTGCCAATAGGCCTATCAATAACGTACAATGATGGCATTAAAAAACCGAATTGTACGTTGATGCACATTGAGGAGGAAGGAGTCAAGGTGAGAACTTCTTGATCCCTACCGGATCTAAATGAACATATTATAAAAAAGGAGAAGTGCCATGTACGCTATAGCTATAAACGGAAGTCCACGGAAAGGCGGAAATACAGAAGTCCTCCTTCAGGAAGTACTTGCTGAACTGAAGAACGGTGGCTGGGAAACAGAACTTGTAAAAGTCGGAGGAACTGCTATTCGAGGATGCATTGCCTGTGGAAAATGCTTTGAAAAACAGGACAACGAATGTTCAGTCAAGAAGGACAATTTTAACGAGACATTTGCAAAAATGCTCAAAGCAGATGCAATGATTCTGGGCTCCCCAACCTATTTTGCTGCTGTTTCTGCCGACTTAAAAGCGCTTATAGAGAGGGCAGGATATGTCGCTTATGCGAATGGTAATGCATTTTCAGGAAAGATAGGGGCAGCGGTCGTGGCAGTGAGACGGGGTGGAGCCACTCATGTGTATGACACAATCAATCACATGTACCAAATGTCACGGATGATCATGCCTGGCTCAACATACTGGAACATGGGTTATGGTCTTGACAAAAAAGATGTTCTTGAGGATCAGGAAGGTTTAAATAATATGCGTCATCTTGGCAAATCCATTGATTGGCTTGGAAAAATTATCAAACCAAACTTGGAAACGTATCCAAAGGGATAGATTTCTACATCTTCATCGGATCATCTTTTGGTTACTATTCGGAAAAAATAACTGGCAAGAAAAAACACGAAGTTGACAATAACAATTGTCGCCCCTGCCGGCAGGTCAAAAAGAAATGCCAGTAATATGCCCATTACCACAGAAGATGCAGCTGAAATGACGGCAAATATTATTGCATTCTTGAAACCTTTAGACAGTTGCAGGGCAGTGACTGCCGGAAAAATAATGAGACTTGAAACCAGCATAATGCCAACCACCTTTATCCCTAAAATGACGGTAAAAGTAGTGAGTATTACCAGGACCTGGTTCGTCCGCTCTGTATTCAGCCCTAAAACCCTGGCGTACTCTTCATCAAAGGCGATGGCAAAAAGATCCTGAAAATTCAACAGAACTAATAATAACACCACAAACGAGAGGGCAATCGTCATAATCGACTCCAGCCTGCTCACCGCCAGAATATCACCGAACAGATAGCCAAACAGGTCCACATTGAAGCCTGCCCCAAGGCTTGCCATGATAACCCCTGCGGCAACTCCGATGGCGGATACCAGCCCTATAGCAGCATCCCCGTACATATTTGCCCGGTTTGCCAGGTGAAGTATCCAGAAAGAAGCGAGAATTCCCATGGGGACAGCCATGTAGAGGGGATAGATACCCAGCATGAGTGCGAGTCCAATGGGGGCAAGAGAGAAATGGGCCAGTCCTTCACCAATCAGCGACAGACGTCGTAAAACGAGAAAAACTCCGAGGACAGCACAGCAGGCACCAATAAAACAGCCGGCAACGAGAGCACGCTGAATAAACCCGAACTGAAGTGCTTCAGCTATTTGTGGAAAAATTGGCCCCATAACTACCTTCTAAATAGACGCATAAAAATAAATTTTAATCTCAAGGAACTAAGTGAAAAAATCCATCTGTGAGGCGTGCAAATTTGAAGGGATGAGGCATACACAGGGTACGCGACAGTGACTGAAAATTTGCAGCAACGAAGCAGGTGAACAATTTTTTCGACACCGTCAATGTTGATGACAGATTAAGTGCTGAGCAAAATCACCAAAATAATTTGACATGTCCCTTGAATGACAAAACTCCCTGAAATTGCCGAAAAATACCAACCGCCGATCCAGATAGAGCAATTTAACCGCATACTTCCCGATGGTCGAACTGTCATGGGTTATGAGGAGAATAGTTTTTTTCTGATCCTGGTTGAGAGAGGCGATTGTCTCATAAAAATGCGTTCGGGTAACTGGGTCCAAGGCTGCTGTAGGCTCATCCAGAATCAGGATATCGGGGTCGGACACCATTGCCCGTGCCAGAAATACACGCTGACTTTGCCCCCCAGAGAGCTGACCAATCTGCTCCTGGTATAAGTCTGCGATATCGAGGGTTTCCAATATCTGTAAAACCCTGTTCCTATCCGTTTTCTTCAACCTGCGCGGAAAGGATTTACACCCCAGAAGCCCGGTGGCGACGACCTCTCCTACCGATGCGGGAAAGGATTTATTAGCGACCACCGTGGCCTGGGGCAGATATCCTATCTTATGCCAGGCAGAAAATTGTGAAATCGGTTGCCCCATGATCTCAATGCTGCCGCCATCAATGTCATTCAACCCCAGCAAAGCACGAATAAGAGTCGATTTTCCCGAACCATTGGGCCCGACGACACCTATGTATTCGCCTGATTTCACGCTAAAAGAGACATCAGACAACACCACGGCATTGTGCATTTTCACCGATAGATTTTCGACGGTAATTATTGACATTGTAACCCCTGCTTCAAATTAGCTACATTTTGTTGCATCAAAGACAGGTAGGTTTCGCCCCTTTCCAACTCTTTTTGAGAGACATTATGGACACCATGCAAAAGGAGTAAACGTCCGCCGGTTTCATCAGCAATTATCCTTGCAATCTTCGGCTGTATCAGCTCTTCATGAAAGATAACCTCGCTCCCTGTTTCTCGTACAGATTTCACCAACCTGGCGATCGCTCTCGGACTTGGTTGAGCGTTCGGCGAAAATCCCTGGAAAGGAGAAACAGCGTTAAGACCGTATCTTCTTGCAAAAGCTCCGAATGCAAAATGTCCGCCGCTGACAATTGTCTGCAATTTACAGTTCTGCAAAATGTCTCTGGTCTGACTGTCAAACTGATGAAGTCTGCTGATATACTCTGCGCTGTTATTCATATAGGCTTTACTATTTCCTGGATCAACTTCAGACAGTGCACTCGCAATAACTTCAACCATTTCCACAGCCAGCGAAGGATCAAGCCATATATGTGGATCTAGGCCCGAATGATGCCCTTCATGGTCAGTACGGTTTTTTTCACCGGATATAATTTCTTTTCCTACTTCAATCGCTTTGCCACTTTTTACTCCCACTGCAGCCACAATAGTTCCAGCCCAGGGTTCCAGGATATCACTTGTATAGAGAAAGAGATCAGCATGTTTAACCCCTATCATATTATTGGGCGTCGGCGAGAAACCATGTGCCTCAACGCCTGGAGGGAGCATAAGCTCCACATCGACAAGATCACCACCAACGCGCATGGTGAAATCGTACAGAGGGAAAATAGACGTCACCACATTCACTTTTTCAGCTGCAAGCAAATGATTCTGGCCAAATGCGAACAACAATGCACTAACGACGAAGAATATTTTTTTTCTAACAGACACGCGAAGAGCTTCCATTGTAACGCCAGATAAATGGCTCCTGTAAAGATGAACAGTCTATTAAGGTCGCCTTGAACAACTGTACCCGATAGTAAAGACTCCGGGACATCTCATTGTGCAAAAGATACTATCACATATTCAAACACATATGTTCAACCTGAGGTCCAACAACCTTCCAGTCAACACATGGCCGGCCAAAACCCTTCGGTTGGGTCAGAGGACAGCCGAAGGCTGAGTCGTCGATATAAACGTGGGCATATACTTTCGGGCTTGAGGTCCAATCATCCTGGTCAGGGTTTTTATTTACGCCATAGAGACGTATACCATTTTTTTCGAGATACTCAACGGCGTCTCCCAAAAGATTACCTGTATCAGGGCTGTTGGAACGCATTGTAAATAAAATAATCCTGGCCCCCGACTGCTGCAGGCGCTTGAGCCACTT
>CAXMTO010000322.1:0-7109 GCA_964196355.1 uncultured Myxococcota bacterium
CCAACCAGTTTATATAAAACAACCCACACTCAATACCCATTATTTAACAACAGAGCAACATGAAAGAAAAAACAGATCTCAGCGCAAGCCTTGAGGACTACATTGAGGCAATTTATCACATAATTGAAAAAAAGCTTGTTGCCCGGAGTAAGGAAATTGCGACAAGACTCGATGTCAGCCGGGCCTCTGTAACTGAAGCACTCCGGGCCCTATCCAAAAAAGGCCTCATCAACTATGCTCCCTATGAGGCCATCACTTTAACCGATAGAGGCAAGACCGTTGCCGAAGATGTGATTTTCCGTCATGAGGCCCTGAAACGTTTTTTTGTCGAAGTGCTGGCAATAGAACCCGGAATTGCGGAAGAGGGCGCATGTAAAATCGAACACTCCGCTCCTCCTGAAATTATCGCCAAAATGATCAGCTTCACAAAATTTATCAAGATTTGCCCCAGAGGAGGCGAGGACCTGATTGATGGTTTTGCCGAATATTGCGCCAGGGGGAAACAGGAAGAAAAGTAAACCATCCTTCTGTCAGCATCCCTTGGTTTTAATCAGCTGCTCAACCTCACCACTCTCCGGGAATCTCTGCAACATTTTTTTTGAAAAAAACAGCTCCCCGTCAGCGATAACTTCAAAGACACCACCTGACGAAGGTATCAGGACCATTTCCGCATCGAACTCTTTTTCCAACTCATCCCCCAGACTGGAGGCACGCGGTTCATAATTTCACTTTGTGCAATACTCGATAGAAATTTTCATAGCATCTTCCGCCTTAAAAAATTATTCTTTATCATCCATATTTCAGAGACAGGTTCTCCCCTCAGGCTCTCAATTGCAACAAACAATATCTATTATCCATACACATAGCAATCATAAACCAGGATAAAATGTCACCTAAAGAAACTCAATCCAAACTTTTTTCGATGCTTGAGGAATTGAACAAAAACGAACAAATCACTCTCTCTTCCCGTGCTACCTTAAGTGCCCAGGGTATCAGAAGACATCCTGAAGAAAAAAGAAGTTATCGACAACAGTTTGCACTTGATGCGGATCGCATTCTTCACTCCCGAGCGTATATACGATATATCGACAAGACTCAGGTGTTTTGCCTGGTGGATAACGACCACATAACCCATCGGGTTCTCCATGTCCAGCTAGTTGCCCGGATTGCACGAACTGTCGGCCGGTTTCTGAAACTCAACGAAGACCTTATCGAAGCAATTGCCCTGGGTCATGATATTGGCCATCCCCCATTCGGGCATGACGGAGAGAGCTTTCTGTCAGATCTGAGCGTAGAACACGGGCTGCCCCCTTTTCAGCACAACATTCAATCCGTACGTTTTCTCGACACACTCGAACGAAAAGGAAGGGGATGGAATCTGACTTTGCAGGTTTTGGATGGCATTCTCTGCCATGATGGCGAAGTGCATTCACGTCTGCTTCACCCGCAAAATGCAATAAATTTCGAGGACTTTGACCGTTGCCTGAAAGAAAAAGAGAAGAACCCTCAGTTTTCAGTACTGCCCTCAACAACAGAAGGATGTGTTGTTCGTCTTGCGGACACAATTGCATACATCGGAAAAGATATTGAAGACGCCATCATCTTAGGGCTTATAAAGCGTGAAGATATCCCTAAAGTCTGCACTGAAATCCTGGGCAGTACTAATGGCACAATAGTATTTTCTCTTGTCACGGATCTCATTGAAAACAGTGATCTCAGCGAAACAAAAGAAACGACAATCGGTTTTAGTGAGGAAGTATCTGCTGCTCTCTATAAGTTAAAGCAGTTTAACTATGAAAGAATATACCTGGCACCGGAGACGAAACAAAATATTCCCTTAATACGAGAATGCTATCGTAAACTCTTTTCCTTTTATCTCGACTGTTTAAAAAACAGACCTGAAATGCTGCCCAGAGGAGTTGACTTAATGAACAATCTGGACTCTTTCTACAGTGGATCGCATAGCCAGGAAGAAAAAGTTCGCGATTTCATGGCCGGAATGACCGACGATTATTTTCTCAAACAGGCCAGATATATCGGTTGCACCGTGCCGAAAATTGGCTGATCGATGTGACTCATCACTCTCCCTGTCTGTCGACACCATAACTGTAGAAACCGCTTTCGACTGACGATGGACGGAGGTAATTGGTTAATTACGGTTCGATGAAGTCATCACGTAGAGGAGTGAAGGTATCAACCAACCGAACATGACTGGTCAACAATTGCACCGAATGAGGTATATCAGGCGGTACGGTAAACATATCACCGGGTCCCAATCTGGTTTGATCACCATCTAATACAACTATAACTTCTCCGGCGGCGACATAGGAGATCTGCTCATGAGGATGGCTGTGAGGCGGATCCGGTTCACTGGTTGGGCCGTCGTCAAAATCTATTACAACCATCATCAGATTTTCGGTGTGAGTGAGATATCGAACCCGTTTTTCACCTACTGTCTTTTTTACGGCGTCTGCCAATTTTAGAGTTCCCATTTTATCCTCCTGAATGCTGATAATCCCGGCTAACCCGTATTTCTCATGAACATTGTGTCAATTTCCTGAAACTGTTTTCATTGTAACAACTTGCCACCCGTTCGATTTGACGAGAAATTTTACACAATGTTCACCAAAGGCCAGCAGATATGATCACATCTTCCGCGTCACTACCCCAGCAAACATAGACTACTATAGTTCTCTGGGGTGCTTCTTGAATATGTAATCATCTTTGCTGGTGAGAAATCCGGGCTAAATCTCTGCCTGTTTAAAAGATTTTTCAATGGGCTTGAGTAACAAAATCAAGCCCAAACCGACAATACTGATTACTGTAATCATTCTAAAAACGAGCGTATAACTCCCTGTCATATCAAACAACAAACCAGCCGTAACTGGACCTATAGCGCCACCGGTCGTTCCTGAAAACACAACAATCCCAAAAATGGCACCATGGGCGGCAATTCCAAAACTTTCCGCCACAATTGGAGATATCGCAGTAAAAAAACCGCCATGGGCCAAACCATAGAAGCAGGCAAACAGATAGAGCATCCAGAGTGAATCTGCAACCTGCAACCATAACAGGCTGATAATAAGCACCAAATAGCAAGTAACCATAACCGATTTACTGCTGAAATAATCAATGGTCAAACCACTGATAAATCGACCGAACATACTCACACCGCCGATTGTGGAAAGTACTCCGGCCGACTGGATTACTGACAAACCAAGGTCACTTGCATGGGGGACAATATGAACAAGAATGATCATCAGAGTGAATACGACTAACAAATTCACACTGCAGATAATCCACATTTGAGCTGTTCTAACTGCCTCTCCAGCACTCAGGCTGGTATATTCTTCATGTAGAGATTCTATCGCTTCATTACTCTTTGCGTGTACTACCGGCCGTGTATCTCCAGGGTCTCGCTTGAGTACCTGTGCTAGCAGAAAAAGAATCAGAAGGGCTGAGGCACCAAGAATCACATTTGCCTGCCGCCAACCATAGGCTGTAATAAGTATACTGGCAAGGAAGGGAATGGAGAACTGTCCTGCTCCTGTTCCTACTTTAACAATGCCCGTCATCAGTCCCCGGGAGCGTGAGAACCACCTTGTGGTTGTAGTCAGCGCAATAACATCGATGGCACTTAAACCAATGCCAAAAACGACACCGTAGAAAAGATAGAGCTGCCAGATCTCATGCACCTGAGACATCAGCATCAACCCTGTACCAAAAAAGACCGATGTGATGCCCATCAATTTCGTTGGCCCGTAGATATCATTGAGCCTGCCAACAAACATAGCCAACAGGCCGCTCAAAAATAAAGCGAGTGAAGCTGCGCCCGAAATAACAGCCCGTGACCATTGGAATTCAGTGATAAGTGAGTTGAAAAAGACACCATAGGCGACATAAGTGCCGACTCCAACGGCCTGAATCATGAAACATGTCGCCACAATGGAGTAGTTACTTTTTTTGGTTATTTGCAAATTAATTTACCAGGCTGTCTGGATGACAAGATCCAACACCCCACAAGGGGGTATAGGGAAATGATGAAGGCTACAAGAATAGAGGTGCAATATGGCGATGATACAGGTTTTCTGTAACATTTTTTGCCACCACCTCTTCATTTTCCCGGATCGCACGCAAATAGGTGTCTCCCATTTCAGCGGCAACTTTATAGCCTACATGGAGTAACTGGCGAAGATTAATATCAAATTCGGGACATGATTGATCGTGACGAAGAGCGTTAACATACTGCTTGCCTGTCCATTTCTCGAGTTCTACCGGTTCAGGGAGGGCGTCACGATCTATATCGATCACTGAATCATAAGGCGTGCACAATTCTTCAAAACGATTGTAGGAAGAGACGTAAATCTGCTTTGCGATTCTTAAACCTTCCCCACCAGCCTCTGCTAGCCCGATCAATTCCTCAAGCCACGTTGTGCCTGCTGTTTTCAGATGAATACCTGCGTCGTGTTTACGGATCAGTTCGCGAATTGGCTGGTAAATAGAAAACTTATCACTTCCAGAATGGACACTGAGCTTAAAGTTTTCTGCAAGACCAAAGGCTTTCACACCATACTTGATAATGCATATATCCTCTTCAAATTCCCGGCGGAACTGCTCTACATCACCAATATAATCAACACTTTTATTGAAACGACCTGAAAATTTGGGGGCAATGGTTTGAGCGGGAATGTTTTCGTCAGCAATTGCTGCGATAATAAACAGTAGATCGACAGGCGTCTGAGGCTCAGCTGTCTCATCCATTGAGACTTCAGTAACAAATTCTCTACTTCTTCTTTTTTTTGCAATATGGCGGTATATTTTTCCTGCTTCCTGTACTGCATAAAGATATTTTTCTGCTACCCTCTCCAGGAGATCAGCTGTAACACTCAGTGGTTGGTCAATACCGGGTATAACCAGTTTACCGACCAGTTGAGAATGTTTTTTTCTAAATTCCGCCAGGCTCTTTTTATCTGCCTTTTCACCTATGAAGTCAGCTACATCCAAGGTAAAAAAATCACTGCTCTCCAGAAAAAGATCGACATTGCCAAGTCCAATATGGTCTGCATCAACAAAATACTGCCCTTTCCATCCACACTCATTCACCGCCTGATCAGCTTCTACCCTCACATCCTGCGGAGTGGTTTTGACGATAGTGTGTTCACGGTAGGATTTATTCCAGACAATGGCTAGATCTGCACCTTGCCTCTGGGCTTTCTCCACAGCAGCCAACTGCGCTTTTCCCTGCAGCCCGAAACGATCACCGGTTCCAATTGAGTATTTTGCTATATCCATGTGCCGTGCCCCGTGTCTGGTTTCATCTCGTGTATGCCGTAGAGGTGGTGTCACCACCCTCACCTGTCCAGTTGGTATGAAAAAATTCTCCTCTCGGTTTGTCTATCCGCTCATAAGTATGGGCACCGAAATAATCTCGCTGGGCCTGGAGAAGATTCGCTGGAAGCCGGGCAGTACGAAACCCGTCATAGTAGTTGAGAGCACTGGAATGACAGGGAGCGGGGATACCATGCTTAACCGCCGTTGCAAGTATATTCCGCAGGCTCTGTTGAGCCTGTTGGACCTTGTTTTTAAAATAAGGTGCCAGGAGAAGATTGTTGAGATTCGGGTTTTCCTGGTAGGCCTCCGTAATATTATTTAGAAAAACCGAGCGAATAATACAGCCACCGCGCCAGATCCTGGCAATTTCGCCATAATTGAGATCCCAGCCGTATTCCGCAGAAGCTTCCTGCAACAGGTTAAAACCCTGAGTATAGGATATTATCTTAGCAAGATAGAGCGCCTTTTCTAATTCGTCCAAGAATGCCTCTTTATCCCCTGTAAATTCAGCATCTGGTCCAGCAAGAGACGATGAGGCTGCAACCCTCTCTTCTTTTTGTGCGGACAGACAACGGGAAAAGACAGACTCACTAATCAATGAAAGGGGAATCCCCGCATCCAGTGCAGCAATCACCGTCCACTTGCCGGTGCCTTTTTGCCCGGCTGTATCGAGGATATTATCGATTAGGGGAATTTCGCCCTCATCCTTGTAAGCCATGATATCTCGGGTTATTTCGATTAAATAACTGCTCAACTCCCCTTCGTTCCACCTCAAAAAAACCTGATGTATTTCATCAGCCGACATCTGCAGCACATCTTTCATGATGTGATATGACTCACAGATCAGCTGCATGTCGCCATACTCAATACCATTATGCACCATTTTAACGAAGTGACCGGCACCGCCTTTTCCCATCCAGCTGCAGCAGAAGGTAGAATCTTCAAGTTTTGCCGAAATCGGCACCAGTATGGGCTCCATCTCTTTCCAGGCGGCAAAAGAGCCTCCCGGCATGATGGAAGGTCCTTTAAGGGCACCTTCCTCACCGCCGGAGACACCGGTACCTATAAAAAGCAGTCTTTTTTCTTCAAGATAGGCTGCACGACGCTGGGTATCATGATAGTTGGAATTACCTCCATCAATAACGATATCTCCCTCTTCAAGGTATGGTAGAAGCTGCTGGATGAAGTCATCCACAACTGTGCCTGCCTTAACCATCATCATAACCTTGCGTGGTCGCTCAAGAGATCCGACAAATTCTTCAACAGAATAAAACCCGTTTATGTTTTTATCCTTTGCCCGGCCTCCCATAAAAGCATCGACCTTGGAACTGGTCCGGTTGAATACGGAAACGGAGAACCCCTTACTCTCCATGTTCAGCACAAGGTTCTCTCCCATAACGGCTAAGCCGGCAACACCTATATTTGATAGTCTGGTCATATACTCATCCTGGTAAAATATTAGTGCGTTACTCCAGAAACCCTGTCATAGAAAACAAGAAATCCGGAGAGAGCTGTGAAATTAGAAATTTAAAGTAACCACCAAGGCACTTATACCCCTCAAGCGGGTACTTAAAAGAGCGCAGTTTTTTTACCGTTTACCGGTGTTAGTACCTTACTCCAGAACCCCTGTCATAAAAAACAAGAAACTGAGTAATGTGTTTTAAAATTATGTGGTTAGAAATATTTCCAAGGTACTTATACCCCTCAAGCTGATGCTGAAAAGAGTGCAGGAATTTTTACCGTTAACCGGTGTTAGTTGATAAGCCTGTCAATAATAG
>CAXMTO010000323.1:0-11591 GCA_964196355.1 uncultured Myxococcota bacterium
AGGCTGGAGAAAAGATCGATATTACTGACGAGGAGAGTGCACAGGCCCGACAATGGTAACGTTTAACTTTAAGCTGAGGGAAATGGGTAGTGTACACTTTCCTCTTTCCAGGCCCGACGAGCTGGATACCGTCTTGCAGCAATATGCTGCGGCAGAGGGAGTAAACCTCGGCGGATATATTGCCATTAGAAGGAGCAAGGTCATTGGTGCCAAAACTCTCATTGAAAATGGGGATGTGGTTGATATTTTACCTGCCATTTCAGGTGGATGATAGTTTTTCTGTTTGTGTATTTGACACCTTTGCTGTGACTGTCTTTCGTTTTCGTACTGTACTGGAAAGAGCCTGGTCCGGTTTGATCAGAAAGATATGTTACCGTATTAGTAGAAGGAGCAAGGTTGAAAACAGATTCCAGTCTTCTTGATCCGCGAAAGGTAAACCGGGAGCTGCCACTCAACGCCTCGTTTTTTACGATATTTCTCACTGTCATCTTTGGCGCTAACGCAGTTGCAATGAAGGTCAGCTTCGCTGGAGTCGGGGTGTTCAGCGCAGCAGGATTACGTTTCGGACTCGCCGCTGCTGCACTCTCTCTCTGGGCAATGTGTACTGACCGATCACTTCGAATAACCTCAAAACAGGCAGTTAACCTTTTCTTAATTGCTGTACTTTTTACTGTACAGATGGCTCTCTTTTATCAAGGGTTAAATAAAACAACTGCCTCCCATGGAACGTTAATTGCCAATCTTCTGCCCTTTATAGTGCTTATTCTCGCACATTATTTTATTCCGGGGGAGTCAGTTACCCTGAGAAAAATGGTTGGTATCTTATTGGGTTTTTGCGGTGTCCTTTTCCTGGTTTTTGATAAGGAAGGGATGAGCACTGATATCCGCACGGGCGATTTTATCGTGCTCACGGCTGTCTTCATATGGGGAGCCAGTGCTATCTATATTAAAAAAATTATCGGAACCACTGCTCCGCTGTTGGTGAGTGTTTATCCAATGTTTTTAGCCTCACCCTGTTTATTGCTGGCAGGATACTTCCTTGATGATGAGATGGTAAGATATATCGATATACCGATAGGGTTTGCTCTTTTTTATCAATCATTTATCACGGCTTCCTTTGGGTATATTGCCTGGAATACTCTGGTCAAGAAATATGGCACTTCAGTGGTACATTCATTTTTGTTTATTATGCCGTTATCTGGAGTTTCTTTCGGAGTTCTCCTTCTGGGAGAACCGGTGACACCCTCTCTGATCGGAGCAATAACGCTTATAGTAACGGGAATCATTTTCCTAAGCTACAGGCGCAGGTAGTCAGTCAACTTTGCGGTGATTGAGCTGCCTGATGAAGGTGAATCCAGTGTGGTGCAGAGTTGTACATTTGCTGTAAAAAGTATTTTTTTCTGACTCACTTATGGGAAATGGTGGAGAGTTTTGCTTGGTTATATTTTGAACAGGAGTTCCACTGATGGTGATTTGATATGGCTACTTATAAAAAAAAGACGGACATTGAGGGAAACGGCTTTAGAAACCTACTTGTTCTTCTCCTGATCTATATTGTTGGAAGCCCCTTTCTGGAACCGTATCCATCTCTTTCTATCCTGGCACATCTCTCTTTATCTATTGCCATGGTTGTTACGATTTACACGGTGCAAAAATACCAGCAGGAACGCTCTTTTGCCATTGCCTTGCTCCTGCCACTCTTGATTCTCTACTGGTTTGGCATCTACGAGATTATCCGCTTCAGCCGCCAGGGTTCTTATCTGTTCTTTGCAGTCTATTTTGGTCTTCTGGTTTATTCATACACGCTTCAAATTACACGTTCCCGTCGAGTAACAAAAAATTTACTCTATGCGACTCTCTGCCTCTACCTCATTATCGGGCTCTTTTGGGGATCGCTCTATATGCTGCTGGAGGAACTTCTTCCAGGCTCTTATGGTGGTGGGTTGTTGGAAAATGTGCAAGAGCGCTCCGTTCATATCTTCAATTATTTCAGCCTGGTTACCTTGACCACCCTCGGGTATGGTGACATCATCCCTCAAACCACAGGAGCAGCCGCACTCTGTCAGATGGAAGCGATAGTAGGGCAGTTTTTCTCAGCCGTACTTGTGGCGTGGCTTGTCGGGATGTACGTATCTGAGAGACAAAATTATAGGTCGCCAAACAAGACAGAGAATTGAAATTCAAGAGTGGACTGTTTTACCTTTTCAAGCAAATAAAAAATGTGGATCGTTTACTTATGTTGACGGGAGAAGTATTATGTGACTATCTATCGGTTTGTCAGAGAATGTTTTGACCCGGTGTTCGCAGGGAAAGATAGGCTTCCTTGTATACTTTAATCAAAAGGAGCAGTGACATGGCAAAAAAGAAAGATAAAAAAGAAAAAAAAGACAAGAAAAAAGAATCTAAAAAAGATTCAAAGAAAAAATGCTGTGCAAAATCTGATTCTAAGAAAAAGGACGATAAAAAAAAGAAAAAGGATAAGGGCAAATCCAAGAAGAAGAAATAAGGCAGGTTGTTTTCCTGTAATAAAAAACAAGAAACCAAAGAACATTTTTTAAAATTATATACATGGTTCCAGCCCCAAGGGACTTATCCCGTTCATTGGGGCTAGCTGGTCAAAGTACGGGCATACAGCAAATCCTGTATGATGTTTCTGGTTTTTAACACTGCGTCTGGTGGGGAGGATGTTACCAACTCTCTGGTTGTTGTGGTTCTGCGTTGGCAATTCTCCCCACCTGTCAGGAAAGGAGTGTCCGCTATCAATTGACTACTCTGCATCTGCCTGGTCTGGCTCTTTTGGTTTCACCTTTGGTTGCATTGATTAAGAATCAGGCAGGTATTCTGAGAAAGAACCCTCCCTGAAAATTATCCAGCTCTTACCATCATCAGTCAGCAAACACGAAGTTTTGTCGGCCTCAGCACCTTTCAATCGGGTCACTTGGGTCTGTATACGTATCAGGATTTCGGACTCTTAAAAGATTGGTGATCCTCGTGAAACAATCATATTTCTACAAACATTTTGAACGCAGGGCTCGCTTGCTGCGCCATTTTCACTCGATGTGACAAGACGCAGTGCGCTGATATGCAAAATAGAACAGATTTAACAGAAGGGCCCATCTTCTCGAAACTCATCAAACTCTCTCTCCCGATTATAGGCACATCGTTTATTCAGATGGCCTACAATCTCACTGATGTGCTCTGGCTTGGCCGCGCAGGGTCAGCGACCGTGACAGCCGTAACAACTGCTGGATTTTTCATGTGGCTGCTGCTGAGTGTGTTTTACTGCACAAAATCAGGAACTGAAACCCTTGTTGCACAATCCGTTGGTAAAAAAGATGCAGTGACGGCAAGACTTGTTGCAGAAAATGCGCTCTCATTCAGCATATATTGCTCGATAGTCATGAATCTGTTCGTTTTTATATTTTCTGCGCAGATGCTCCAGTTTTTCAAACTGGAGCCGGATGTCATGATCGCAGCAGTCGGTTATTTGAGAATCGTTTCTTTTGGCATGTGCTTTGCGGTAATTAATCTCGTGCTGAGTGCTATTTACATCGGGTTTGGCAACAGTAAGATGCCTTTTGTTATTAATTCTATTGGGTTAGGCGTCAATATCATTCTTGACCCCATCCTTATTTTTGGATTTTTGTTTATCCCGGAGTTGGGTGCAAAAGGGGCAGCTATTGCTACCGTAATTTCTAACACCCTGGTATTTTCAATATTCATTTTCAAGTTGAAATCATCGGATTCTATTTTGCCCTATCTCAGATTGTTTTCTCCTGTGACAAAATCTATTCTGATAAAAATTTTAAAGGTTGGCATTCCTGTATCGATTCAGCAGGTTACTTTTTGCCTTTTTTCCATGTGTATCGGCAGGATTGTTTCAGCGTACGGGACAATTCCCCTGGGTGTACAAAATGTTGGCGCAAATATTGAGGCATTATCCTGGAGCACAGCCCTGGGTTTTTCAACGGCTTTAGGATCATTTACCGGTCAGAATTTTGGTGCTGCAAAGTATGACAGGATTCGCAAAGGATATTACTTGATTCTCATGCTGAGTTTAAGTCTTGGACTGGTTGCAACAGTGGGTTTTGTCTTTTGGGGAGAAGAAATATTCTCTTTGTTTTCAAAAGACCATGAGATGATTGCTGTCGGGACTTTATACCTGAAAATTCTGGCGGTATCACAGATTTTTATGTGTATAGAAATCACTTCAGCAGGAGGATTTTACGGTCTTGGTAAAACTAAACCTCCATCTATTACGAGTGTTCTGTTTACCGGGCTCAGAGTTCCTGCAGCGTTTCTTGTTGTCAATTACACATCGTACAGCTATGCCGGTGTGTGGTGGTGCATAAGTATCAGCAGTGTACTGAAAGGTGTGATTGTTGCATCTCTGTATTTTCTGACACTGAGAAAACTTAACCAATATCAAACCGTTATAGATTGATCATGCACTGTAATCTTACGGGTTTTAAAGACAACATATGATGACACATATCACCTCTTTTACACTACTGTGGTTTTTCTTCTTTGTCCCGATGGTCAGGGGTGCAATTCAGCTAGAACTGCTCGGCCAGGTGACTATGCCCACCGGATTAATGTATAAAAACACTGAAGTGGGAGGCTTGTCAGGTATCAGCTATTATCCCCAAGAAAACATTTTCTATGTACTTTCAGACGATCGCAGTTTCAGACAGTCTGCAAGGTTCTACCGGTTTGCCATCGATATTTCCAGAGTACAGGTTTCTGACCTTTCTGTAGATATTCGTGGAGTCACATCTTTAGAAAACGATGAGGGGAAAATATTTACAGCAGGTTCTCTGGATCCTGAAGGGATCGCCGTAACCGAAAACGGTAATCTGTATATAAGTTCGGAAGGGGTGGCAAGAAAAAACATACCTCCCTTTGTGGCGTTATATAATCCTGCTGGAAAACAACTGAAAATGATGAATGTGCCGAAGAGTTTTTTTCCGGTACCAGACGGCAGCCAGGGGGTCAGGGACAACATGGGTTTTGAGGCGCTGACTCTCTCGACGGATGGACGATATCTGACTGCAGCCCCCGAGAATGCACTGGTTCAGGATGGGATTCAGGCAACTCTGGAGCGCGGTTCCCCCTGTCGATTGGTAGTCTTTGATACAGTGAGCGGAGAGGCTATATATGAGTATGTTTATCATGCTGACCCTGTGCCGGAGGCACCGGTGGTAGCGGATGGGCTTCATGTAAATGGGCTGGTTGAGTTACTGGCCCTTGAGGGTCGGGGCAGTTACCTGGCACTTGAAAGAGCTTTTGCGGATGGTAAGGGGAGCAATATCCGCCTCTACCATGCAGTCGCAGTCAATAAAAACAACTCCGATAAACCGGAGACCTTATCGAAAGATCTGATTCTGAACTTTGATACTCTTGGGATTCCTCTGGACAATCTGGAGGGGATGAGTTTTGGACCCAATTTAGCTGATGGAAGAAGATCTCTTGTGGTAATAAGTGATAATAATTTTTCCAGAGTGCAATTTACTCAGGTTTTAGTTTTTGCAGTTCAGCAAGGAAATTAAAGAAACAACAGGAAAAGAAGAACCTGAAAAAACGTTTAATATTTTCCGCTAGAGGCTATGATGGTTCGGTTAAATTTGTTTGCCGGAGAATAATATATGGTATCACGAGTGAAAGAGAAATCACTGCTTTGCCCGAAATGTCGCAAATTGATCAGTAGGTCTGAGGCAGTTTGTCCCTATTGCAAACTCGCCAATCCTGGTTCTCGCTGGAAAGGTAATTACTTCACCCGGGGACTTATCGGCCAGAATGGAAGTATTCGCGCTATTTTGCTCTGCAATATAGGTATGTTCGTTGTGTCTGTTTTTGCCGATCTTCAAAGTTTAAATTTTTCCGCAAGTCCATTTGACTTTTTATCCCCAGGCAGCAACAGCCTGCTGGCGCTTGGTTCGACGGGTACAATTCCGATATTTCAGTTTCATCACTATTGGTCTCTTATCTCCGCAAATTACCTGCACGCAAGTTTTTTACATATACTTTTTAATATGATCGCTCTGCTGCAGCTGGCACCTCTGGTCGAGAGAGAATTTGGCAAGTACAGGATGATTATCATCTATACCCTGGGAGGTGTGGCCGGATATGTCCTCTCTGTTGCTGCCGGTGTTAAATTAACTCTTGGTGCGTCTGCTGCAATTTGCAGCCTGCTCGGGGCATTGCTTTATTACGGAAAGAGCCGCGGCGGCGACTACGGTCAAAATATTTTTCGTCAGATTGGTGGCTGGGCTGTTGGGCTCGCAATTTTTGGCTTTATTGTTCCGGGAATAAACAATTGGGGCCATGGTGGTGGCATGGTGGCTGGCGTTGTCCTGGGCTTCCTGCTGGGCTATACAGAGCGGAAACGTGAAACTTTTGTTCATAGAGCGACGGCTGTAGCCTGCGTCGCTGTCACGGGAGGGGTGTTGCTCTGGTCGTGTTTGTATGGCCTAGTTTTGCTGTACTGGTGACGGAGAAGTTGCAGAAATTAGAAGAGTAGCCTGTGGCGATAGAGTTTGGGCGCATGGGAGCTTATGGAGGCAAGCATGAAAGCTGTCAGTATAGTCAGTGTCTCAGGGAGGAAACCATGATATGCAGCGCCGAGAAGACTCAGCTTTATGAGGGTAGATAGTCCGGAAAGCTCTCTGAACATCTGTCTGTGCCTCATTCCTTCAACTATTATCAGTGCCATGCCGCTCAGGACAGCGAGCAGTAAATAAAGAGGGGGCGGAGCGGCTATCTCATCCAGGAGAAATGCGGCAAGGAACACCGCTGCTCCGACCTGATGCACAGCTCTAACACAGATTGACAGCTTCAGGACCCAGAAGGGTCTGTAGCCAGTTTGTCCCAGTTGTATGTGTTCGGATTCTCTTTTTTCTTTTCTTGCCATTGCTGTTTAACCTCATTATATACCCGGCTCAAATAAATTATTTTCCTTTCCGATATATCTAGTAATGTATTGACCTCCCCTGTGTCCAGATGTTTTTTATAATTACCTATGGTGCCATTTTGTATCTTTCTCCTGCGAGGGATGATTGTTGCCGAGCTTGAAAACTTTTTTTCGTGCATTATCGTAGAGCAATCAGAATATAACGTTCTAGAAGGAGAAAGTTTTTGACACAATCAATTCAGAATTTATCAAAAGTAGCAGTAACTTTGCGCGCTGGAAAAGACAGAGACACATTGGACTTGACCTCGAACCCGGTTTTTTTTGACTTTATATATGGAGTTGGCAAAGAAGGGTTTTGCGCCTTTGAATCTGCTCTTTATGGAAAGTTGGTGGGAGAGAAAAGTATGATGACCATAACAGCAGACGAAGCAGGTGAGATTTTAGGTCACATGCGCATGCAGATCTGCAGCAGTTTGGGGATTGCTAAAATTACAGAGCCATTTTTTCTGGAGACAACTGTCACCGGTGTGAGTCAAGCAGATAACCGGGAGCTTGTACAGGCCATTGCAAAAGCGGCCAGCCAGGGCGGTTGTGGGGGTAATTGTGACTGCGGCTGTTGATCCACAGACCCTTATGTCCTGGTAAAGGGTTCTTTTGAGATAAACAGAGGCACCTGCTCGGGCGTGAAATCGAGAAAGGTGAAAAGATACACTTCAAGATCCTTGCATTGTTGAAAGTTTAATCGAATCTGCTGTTCTCTGTGCGGATTGCCGTCGCCGTATCTATCAATGATGTATTCAAGTCGGTTCTCAATTGACACGACCTCATCGTGCAGAACCCGCTTGTCTGCATAATAGACAATTTCCTTAGCGCCAAAGAGCCCTTTTTGGTAGAGCCCTTCAGGGAATTCCTCTAGAATTACATGTTCTTTGACTATCTCGCCGATTTCCGGAAATCCAAGTGCCGTACAGATATCCCGCCCCAGATTGTCGTGTCGGCATTTTCCATTCAAACACTCTGTTTTTGCAATATCATGGAGCAGTGCCCCTGCGATAACCAGTTCTCTGGGTGGCGGTGAGGCAAGGGATCCATTCGCTTCAATCAGTCCATCAATGAGAAGCTCAGCTACTCTTGCCACCCTGTAAGAATGGGCTCGAATGTTGTCGAGCATGCCATGGCCATCTATATAATCAAGGCATTGATTTATTGAAGGGATAGGAGCCGTCATAGGTAAACAGGGGGTTTTTCCGCCGCAGTACTTCTTATCTTGTGCTTAATTCGTGAACAGCTTCGACAGCAATTCTGGCCTGCTCAGGCGGAGTGAATTGATGGATGCCATGGCCGAGATTGAAAATATGCCCGTGTGCATCTTCGGCATCACTCAGCAGTCTGCTAATTCGTTCTTTAAGCTCCTTTTCAGGGAGCAGCAGAGCAAAGGGATCAAGATTTCCCTGCACAGCCTTTTTACCGACGCGCTGTATGGCATCACCGATATTTATCCGCCAGTCAAGGCCTATAACGTCGGCACCTGAACTCACAGAGAGATCAAGCAGGGTAGCTCCGTTGTTGGCAAAGTAAATAATCGGAATATCGAATTGTTTAAGGCTGGCAATAATCTTTTGTACATAGGGGAGTGCAAAGGTTGAAAAATCGCAGGGAGCCAGGATGCCCGCCCAGCTGTCAAAGATCTGCAGCGCCTGTGCTCCGGCCCTCGCCTGTGCCTGGAGGTAGAGAATGGTGCTCTGGGTTATTTTCTCCATCAGTGAGTGAAAGAGTTCCGGTCTGGTAAACATCATTTTTTTAGTTTCCCAGAAAACCTTTGATGACCCCCCTTCAATTAAATATGTGGCGCAGGTAAACGGTGCTCCGGCAAAGCCTATGAGCGGCACCTTCAGCTCTTTTCTTAATAGCCTGATGGTTTCCATGACAAAGTGGGTGGCATCATCGGGATCAGGAACTTCCAGCTGAGCAACACTCTTCTCATCCCTAAACGTCTTCGGGAAAACGGGACCCCGACCTTCATGGAATTCAAGCGGTGCCCCCATAGCTTCCATAAGGATGAGGATGTCGGAGAACAGGATCGCAGCATCTACGTTCAGGATGTCGATTGGTTGCAGGGTTACCTCGACGCAGAGTTCCGGGGATTTGCAAAGTTCCAGAAAAGTGACATTACCACGTACTTCCTGATATTCAGAGAGGTAACGTCCCGCCTGACGCATTATCCAGATTGGCGTGTAATCTGTTTTTTCACCACGACATGCTTTGAGGAAGGTATCGTTTATCATAGGCTTTGCTCTTTCCTTAATATGTTAGGTTATGTCGTCAATTTTTTGCAGTTTTTTGGGAATATAACTGCAAAATGGCTCCTGAGCAAGAAAGTCACCTGTCATCGCGTAGGATCTTGCCCGGCAGCCGCCACAGACAGAGACATACTCGCACTGGCCACAATTATCCTTATACCCTTTAAAATCACGGAGCTGAAGGAAAAGATCAGATTCTTCCCAAATTTCTTTAAACGGTGTTGTTTTAATATTTCCTGCTGATTTTGGAAAGTAGCTGCAGGGAAGCACCTCTCCGTCGACGTCGATAAGGCAGATAAGCTGACCTGCCAGGCAGCCTTTCGAGCCCCCGGTGGAAAACTTGAGATTTCGTCGTTTAAACAGTTCCCCTTCCTCTTTGGCTTTCTGTCGCACTATGCGATAATAGTGGGGTGCACAGGTAGGACGCATCAGTAATTCGTCCTCTTCTTTTTCAACTTCGTAATGCCATTCCAAGATCTCGTCGTACACTTTTTCAGGGATCAATTCTTCCATGATATCCTCCCCCCGGCCAGTAGGAACGATCATGAACATATACCAGGCTGTTGCCCCCAGGGTCTTCACCAGTTGATAAATCTCCGGGATCTCTTCACGATTTCGGACTGTAAAAGAAGAGTTTATAAGAAAAGGAATTTCATGCTTGTTCAGGAGTCGTATGGCATTCATGGTACCGTCAAAGGCACCGACATGATTACGGAAATTATCGTGAGTTTCAGCGGTTGCGCCATCAAGGCTTAAAGAAACCATTTTAATGTCCGCTTCCTTGATTTTTGCACATATATCATCCGTTACCAGTGTACCGTTGGTTGCCAGGCACATGCGAAACCCTTTTTCTGTACCGTACCGTGCAATGTCGAAAACGTCTTCACGTACCAGAGGTTCACCACCTGACAGGACCAGAACAGGGCTTGCGAAAGAGGCAATATTGTCTATTATCGCCTTTGCTTCTTCCAGTGTCGAGTCTGGATGCCCAGCCACTTCTAATTCGGACGAAGAGCGACAGTGGACACAACTAAGATTACAGCGTCTTGTGATTTCCCATGCAATCCATTTAGGTTCAAATTCCATTAAAAACTCCCCATGATGATGTACGAATTGATCGATCTGGTAAAACGATTCTCAGGTATGTCAGCTTAAGTCTTCCAACTTGTTTTGTAAAGTTTTAATTTGGTAAATATATAGAATATATGAGGAATTATAAATTGAAGAAATGATTGAACAAAGGAGCTTTGATTTGTAGAACCCCAGACTAGATCTGACGGAATTTGGTTATTTGTTTCTATGTAACCTGACAGTCGGCGTGTAGGGTTATCTATCCAAAATGTTCTGGAAGTATCAATAGTTTAGAATGCTCCATTTACAGCTAGTTTTCAGAAAGGAATTTTGAGATTTTAAACGTGCCAGAATGCTCCTTTTCGAGCACGTTTTTTAGGCATGATTATTTATGAGCTGATCAGGAATAATGTTAAGTTTCGGCTTGCCTACCGACATTTGACCCTGCCAAAGAACATATTTCTCTGACCTGTATATTTTGTAATTCTAACGGGGCTGTATCGCTGCTTTCCAGGATACCATGTTAGATTATTACCAGAAGTACCACGCTGTGCCATTGTTCCGAGGTCACGCTTCTGATACAATGTGGTATATGAAATTCAATTTATTTGATACAAGATAAAGCCAAACTTGTCGTAAGACAGGGACGGAAAGCTACGGGTCTTAGCAGATAGCCGAGCTGCCTTAGGAAAAGGTAGCTCGGCTTTTTTTTGGTATTTTCAGTAAATAGCCATCCGCACGATGCCTAGTTTGAAATATAAGTATTCATTTTGCTTTACGAAGGTGTCCCACATGTCTTTACACGAAATGTATCCAAAGGATACAGTTCCCTGGATTAAGTAAGTGGTCGGACTTCCATCAAACGTTTGGAGAGGTAAACAACTATGAAGAGTTCAGATCAAAGTCCAGAGGCTCATGCCAGTTCAACGGGTCACGATCTGGCATCGACCGATTGGATAGATATGCATTTTCTGGCCATGCAGTCAGAGTATGAACAGATGTTACGCTGGGTCGGCATCCAATCCAACTGGCAGGTACTCGACGCAGGCTGTGGCACTTGTAGTTATTTACCCCTCATGACAGAGCTTGTGGGCAACGGAGGAAAGGTAAGCGCCATAGATTTGGCACCTGAAAATATACGTGTTGTGGAAGAACGTGCGGGCCAGGGCAGGTGGCGATCATATTTTCCACCACCCTGACTTTCAATATCGGTGTATCCAAACAGTATTTGTAGGGCGAGTACAGTAAGAAATGCCACTATGAAAAGATTGGGACCGACCTGTAGTAAATTTAGGGACGGGTATTGATAT
>CAXMTO010000324.1:0-4806 GCA_964196355.1 uncultured Myxococcota bacterium
AGCGCACATCCGAAATCCTTGAGCAGTACCTGACTGCCATGACCAACGATAACACCTTTGTTTTCGCTGGACATATGATACACAACCCCTTGGAGTATATCCAAATAGATATCAGGTTTAACGCCCATATGTCGGTCGAAAAAACCTGGTACCTGCTCTTTAAGGGCATTGAGGTTCTCTGTTTCTACCCTCAGTTTGCCAGCTGCCTCTCGTAGGGTCTCGTCATCATAGAGTTCCAGCTGCAGTTCCTGTGCTATTTTTTGGGCGGCATAGTAACCGTGACTGCCGTAATCCTGTGAAATAGTAATTAAAGGCATATCTTCCCCATTTTAAAAAGGAAGTATTGATTCGGCTTATTGATATCTTGAGTTTCTAGTTGAATCAACCGGGTTATTTTTCGTCTTGAGGCTCTTCTACTTGGGTGACACAGAGTTGAGACTGGTGAAATCTGCTAACTTTGATGGCCTGCTTGGATAATGAATGGGGCTATGCTAACGTTGAAGCACCTGAGGATAATGATGACGTGTGGAACCTGAAGTATAAACGTGTTAAAGATCGTAGGAATAAGATGGGAGGGGGAAGCCTATGATTGAATTTAATATGAGAGAATTTTCAGCAGAATTTAGCGATGCTGCAGGTAAACCGATAAAAAGGGTGCAGCAGGTGCGGACAGATCCTGTCACCTTGAAACAGTGCAGGATTACGCCCAGTAGAGCGCTTGAAAATGAGCGGGGAACGGAGAAACTGTATCAGCCTCCTGATGCAGATTTGGACGAATCTAAATGTCCTTTCTGTTATGGAAATATTGAGTTCATGACCCCTTGTCTGAAGCAACAGATTACTAAAAGAAAAAGACTTATAAATAAAAAATCGATACTTTTCCCCAACCTTTTTCCATACACCGAGTGGTCGGCCGTGTCACTTTTTGATGGTACCCACCATGTTGAGATCGGTACAGCTAGTTCTGGTTCTTATCGTGACAGCTTTATCAATTGCTCCGACTACTTAACAAGAGTAAATAAAGCTGATTCAAAAGCCATTTTTATGTCTATCACTCAGAACCACCTGCCTGGCGCCGGCGGGTCTCTGGTTCATCCTCACCTTCAGGTACATGCTACCAGACAGATATCGAATAATCATGGGGTGCTTAGAAAGCACGCGCAGGAATATGAGGCCCAATCTAGCGCCTGTATACTGTCGGATCTGCTCGTAGCTGAGAAAAAGGCAGGTGAGAGGTATATCGGCAGAACTGGTCCATGGGAATGGGTCGCAGCTTTTGCCCCTTCAGGGTTCTACGAGGTTTGGGGAATTGCAGCTTCGGAGTCATCCCTTCTTATTCCAGAGAAAAGAGAAGTCTGGCGGACCCTTGCTGAGGGAGTTCTCAATACGCAGAAATTTTATAAAAGTCTGAACAGGAACTCATACAATCTTAGTCTATTGTCTATTGAAGATGGCTTGAATATTCCCTGCCTAAAGGTCTCTCTTACCGCTCGTACCAGTTACGCTCCTTGGGTGCGAAGTGATTTTACAGGTTTTGAGGCAGCCTCAGGAGAGATGGCCACCTTCACTTTACCGGAATCTGTTGCAGACATGGCACGTGTATTCTGGGAATAAGGCTTGGCATGGCAGATATCACTGGTCTTAGGGTGTACAGGAAGCATATCAAGCTGGAGTCCTATTGCATTTTTGAGAGGTATTGCCTGGCAACCTTAACAGATACGCAATGACCGATAGTTAAGTAGTATCAACTTCTAAGGTTTCCAGAAATGGAGCAGGTTTTGAGAAAAGAAACAGTAGGAAATTGCACATTGTACCTTGCTGATTGTCTCGACGTACTCGAGGAACTCGGTACCGTAGATGCTGTGGTAACGGATCCTCCTTACGGGATAGATTTCGACTGCTCTAAAAAGAGAACCAGAAAGAGTGCAATGTCTATGGGGAGTGGAACCACTGGGGTTGCCTGTATCAAACATGGCCTGCAGTTTATCGGCGTTGAAGCTGATGAAGAACATTTTGAAACCGCTTTAGAAAGGATCCAGAAGGAAAGTAGGTAGGGGAGGTTGTTTTAATGCGAGGTTATTCTTTTAAACACCATGACTCTTTTTTCGCAGAGTTTCTTTTCAGTTTCTTGCTTTTGCTGGCAACTTTTTTAATACGGTCTGTGTCTAAGCTAGTGTGCGCACATATCGCCTCAGTAGATCTAAAAGTGTGTTTGGAATTCTTTATGAAATTAACGATCTTTCTTTCGTCAATTTTAAACGAGATTGGAGTCAGAATATTGGGAAATACCAACAGAACAACGACGCTGACTATGCAGATAAATAAGCCTTGATAGAGGTCTTCTTCGAGTAGAGTTTTGAGTTGAGAAAACATAGCGTGTGCTTCCTTTTGTAAAGATATTTAATGAAGAATTCCCAGAGAATATAACCTAAGAGAAAGATTGAGGCAACGTGCAACATACCACGGCACTATCGTGCATTCTCAAATCTAGAGATTCGTACTGCCAATAGTAAACATTATCCAGATCGGTCAGGTTAAGATGCTTCCTGTTAAGGTTTGATTTGACCTTAGCCCAATATCTTGTCAAAAAGGAGCGTCTTTATACCTGGAAAATTTCAAAACTATTCCCAGATAACTAGCAGCGAATGGAGCATTTTGGTTTGTTGATGTTTCCAGAAAATATCGGATGAGAGTGACCAGCGGCAGCAGTAAAGTAAAACAGGTCGGCTCGGGTAGCTAATGGTGATATGGCATAACCTGTTAAGATTGTGCCATTTTTCAACCTTGGGGAGTTGTTGCCCCTGATTTATGCTATGGCAGCCTTCCTCCTACGAAGCCAAGCCAGTGCCTGATCATCATCCAGCCCGTTCTTTTTAGTCAGCAGATACCCGTTATCTGATACCCACCAGCATCTGCCTTTAAATGGAATGTCTCTTGTCTCAGCGTCCAGCTTCAAGGTTCTTGTGGCTCGCCTTATTGTTTTCTGAGTATTGAGCTGTACAGAGATTATATCCTTGCAGGAACCAATCAATCTCTTCCTTAATGAAGTCACCAGGGGAAGAGTGGCCAGCCTTCTGGCTTACCTGTCTTCCTTCGTCATTTATGGCAGCCCAGGATATTTCACCATCAATCCTCCCCCACTTCACTATCTCACCAACAGCATCAATCATCTTCTTAATATCCTCCCCTCTGTGCCCAGGTTTTTGAGACTTCCAGTGATCCATCTCGTTGAACCCATCTAGGGAAATGACCCGATAATATACCTGCCGTACAGATAGTGGCCAGAATTGTCTGAGCCCGTATATGATGTCACAAATATCCTCAAGCCTCTTGAAACTATAACTAGACCAGTTCCACTTCTTCAAAGCACTTGGTATGACTTTGATATACTGTTTTTTCATAACTTCCAAACCTCCATTTCATAGCCCGGGTTACCCCCGATAGTTTCGTGCATATGCACATTAAGGCTAAAAGATAATCCCGGATTGGGAAGAATTCACACTTTTTTATTCTCCCAATATTACGGACACTTAGCCTGAATTATGACAATCGGATAAAGCTAAATAGTCCTATATGGATACAGGGTAAAAGGGACTAGAACTGCACCCTCAAGTTCCTTAAAGCTTATAACTTTTTCTTATAACACCTATTGGAATTATTTATATATTCTTCCAAGGCCTCAGTCCGAGCCTCATTCAATTCAATCTCCGATCTCAGAAGTTCAATCTCCAGATACCTGTCCAATGACCTCTCCGTACACTCCAGTGCCAGACTATATCGCTGATCATAGGACAGATGAGTCATCCTGTTGATATTAGTCCGGTACATACATTGATTTATAAAGTCAGCCCGTACACTGGCCAGCCTTCTTGGTTTGTCTCTCTTGGCAGCAGCATTCGTTGAAAACAGTGCCACCATTATTACTGCCAGAATTATTCGTTTCATATTTGGCCAACCTCCCCGGCCTCGTGAACTAAAAATTACAGATCTAGAAAATCCAGCTTATCTAGCACCAGTTTATAAAGGGGGTTAAGGTTTACAGCTAATGAAACATCCCAAAGGATCTCCGGGGTGTGGCCATACGGAAAGTATTTTCGCTCGGAGGTGTTCTCAAGGTTAATGACAACCCATATTCTATCTTGAAGGTATTCATCCCTCTCTGACTCATCCTCATAAGAGGTTGTCTCAGAAGCTATACTGCTGGCAGTTCGTATATTGATGTTACAGTCCACCAATTTGTCCACTATCATGAACTGGACAATATTATCAAACGTGAACCCAGCGGCACACCCTTGTCTCCGGGGTGGCTGTTCTGCTACAACAATTCCTTGCTGTAACCATTGACTCAGCCGTTTTCGAGTCCAGCCTGTAACCTCTATTAAATCCCTCATACGATAGATACCAGGATCATCTGATTGCTTCATTTACCTTCCTCCCGAGAATGTCTGCTGCTTCAATTAATTGGTCATCACGAGCCGATAAATAACGAAGGGTTGTTGACATATTCTTATGACCAGCCATTCGTCTTACGGTCTCAATATTTACACTACTGGCAACAAGTTCTGTCAAGGCGTAATGCCGTAGCCCGTGGAATGGTCTGAAGTCCTGTGGTAATCCGGCAGCATTCGCAAGGTTCCTGGCCACTCCACTCTCTCCTGACTTCATAGCACCATTATGTCCTGGGAAAACATAACCGTCAGGCCTTCGAACACCCTTTCTGTTCAGCTCCGCTGAAGGTTGCTTGAGTAACAGCTCCTTCGTGGGCTCTGACAACGGTATCCTTATGTCCACCCCTCCCTTTGGATC